>JBBRNY010000056.1:0-15408 GCA_038229915.1 Kapaibacterium sp. (SeqCode) | reverse complement strand
GCTTTTGCAAAAAGTTTTTTTGCTTCAGTAAAATCTTTTTCGCGTGCCGCAAGCTTCGCATTGCACAAGAGCAACGTGCCCTTGTCATCGCTATATAACGCGTCGGTTGATTTCGATATGCTACTCAGCAGAGCCTCTACTTCTTCTAACTTCCCTGTTTCGAGTAATATGCTCGCAAGACGAATGTTGCCACGCAGAATATCCGAAGGCTTGGAGAGAATGGTTTGGATCTTCGTATATTCTATAGCGTTCTTTTCGGCGGAGGCATATTCATTGCGCGTAAGAAATAATTCAGATAGATAGTAAAAAGTAGAAGCTTCGAGTTTGAGATGTTCATTGTTGCGAGTGATCTTGATGACATCTTTGAAATAGGTCAGCGCATCATCATCGACCGAGTATCGCTGTGAGACCACTCCTAAATAGAATTTTGAGTTAGCGATATAAAACTGGTTGTTCCATTTCTCGGCATCGGTTAGTATTTCTTTTGCAAGAAGAAAACCCTCTCTCAAATTTCCTTGATTAATATATGTTCGAGCTTTCCAGCATCTCGCCGAAAGTACAAACTGCTCTAATCCTTTTTTTTCTGCAAGTTTCAATGACCGTTCATACCAATCCTGCGCCTGGAGCATTTCTTTTTTTATCAACGCTATCTCCAATTGGCACTGCATCATCCTCACGATCCCCTCGTCCCACTTCGAAGCGGTGCAGGCATCATAGAGCTCTTGTATCGCTGGCTCTAAATCGAGACTATACCCGGCAGTTTGAACGCGAGTCTCAACCTTCTCGATAGTTTCGCGAAGTGATTCGATACTGCTTATGCGTGTTCGAGGCATTACTAATTGGTAAATATCTACAAAATTACTCATTTTTGCAATGCCGATGATGGATTTCGTGCTTTTTTAGTGCTTGAGCGAGTACTCTATTTTATTTTTTTCAGAAAAATAAAGAAAAAATCGCCGTTTTTAGCCCAATTTCACAAATTTCTCCCGAATAGAGTACCAATAGAGTAATGCGTGGGGTTTTTATTCCCTTATTTTTGTATGGTAATCATTTATCTATGTTTTCTCATGCATAACTTTCATTTACAACACGACATCATCATCCCTACGCCGCGTATGCTGCGCCACACGCCTGCTCGTCGCCAGATGGTTTGGCAAGAGCTTGTCGTTCAATCGAACGGACAGTTTTCGGCACATCTTGCGAATATTGCAAACCACTTCCCTGAACTGACCGAGACCGAGCTGAGAATTTGTAGCCTTATCATTAGCTCGCTCGTTAGTGCGGAGATCGCTGCCAAACTTGGCATCACCGAAGACACGGTCGAAAATCATCGTGTTGCCATTCGCCGAAAAATGGGGCTTACACAAAAGCAAAATCTTCGGCGCACACTTTTAGAATTGTAATAAATGCAGATTGTAATATATTAGAATTGTAATAGATACATCCACGGGCGATCTGAAAAGATCGGGATTATCATTGTCATATCAACAGTGCATCTAAAGCATATGGAAGATACAGTAAAGGTTACAAAGAAGCTCATCGGGGTCCTCATACTCCCTCAAAGATGAGCGTTCACAGAAACGTTGTCGCGCTCGGGGTTGAATATCGTAAAAACCGAGCGCGAAAACGGATCACAAAGATTGTTGAGAGTAAGTGATTCGTGATATAGACTGACTGGAACACTGTCTATACCACATTGAAGAAACAACGAAAAACTCCTGTCACGGGAGAAACTATCAGATCCATCATCCATCAAGATGCTCATCCCCGAACTCGAAAGACTTCGGGGTGAGACATCGACGAAGCAAAGCATTTATCTACTGCATCGTTTAACACTGTTCGTTGAAAACTATCTGAGTCAGGATTTATGGGATTATAGGATTTCCGGATTAACAATTGACCAATTGCGCTAAAGCTGCTCTCATAGTAGAGAAGTATTATGATCGAGACGCCGAGGCAATATCGGCTTAAGCGTGATGAAGATTTCCGCTTCGTTGCGTTTATAACTAACCCTAATCCTCAGAAATCCCATAAACCTTGGCACAGAAATTTCACCCATCAGCAGTAGAGCCGACTTCAGTCGGCTCAATTCCTCACCATAAATTTCTCCGCTCAAAATTACTCCGACTAAAGTCGGAGCTACTGAATTCTATACCTTGCCGACATTTTTCCTAAACAGATACGACGCGATCGGGATGCAGACCACCGTGATCGATCCACACCAAATCACCGAAAGTAGCGCGTGGTCGCCCATCGGAGTGCCAACCATCAACGAACGCATAGCCTCAATGACATGAGTCACCGGCTGATTTTCGGCGAAGACCCTCAATGCCGTAGGCATCCCTTTGGTCGGGACAAATGCCGAGCTGGCGAACGTCAACGGAAACACGAACACAAACCCAAGCCATTGTACTGCCTCAACCGATTTCGCCGCAAGACCCATGATCGCCGATAGCCACGAGAATGACAACGTAAAAATCAATAGTATCCCAATTAATTCGAGCCAATCGACAAGCGAACCACTCGGCGAAAAACCAACAAGCAAACTCACGCCGATCAGAATAATTGATGACAGCACATTACGAACAAGATCGGCAACGACGTGCCCCGTTAAGACTGCGGAGCTGATGATCGGCAATGATTTCAGTCGGTCAACGATACCGCGTTGCAAGTCGGCGGCGACATTGATCGATGTGGTCATCGCGCCGAATGCAGCCATTTGGATCAAAATTCCTGCGACAAGATAATTGACATACGTCGTCGAGCCGGTATCGATCGCACCGCCGAACACATATCGAAACAACAGCATAAACATGATCGGCTGTATGACCAACGCAAACAGCTGATCCATATTCTTAAAAATATGTTTCAAACTTCTACCGATCAGCACCGAAGTATCGCGCACAACCCAAAACAACGCCGACCGATTCATCGGCTTTGGGATAAATATTGATGACTCTTCCATTATTTACTTTCCTCTGTTTTTTCTTCGCTTGCTTGGTGACCTGTTAGTTGTAAGAACACATCGTCGAGCGTTGGCTTATGCAATGAAAATGTGACGACGCTGATCTTTTCGTTTTCGAGCGTATCGAGAATATGCTTAACGTGCCGGACACTTCCGTCAACAGCAAGCGAAACCGTGCGATGCTCTTCTTTACGAAGCTGTTCGTTGTTGAACGTAGTGATCGCCTTGGCAACATCATCATCACTTGCAAGCACCAACTCCAGACGCTCATTGCCGACATTACTTTTTAATTCGTTCGGCGTACCTTCGGCTATCACTTTTCCGTGATCGATCACTACAACCCGATCGGCAAGTTTATCGGCTTCTTCGAGATATTGTGTCGTTAATAAAATCGTTGTTCCGTCACGAGCAAGTTGCTCGACGCGCTCCCAGATCGCGAGTCGGCTGCGTGGGTCAAGCCCTGTTGTTGGTTCATCGAGAAATAAGATCGGCGGCGTCGCGACTAAGCTCAGCGCCAGATCGAGCCTGCGGCGCATACCGCCCGAATAGGTTTTCGCATTGCGATCCGCCGCTTCTGTCAGGTCAAATTCTTCGAGCAGTTGTGTGGCGCGGCGCTTGCTGTCGCTGGTACTGAGATGATAGAGCTTCCCCATCATTACCAAATTTTCGCGACCGCTCAGGTATTCATCCACTGCCGCATATTGCCCCGTCAAGCCGATGACCTTGCGAACATCTTTTGCATTGCGACGAACATCAATGCCATTAATAAATGCTTCGCCCGAATCGAAACCGATGAGCGTACTGAGTATTCTGATCGTCGTCGTTTTTCCTGCCCCATTAGGACCAAGCAACGCGAGGATCGTCCCTCGTTCAACCGTGAGGTCGATACCATCAAGCACGACAACATTCTTGAATGACTTCCGCAAACCCCGAACAACAATTGGAGTAATCTCTTTCATAAAATACAAAAACAAATAACAGGTGCCTATGAATTTGGCTACAATATACTATGAATTTTATTTAGGTAAAGAAAATGTAAAAGGCGAATAAGTAAGAAATGCCGATAAGGGATAACCGATCTCACGCCAAAATATCTCGTGAGCATCTTTCTCAGCGGCGGCACAACAACATCCAAACAGTGGAACGTACTCTTCAATAGTATCTCATTCGAAAAGTTGGAGTAAGGGGATGCAACCGCCTCACGCCTATCATTCAAATCGGGGTATTTAAATTGCGTATCTTCGTACCATACTTAACGATCAAAACCCCACCGATGAAACAACTCATTGTTTTACTAAGCATTGTTTCCCTTTGTGTTGGTTGCGCGAAAAAGTCTAATGAGCCTTCCGACCCTGTATTAGGCTTTTTTAAGGCGATCGATCAGCGCGACTCTGCCGGAGTGATGAATGTTATGTCGTTGTCGATGAAGAAGGCCATTATAGAAAATGGTGATACAACAATGAGTAGGTGGTTCGCACATGCTAAAGGCAGACATATAGACCTTAAAATAAAAAAGGTTGTATTAGAATCTTACGCACCTAATGTTGCAAGAGTCTATGTTTTAGAGACCTTCAAAACCGATAGCTCGACCAGGACGTATGACTCCATCTATTACTCAGTCTATAAGGAAGATGATGTTTGGAAACTTGGTAGCATTGGTCCATACCAAGACCCTTCAAAATAAGTAGCTGCTTAGGCGGCTTGGTTAATACCCAAATTCTGTGTTTTCAATAGCGCATATTCCAAACTTCGCCACGACCTATTTTCTCCCCCCGAAACGAAGCATTCTTTGTGTTTGTTATATCCTCGCTTAATAGACTACGCACAAATTTTATGGCAGATACACCGAAAGTACCGACACCACCACCGTTCAAGGCGTTTCCTGGTAAGGCGAGCGTTGCTCCGCCACCGATGCATGCAAAGACTGCTCCGGCGCCCGATCTGAACATCGATATGCCCGTTATTGCATTGACGGCAAAAGATTTTGCATCCGATCAGGACGTTCGTTGGTGCCCGGGTTGCGGCGATTATTCGATCCTCGCCCAGGTACAGCGCACGCTGCCTGAACTTGGTGTGCTTCCGCATCAAATGGTGTTCGTCGCCGGTATCGGCTGTTCATCGCGCTTCCCATATTATATGAATACGTATGGTTTCCATACTATTCACGGTCGTGGCGCAGCGATCGCATCTGGTGTCAAAGCCGCGAATCCCGATCTTTCGGTCTGGCTCGCAACGGGCGATGGCGACGGTCTTTCGATCGGCGGCAACCACACGCTCCATATTCTTCGCCGCAATTTTGACGTGAACATTATGCTCTTCAACAACCGTATCTACGGCTTGACGAAGGGGCAATACTCGCCGACATCTGAGCAGGGCAAAAAGACAAAGTCAACCCCGTATGGCTCGATCGACTACCCGATCAACCCAGCGTTGTTCGCACTTGGTAGCGAAGCAACATTTGTTGCCCGCACCATCGACCGCGACACAAAACATTTGCAAGAAGTCATCAAACGTGCCGCTCATCACAAAGGCACTTCGTTTATGGAAATTTATCAGAACTGCAACATCTTCAATGATGGCGCATTCTTGAACTTGACCGAAAAAGATGTGAAAGATGACAACATCGTTTTCTTAAAACAAGGCGAGCCGCTTATTTTCGGAAAGAACAAAGAAAAAGCAATTATGCTCGATGGCTTCACGCCGAAAGTCGTGAACGTCGCCGATGTGAGCGCAGATAAACTCTTGCTCCACAATGAGCAAGACTCTATCCTCGCCACCATCCTCGCACGGATGAGCGAAATGGAAGGCTTCCCTTGCCCATTGGGTATTATCTATGCCCACGAGCGTCCAACCTACGAAGAACAAATGACCGAGCAGATCACCACCGCCAAATCAAAAGGCTTAGGCGATCTCAAGAAGCTGTTGAACTCAGGCAATACCTGGAGCATCAATTAGTCGTTAGGTTATTAGTCTTTAGTCTTTAGTCGTTAGGCTTTAGAAATATGTTTTATGGGCGGACAGTGTTGTCCGCCCTTTTTTTTGTCGTGACAGTTCGAATATGTATTGCACCGAAGTGCTATTCTTTTATAGACTATATCAAATCCCATAAATCCTTAAAATCTCTTAAAATCAAGGTTCAGACAATTATGGAGCGAGAATAGGAAATCCTCTGTTGTGCTCCCCTATGATTCCAAAAATATTTCAATACAACGCCGCTGACTTTAGCGATCTTATTGCCAGCAATAATTCGTTCGTGCTCACGACGCATATCAATCCTGATGGAGATGCGCTCGGCTCGGAGCTTGGCTTGGCGGAGTGGCTGATGAGCATCGGCAAAACAGTGGCGATCTATAATTTTTCGCCCGTCCCCGAGAATTTTTATTTCCTCGATGAAGAGCGCCCCATCGTTAAGCAATTTGATGCTTCGCGTGATAGCGGTGCTATTTCAAGTGCCGATGTATTTATGTTGCTCGACACGAATGACCCTGATCGTACGAAATCGCTTGGTACGCTACTACAGGATCACAAAATGCCAGTGCTGGTCGATCATCACCTCGAGCCAAAACAATTTGCGAAGATCAGCTTCATCGATACCGAAGCCACTTCGACGGGCGAAATGGTCTATCGCTTGATACAAGATATGATGCCGAAATTCGGTGGCAAGATCTCGCCGAAAGCCGCGCAAGCAATGTACGTTGCCATCATGACCGATACGGGTAGTTTCAAATTTCCGCGTACCGACTCGGATATTTTACGCACCTGCGCCGATCTCATCGATCTCGGTGCCGACCCCGTAAAGTGCTACAACGAAACCTACAACTCGGCAAAAGCTTCAAGGCTAAAACTCATCGGCGCATCGCTCGCCTCGATCAAATTCTTTTTTGATGACAAACTCGCAACCCAACTCATCACCCAAGACGACCTGAAAACCGCCGGAGCATCACCCGAAGAAGTTGATGGTTTTGTACAATTCCCTCTACAAGTAAAGTCGTTGGTGTTTTCAATATTTTTCTTGCAATTACCAAACGGTTGGAAGATCAGCTTCCGCTCACGCGGCGAAGAGTCATCAGCAGCAGAGGTCGCAAAGACTTTCGGCGGCAACGGGCATTTTAACGCCGCCGGCGCAAGAGTCTATGAAAATATTCCGTTCGATGATTTGCTAAAGCAGGTGTGCGAAGCAGTAGAGAAACAATTATAATACAGTAGCTCCGAATTTAGTCGGAGCTACTACGATCAACTTCCTTCTCCGCCTCGTGCCGGAAGCTCTATGTGAAATGTTGTGCCTTTGCCGACTTCACTTTCGACAGTGATCGTGCCGCTCATATCAACAATAGTTTTCTTCACGATCGCCAGTCCTAAACCCATACCACTCGTCTTCGTCGAAAAGTTAGGATCAAAAGCTTTGTTGAGCGTATCGGTTTTCATACCCGAACCCGAATCAGAAATACGAAGATGCACCAAACCGTTGCGCTCGTTTGCGGTGATCAAGATCACTCCCCACCCATCAATTGCTTGCACAGCATTTTTGACAAGATTAACAAGTGCGCGGCGAAATTCTTCATCGTCGGCATAAATATTCGAGATCTTTTTTGGGATGTCAATAGCAAATCGAATTCGCGCACGCTCAGCTTCAAAAAGCGAGACCGCACTATCGACAACATTACGAACACTAACAAATGCGTAGCGCCGACGCGGCATTTCGCCGAAACGCGCAAACTCGGTAGCAATACGTGTCAGCACGTCGATCTGTTCGGTAAGAGTACGAAGCACGCGACGAAAAATATTCGGAAAGTTTGTATCTTGATGTTCGAACGCGTGTTGTACGTGCTGTACCGACAGCTTCATCGGGGTAAGCGGATTTTTAATTTCATGCGCTACTTGCCGCGCCATTTCTTTCCACGCTCCTTCGCGCTCCACTTGCCCGACGCGCTCGCGACTTACCGAGAGTTCTTGCGTCATCGCATTAAATGCATCAACAACATCCCCGATCTCGTCATTGCGTTTGCGCGGAAGCGAGATCGCAAGACTGCCGAGCGCAACAGCCTGTGTCGCTTCTTTTAAGATGAGCAAGGGCCTTACGATTCGCGAAGCAAGATACGACGACAACAGCAATGCGAGTAATGCGAGTATCGTGATCGCATCAGAGACATTTGCAGTAATTCGATCCTGTAATGCGGTGAACGGCTCGGCTTTTTGTGCGAGTAAGATCGTCAGCTTTCTTCCTGGTTCTCTGAGCGATTCGATCTCGCGCAACCATAAACGAACCGGCGATGAACGAATTACACTGGTGGTGACGATCTCATCGGATGCCGTTTCAGAAAGTTTTTTTATCAGCGTACTTGGCAGTACTTGCGGCATTAATGAATACCGATAGCAATCATTGCAGGTCGAACTGATGACAGCGAACTGAGAATTGTACAACGAAATATCACAGTTCAACGCTTCGGCGATACTTGTAAGATGTCGCTCGATGACCGCGGCTGAATCAAATCGTAAAGCAGCCTGTACTTCTTTTAATGTTAATTGTTTTTTATGTTCGAACGATTCGTTCGTCGCCGCACCCGTGCTCGATGCGACCACGACAGAGGTGATCTGCGTAATGAACACATACGAGAAAATAATTGCAAAAAATACGACCAGCAACACTTTTTCTTGCAAAGAAATATTTAATCGGATCGTCCGCTGTTCTATCACACGAAAAACTAATGCTATCACGAACCCAAGAAACGTCAGTACAATAAACACTTCTGTCAGCAAGATGACAAAATGAATGGCATCGTTATTACGCGGATACGGAATGAACGCGGCTTGTTGTATTGATGGAGCGAGCAGGCGCGATGTATCAGCAACAGATCGTGTCAAGATCATATACGAATTGTTACTCGTATCGATCCCTAATTCCGACATTCGCGTTGGTCCCAAACCACCGCTTGGTATAATAGTAATGACGGTCGGTTGTTTACGACTGCGTGGGGTTGAATCGCTCCAGAGAATTTCACCGAGACGTGTTGTCGGGATCAGAGGATGGTTGCCCGATGAAAAAACTGAAAGCGTGAGATCAACACCATGCCCCGAGTTCAAGACGCGAGCCGCGCTCGAAGTTGAATCGCGAAGACGTACTGTAAAGTGTGAGGTAGTTCTCACACGCACTGAGTCACCTGTTGCGGCGTTCTGTTCGGTCAAAGAAATATCGCCAGACTTTATCGAATACAGTACTGCCCCACTGATCGGGTCAGTAACGGTAAACCCGATGGTCAGTTCGGGATAAGAATAGTGAACGTCGTTCCACAGCGTTAGATTTTGAATATTAAATTGCTGAATACTCTTAATATTCGTGTCAGCACCACTTGCTTGAAAACGAGTTAACGCTTTATGGAGTAGATCACTATATGCAACACCGCTTTGTTCGTACGATTCTTGAATTTCGCGATTAGCAATCGCGCGACGCGCATCCATTAAATAATCATTGAGTTGTATAACGATCAAAACCGACGCCGCAACAGCGATCAGCACTACTTGTAGTGTGCGATGGGTAATCTGTCGTAGGCGATGAATATAACCGCTATGATAAAGATAACTCAGCAACAACGATACACAGAAGATCGAAATACTCGCAACACTCCAACTCACGAAATACCACTCAGGTCTTGCGAGCGCAAGAAAGAACGCGATCTGCGGCACCGCAAAAAACAACAATACTACCGCGATACTCGATGGATGAAATGCGGCATTCTTAAATGTATAATAGATCGTCGTATGTAATAAATATTGCGCAAGAATATAAAGTATGCCGATCCCGACGAGCGATACCCACAAACCGAACCCATTGGGTGAATGTAATGAAGACTCAAGAAAATCGACCGAGTAATTGCCAAGTATGGCCTCACAACTATGCTGGAAGAACCAATACATCACGATCGAAAGTACCGCCGCACCAATACCAACACTCAGAGGAAACCACTTCGAACGAGTGCGCGGCTCGATCACAAAAAATAACAATGCACGGCGAATAAAAACAAAGATCAGCACCGCAATTCCCACCGAAAGAAATAACTCACTCGGAAAATTATTGATTCGATTGAAGTGGGCAGGCAAAGTACTTTCGAAATACGGCAACCCCGCGATCAGTATTGCCGGAGCATCGAGCAGTGAAAGAACAATTCGTATCACCATAAAAAACAATACGACTGACATCACCACGCCGAATAATCGCTTTCCTGAATGAGACGAACTGCGTTCGATGATCGAGCGACACAACAAAAACAGCATTGCAACGATCAACAGCTCGAACACCCCTGCCATATCACCAAGCCACGGCACACGGTCGGCGAACACGCGGTGCGAATCTCTCGCGTTGAGCGCAACGAACGAACCGGCGACCACACTTCGCTCAGTTGTATCGATATAGAGAAACGGCGAGCTGATCGCTGAAGTATGTGCAGAACGAGTGGTAAAAACATATTGCTCTGTCGGGTCGGGCGTGCGTTGTGTCGCATCCCATTTCCATTGGCGATATGCACTAAGATCGGCTTGATGCGCCAAACGATATTTTATGACGACATACCCGACATAAAATCCCTGCTTCGAGATCATCTTCCGAGCCGTCGTGTAAAAAAGATTAAACGCATCACTATCTATCTGCGTCAATCGGCTTCGACGCTCGAGCACATTGCCACCTTCGAAAATAGTATCGAACGATGGCGAAACAAACTCCGGGGCATACCATCCTCGAAGTTTGTTGCTTGCATCATAAAATGCAATACTAATCTCTGATTTGTTTTGTGATCTCAGTAACGGACTTGAGCGAAACGCGCTCGTAAGCCAAAGCTGCTGATACTTTTCTAAAAATTTATTGAATGACTCATTGCTGGTATATTGTGAATAGAACGGTAAGTATTGGTCATTCGAGATCGAATCGAGAATAAATTGCGATGAACCGTTCGCTCGTTGCACTGTGATCTGCGCGTCGTGTGCATACTCGACAATTCTTTTATAATCCGAATTATCGGACGCCGGATCTGCAGCATTCGTCAACAATATAAGTCCATTGACGACGATTGTTGCGATCACCAATAAAATGGTGATACGTCGGTAATTGCGATTGGCTCGAAAATATTCTGTCGCTGGTTTCCACAGATCTTCAACCACCAAACGTTGAAGGTAATGTAGAATGCGTAGGAATGGAGCTGATGCTTTCAACGATAATGAATTATGCGAATGCTTCGCCAAGCACGTTATCTTTATTGATAACCCCTATCGGCTTGCCTTTCATCGTTGTACCAATAAATGGTGTGTTCGATGATTTCGATTTTATATGTTCAAGTTCAAGTGTCCACTCGCGGTCAAGATCAATGATCGTCAGATTCGCTGGTGAATCCTCTGCGATCGAAATTTCTTCGAGCTTCAATATCTTGCGCGGGTTGGTCGAGCATTTCGTGATGTACTCCATCAACGAAAGATGTTTGGTATGAACGAGATGTTTCAGCCCAAGCCCGATAGCTGTTTCGAGACCGATGATCCCATAAGCAGCACTCATCATATCTGTTCCTTTTTCCGAAGTCGAGTGTGGTGCATGATCGGTGGAGATGCAGTCGATCGTCCCATCTTTAAGGCCGATGATGATCGCGTCGATATCAGATTGTTCGCGAAGCGGCGGATTCATTTTTGCATTACCCCAATATGTTTCGACTGCGCTATCGGTCAGTGTAAAATGATGCGGTGTGACTTCGCAGCTTACCAATAAGCCTTTGCGTTTTGCTTCGCGCACAAGCTCGACCGAATTTTTTGTCGAAAGATGCGCCGCATGATAACGCACACCGCCGATATACTCGGCGATCATAATATCTCGTGCCACGATCAGATCTTCGGCAACCGATGGATACCCGGGCAGACCAAGTTTCGCCGAAATACTCCCTTCGTGCATACACGTGCCGTGCGTCATCGAAGGTTCTTCGCAATGCTCGGTGCAAAGAATATCAAACATCTTTGCATACTCCATTACTCGGCGCATCACCTCGGCACTCGCGACGGCTGTACCATCATCGGAGATCATCCGCACTCCTGCTTCGACAAGCGCACCGATAGGCGCAAGCTCTGTGCCCTTTCGGGCTTTGGTCATCGTACCACAGATCTCGACATCGACAATACTCTTCTTTGCTTTCTCTTTTATAAAGCCGACAACAAACGGATCGCTGATAGAAGGCTCGGTATTCGGCATACAACAAACGCCGGTGAAACCACCATGCGCCGCGGCGTTCGTGCCGGTCTCGATCGTTTCTTTATATTCTTGTCCAGGCTCGCGAAGATGCACGTGCATATCAAAAAAACCTGGCGCGACCACTGCACCGTTCAGATTATATGTTTTCGCGCCACTACTCTTGAGCGACTTCCCGATCTTCGCGATCACACCGTTATTGATCTCAATATCAAGACCGGCTTCATCACGTTTGGTGATGGGATCGACAACTCTGCAGTTTTGTAACAGTATATGCATACGATTTTTATTCGGAATATAACCATTCAAGCACCGCCATCCGCACCGCAACTCCGCGTGTGACCTGTCGGTACATCATTGAATGCTCTGAATCAGCCGTTTCGTCATCAAGTTCGACACCACGATTCGCCGGTCCCGGATGTAAGATCGGTAATGTCGGATAAGCCCTGCAACGCTTGGCAGTGATGCCAAAGCGCTCGCGAAATTCTTGAACATCAGGAAACAGTGCGCGATCTTGTCGTTCGCGTTGAATGCGCAAAGCCATCACGACATCGCTATTCGAAAGTGCGCGGTCAATATTATGTTCAACCGTTACACCAAACACATTCGCAAATTCTCGTGGGATGAGCGTTGATGGACCCACGACCGTGATCTTCATCCCCAGTTGTGTCAGCAACAAAATATTAGAACGCGCCACTCGTGAGTGCTTAATATCTCCGATGATCGCAATGCGCTTGTCTTTTAGCGATGCGACCGAGCCGAAGATCTCGACGAGCGTCGCCGCATCGAGCAACGCTTGTGTCGGATGCTCGTTCGCGCCGTCGCCACCATTGATAATACGAATCGAGTCGCTTAAATGCTCTCGTAACAATTGGGGAACACCTGCCGACTGATGTCTAACTACCACAACATCAATTCCCATCGCCGTAATCACTTTGAGGGTATCGATCAACGACTCCCCTTTTGCAACGGAGCTTGATTGCATTGCAAGCGACAGCACCGTTGCGCCGAGCCGTTTTTCGGCAAGTTCGAACGATGAGCGTGTCCGGGTTGAGTTTTCGAAGAAAAGATTTGCGACTGTTCGATTTTTTAAGAGATCGGGATAAACAGGGGTCTCTGGTTGATCGAGGAGTTGAATGAAATGATCGGAGCGAGACAAGATTCGTAGAATGTCGTCTTTCGGTAGTCCGCGTATTCCGAGCAGATCTCTATGCATTCGATGGGTTTTCAGGTGTGGGTTATAGAACGCAAATATCCCTCACGTAATTTCATATAAATCAGTGGGTAGTGAAGAGTTTATATCAATAACGCCCAGCAATGAATATATGGGCAAAGTGAGAATCTTCCAACCTAGTCATCCTGAACTTGCGAAGGATCTCCGTTGGCATAAAGATGATGTCTTACATTAAACAAGGTTCTTCGGTCGCGAAATTACATCATAACGACAAAGCACATATGCCAAGGTTTCACATCAGTCTGAGATTTTAACGGTTCTGTCGGGTATCATGAAGTGAATCCCATTTCCTTTCTCCATGCTTCTGATTCTTCTTTGCGAAATTCATCAACGGAAATAATTTCGCCTCTATCAAAAGCAGAAATTAAACAATTTGCAAGTTCTGTGTCATACTCCCAAGAAGAAGCAATTTCATCAAGATTAATATGCGCGAATTTTGGGTCAAGTGGTAAAGCCTGAAACAATTGATTGAAACTAATGGTGTTATTTAATGTATCCATCAAATTAGGTTGCTGCAATAAAAATTCAGTCGCTTTTGGTTTTCTTGTAAAAGGTTTAGGAGCAATTGCTACAACCATCTCATTCATTTCTTTTAGGGTAAGAGACTGCAAAATATCTTCTATTGGAATGTCCTTCCCTTTTCTTGCAAGTCCATTTTTCACTAACAATTCGTAATCCTCTCTGTTGTAATGCGAAGCAGGAATTTTTTGAATATTGCTTGATCTTGATAGACAACGCATGTATGGTGTAATACTTTCCACCCCATAAAACTTTATTAGTTCATCATCCGCATCAGACTTACTACCCATTGATGAATAAAGTGAATCAGCATTACAATTAGGTTTCGCTGTCAAATGATCAAAATACTCACTCTGAATACCATTAATCTCATCTTCTTTATCAAGTTTACTTAAATCATTCCAATCTGATTTTTGCTCTCTTCTTTTGACTAAAACGCTTAGTTCTTCTTTTGCCTTTTCTAGAAAAGCATCGATCTCTCTGCATCTCATATCACTTTCATGGATAAGCATTTCTATGGGAACAGTTCTTTCTCTCCAAGCACCAAATCTATTTTTCAAATGAACAAACAATTGCTCAACGGTTTCTTTTTGAGCATGATATAGTGTGAAAGTTTTTTTATGAGGAGTTGTAATCTCCCATTCATTTTCTCCAATAGAAGTGAATGAAGGCTCAACTTCATCAAAGGAACTGGATATTGTGAATGTTGCAAAATCAGATATTTCAACGCCATTATTTGCAGGTGTAAAGATAGGAGAAGTTTTTTGTTTGATTTGCTCTTGCTGTTTTAATATTTTTTTTCTCTTTATACCCTTTATACCTACGTATAACATCCAAAAAATAAATCCAAAGAAAAGGAGACCAACTACGCCAGATGCCATGACTAATTTAGGTTAATTAATAATGACAAATATACACTGTTTTATTCCGCTCGAATAAAAATGTATCGATTTCACAAAATTGAAAAGGAATGGGATTGTATTTATTATTGGTTAGTTGTGTCACGTCTTTTATCACCGTTTTTATCATATCCTCACGACCTCACAAATTATTCTTCATAATCTCCCAAAACTGCCGTTTAAGACATCTTTCAAACTAACTCCACTTCATCCCTGTTCTATAAAGCTAACGAAAAATTTTGGGCAGAAAACCCGCTTTCGTGTAGCATCACGAGTCTATGGCGAAGAAGAAACAAACGGAAGTCAGCAGTACTATAAACGAAGCAACGGCGGTCGATTCGATCATTGTTAAGGGTGCGCGGGTGCATAATCTCAAGAATATTGACGTCAATATTCCGCGAGAAAAATTGGTCGTTATTACGGGTATTTCTGGCTCGGGCAAGTCATCGCTGGCGTTCGATACGATCTATGCCGAAGGTCAGCGCCGATATGTCGAAAGTCTTTCGGCGTATGCGCGGCAATTCCTTGATATGATGGAGCGCCCCGATGTTGATGTCGTCGAAGGTCTCGCTCCGGC
>JBBRNY010000055.1:0-16307 GCA_038229915.1 Kapaibacterium sp. (SeqCode) | reverse complement strand
GCATCATTCCGCTCGAAGCAAGCACGATGCTCGGAGTCTTGAAAAATTTACCGGAGAACAGACCATCACGGCGAGGAATATCTTCTTGTTTAATATCGCCGAGAAGTTCATCATTACGGAGACGTGATTGGCTATGCGCCGTTTTATCGTATATCTGACTAATGAGCCGCGCCATACCGCCGGTATAAATATCAACCGTCGGGATCTTCTTGGCGCGCATCGCATCGGTCATCATCATCAATGCCTCTTGCATTTTGCCAAGTGCAAAGACGGGGATAAGTACCGATCCGCCACCAGTGAGCGTCTCGTTAATGGTTGTGAGCAAACGCTCAAGTTCTGATTCGCGTGAGTGGCTCAGATAGGCATCTTCACGACCGTTGGTCGATTCGGTGATGAGCACATCGATCGGACCATCGGGAAGTTCGGCACCCGCTATTAATGTTTGCGGATGGAGCGAAGTATCGCCGGTATGGAAAATTCTTTTGCCGTCGTATTCGATCAAAATTCCGCCGGCACCGAGAATATGACCAGACATATATAATGTAGCCGTGACGGGCTTTGTGGTCTCCGAAAGTTGGAATGGCTTTCCGAAGCGTCGGGGTTCGATGTTCGTGATCAACTCATCGATCTTTGCTTCGGTATAGAACGGTAATTTATCCATTACCTCTTGCGGATGTTGTTTCGGAAGTAGCGTCGCTGAATTCCGGAGCATCACTCTCGCAATTTCGATCGTTTCGGGTGTTGCTATTACTCGGGCTTGAGGCTGTGATTGCAGAATGAATGGAATGCCGCCGATGTGATCGGAATGGGCATGGGTGACGATGAACGAGTCAACGGCGAATGGGTCGAGCAGATCGGCGCGAGGAAATGCCTCCCATCCTTTTTTTTCTGGATGGAGCCCTGCATCGATCAACAGCCCATGGCTGCCGAGACGTAAAAAGAATGAGTTGGCACCGATCTCACGACCGCCGCCTAAAGCGAGAAATTGTATTTGATCCAAGAAATCTTGAATTGATCCCACGGCGACACAGCCGCAGAAATATGAAAAACCATCCTTCAACCCGTAAGTTGAATAATGACGAGAAGATAAGAACAGGATTTGGGCGGTGTAGAGTTCAACAAGTTCTGACGATAGCTCAAAAGAACGAACTAAATCGGCTATTGTGGGTGTTAGACGGTGCTTGAAATCAATCGCTTCGTCGAGCGCTTATTATTATAAGCGGTCATAACCCGTAAGGGTTGCTGATTCAGATGCTTACGCGGCGTTTCATCCACAAAAATCTGAAAAGGACAAACTACAATGCCAAGAGCAAAAAATCTTCCTGCGTCGCGACACAGGAGAAAGAAAATATTAAAAGCATCTAAGGGATTCTTCGGAATGCGCAGCAACGTCTTGACGGTTGCAATGCATCACCTTGATAAATCGCGTCAGTATGCTTATCGTGATCGTCGTACCCGTAAGCGCGAATTCCGTTCACTTTGGATCATCCGTATCAACGCCGCAGCGCGTATCAACGGTATCAGCTATTCGAAGTTGATCGGCGCTCTCGCAAAGAGTGGCATCACGATCAATCGCAAACTTCTTGCCGATATCGCTCTCCGCAATCCGGAAGCGTTTACGGCTGTGGTTAAAGCCGCAACAAAGAAATAGGATTTCTTTTCTTTGATAAAAGGCGGGTTTTACCCGCCTTTTTTTATGCACTCTATTTTGCAAATAATAAGGGATTTTATAAATCTCCGGACACTTTCCATTCATCATTGCGTTCTAATTGTTACCCTATGACAATAAACGATATAGAACAACAGCGAGCCACGCTCCTTTCTGAACTCGGAGCAATAAACTCGGCAGAAATGCTTGAGGCATTCAAACTTGCGCATTTGGTACGCAAAGGTTCTATTGCCGAGATGTTCGAGCAATTAAAGAATGTTTCAAAAGAGGATAAGCCGGTCGTTGGCAAAGTCCTGAATGTATTTCGGAGCGAGATCGAAGAAGCTTTTAAAGCTCTTGAAGCGACTCTGGGTTCAGCAAAACAAGTTTCGAAAGAAACAGTAGATCTTTCAATGCCAGCGAGATCTATTACTGTTACCGAACCCGGGCATGAGCATCCGCTGATCTCGACGCTCAATAGGATGGTCAGTATTTTTACCGCAATGGGATTTGATGTCGCCTACGGTCCGGAAGTTGAGGATGATGAGCATAATTTTGAGAAATTAAATTTCGCGGCAGATCATCCGGCGCGAGATATGCAGGATACTTTTTTTGTAAAACCTACTGCCGATTGGAACACCGACAGTGCGATGAAGCCTGCAGTGCTTCGTACCCATACGTCACCAGTTCAGGTTCGATTGATGGAAAGCGGCAAACTCCCGATACGATCGGTAATGCCTGGGCGTGTCTATCGTAATGAAGAGATCACGGCTCGGAGTGCGGCTTGTTTTTTTCAGCTTGAAGGATTAGTCATCGACAAAGGCATTTCGATGGCTGACCTCAAAGGGGTTTTGCTAGAGTTTGCACGACAATTTTTTGGGAGCGATTCGAAGATCCGAGTTCGCCCGTCATATTTCCCCTTCACCGAGCCAAGTGTCGAAGTTGATGTGAGCTGTTATATCTGCTCTGGCAAAGGATGCCGCGTTTGCAAGTACAGCGGATGGCTTGAGATTCTTGGGGCAGGGATGGTACATCCAAATGTGCTCACGGCTTGTGGTATCGACCCAGAGGTTTATACAGGGTACGCTTTCGGAATGGGGATCGACCGTACCGCACTGATGCGATATGGCATTAATGACATTCGAATGTTTACCGAAAACGACTATCGTTTTTTACGCCAATTCTGAACTTCACATTGACCTTGAAGGTTTACTAAGCATACACTCAAACTAAATACTTATGTCAGTTAAAAGAACAATTCAATCGGCCGCATTTATTGCATTTGCGTTCGCTTCTGCATTTCTATCTGGATGCAAAAGTGATACCGTGACAGCCACCGATTCGGGAGCAGTAACCCCAAAAGCGGGTTCAAGTTATACCTATAATCAGCATTACAAAGACTCTACTAATACCGGTATAACCGAAAACGATTCAATCATCGTCGCTACTGTTATTAGCAGTGGTCTTACCTTCGAAGGCAAAAACAATGTTATCACTCTTCATGATGGCAACGGCGCTGACACATTACGTTATGTGATGGAAAGTAATGGGGATGTTTCGGTTTATCGCGCAAATTTCGCAGCGAATGTTGGTGCTTCGCCTATCTCATTTACAAATCCAACTCCATGGATGACGTTGCCATTTGGCTCAAAGAAAACGGGAGTTGCTTTATTTACTGCTTATGACACGATCAATTTCAATGGGGCAAATATTCCGCTGGTGATCGTAGGAACAGGTGATTATATTGGTACTGAAACCCTTGTTGACGGAACCGGCAAGAAAATTGCCAGTGGTAATAAAGCCAAATTAACTATCACTGTTTCTGGATCATATTTAGGAGTAAATATCAACATTATCGTTGGGCAAACCTATTCGTTTGATCCGACTATCGGTGGTTATTTCGCGTCGGTGGGTACTTTTAATTTACCACCGGTTTCATTTTTAGGGACAGTCATTATTCAGAGTGATGAGTCAACCAAGACCAGAGTACTCACCAGTTATTCGCTCATTAAATAAGCGGCATTGTGTTTTGATAAAAACCCCGCCGCTCAATAAAAACGGTGGGGTTTTATTTTTCCCCAGACAATTTTTAGTATGAAGATCTCTTTACGTTGGCTTTCCGAATATGTCGATCATTCATTTTCTCCGGATGAACTTTCGGATAAGTTGACCGCGCTCGGTATCGAAGTCGAAGCCATCGAAGACCAAGCAAAACGTTTTGAGAAGATCGTTGTTGGCGAGATCATCGAAGCCGTCCAGCATCCTAACGCAGACAAACTTCGTCTTACACAGGTAAATATCGGGACAAGTGAGCCATTAAAGATCGTCTGCGGAGCGCCAAATGCTCGCGCCGGCATCAAGGTTGCTGTTGCAACTATTGGTGCTGATCTGGGCGAAGGATTTGTGATCAAGAAAAGTAAAATTCGCGGCGAAGTGAGTGAGGGGATGCTTTGTTCAGCCAAAGAGCTAGGCTTATCTGAAGAGCACGACGGCATTATCGAATTGGCATTTGAAACTCCTGTCGGGATTCCTTTTTCCCAAGCGATCAAAAAGAATGATGTGATCCTTGAGATCGGTATTACCCCGAATCGTGCTGATTGCTTAAGCCATATCGGTATTGCTCGTGAGGTTGCTATTGCCGCAGGAAACACGATCAAAAAGCCGACGATCAATAAAAAGTATTTTGAGAATTCCGGAGCTCTGATCAATTCTGTTGCAACTGTCACGATCACTGACCCCGAGCTTTGCCCGAGATATGCGGCGCGCATAGTGCGAGGAGTGACCGTACAGGAATCTCCCGTATGGCTTCGCGAACGTCTCGAAGCAGTAGGCTTGCGCCCAAGAAATAATATCGTCGATATTACAAACTTTGTTTTAATGGAGTGCGGGCATCCGCTCCACGCTTTTGATTTTTCTAAAGTGACGGGCGGTCATATTATTGTTCGAACCGCAGATGGCTTTGCTCAGAAATTTGTAACACTTGATGATAAAGAACGAGTATTGCCAACTTCTGCATTGCTGATCAGTGACCCTGACAAGCCACTTGCTATTGCAGGAATAATGGGAGGCGGTAATTCGGAAATTGAAGCTACTACCACAGATGTATTAATTGAATCTGCATATTTTAGCCCGAGCTCGATCCGTCGTTCATCGAAATTGCTCGGACTTTCGACGGATGCTTCGTACCGGTTTGAGCGTGGTGTCGATATGGAGAATGTGTTGTTTGCCCTTGACCGAGCTGCAGCATTAATGGTTGAGCTTGGTGGCGGGGAAGTGTTAGATGGATTGATCGATGAATATCCTCACAGCATTGCACCAAAAACATTTTCATTTCGTCCTGCCCGAGCAAATGCATTGATCGGCGCAACAATAGAAAACAAGGTGATGGAGCAAGCATTACGATCGGTCGGATGCATCGTCGAGAATTCGAACACACCGTTATGGCAGATCACTGTCCCATCTTGGCGTGTCGATATGTCAATCGAAGTTGATGCGATCGAGGAGATCGCCAGAATTGTCGGCTATGATAACCTTCCGATAAGCTCTGAAGACCGAGTACCAATGCGACGTGAACGCGATGTGCTTTCAAAACTTGAGTTTGACCAGATCGTTCGTTCCGAACTTATTGCGATGGGTTGTTCTGAGTGTGTTTCGACACCAATGCTTAGCGTAGCAGTAGCAGAACAATTTCATTCAAAGGCTGTCGAAGTAATGAATCCGTTGAATGTTGGGCTTGAACGGATGCGAACAAGCATTATTGCAAATCTTCTTGATGTCGCGCGTCGTAATGAGCGACACAGTGCATCGGGGCAACGATTGTTCGAGTTGGGTTCTGTTTTCCACTATAGTAGTAAAAGCGAAACGATCGGCACAGTGGCACAGCACCAGGAGATATCAATTTTACTAAAAGACGCCCTCGAAGAAAAAACGATCTACAATATTAAAGAACAACAAGCTGATATATTTGCCCTTCGGGGTGTGCTCGAACAATTGATCAGAAGAACCGGAATAGTAAAATTTGAGACAGTAGTACTGACACAGGTAAAAGAACTTGGTGACTGGAGTTCATCGAGTCAATATCTCGAACAGACGGAAGCATTGGGTATGTTGGTGGGGAAAGAGCTTGTTGCAATAGCCGGAAAACTTTCTTCTTCGGTGGTCAAATTGTTCGATCTTCGGAGTGCGCCCTATGTTGCGAGCATTTCGTACGACACACTGCACCGGCTTGCTCGTGAAGCAAAATTCCAAGAACGTACGATCAAAGTACTACCCAAATATCCTTCATTAGATAGAGATATTGCCGTGATCGTTGATCGATCAGTTACCGCTGCCCAAATGCTCGAAACGATTCGTATTGCCGTTCCGAAGGAATTGCTTGAACATTTGCGTATGTTTGATGTGTTCGAATCAAAAGAAATGAAAGCCGAGGGCAAGCGAAGTCTTGCCGCAAGGCTCACACTTCGTTCGAACGAGCGAACGTTGGAAGACGCAGAGATCGACTCGATCATCTCTTCGGCAGTACAACAATTGTCGAAACAAGTTGGCGCAGTAATACGAGCGTAAGATTATGTCAGAAGGAACATATCAAGAAGCGGATATCATTCAAGCACGCGAGCGGCTTGCACGGGCGCTCACCCGTCTGACAACGCTTGTTGGTGGCATACCCGAGCAGTTTCAACTTCTCGAGCGTTCTCGCCAAGATGCTGTTAACCGTCTGAAAGAAAATTCCCAACTGCTCGAGAGTGAACGCGCGATCACTTCACAGCGTGATTCACTTTCGGAAAGTGCAAAGAACGAGATACAAACTCTTGCTGAAAAACTCAAAGATGCTGTTGCGCTTATTACTGATCGCGATGCCATCATTGCCGACCAAGAAACACAGATCGCTTCATACAAGAAAGAAGTTGAACTACGTAATAGTGAGCTCATAGAAACTTCGCTCCAACACTCAACACTCAAACAAGATATTATTTCGATCCAAGACGAGCATCAACAGATCGTACGTCAATTAGAAATGCTTCGTGAAGAACGTGACTCGGCCATGAAAGCAATGCAAGAGCGTGTTTCAGTCGATGAGACGGTTGCATTAAAGTTTACAAGAGAGGAACGGTTGCAGTTATTGAAAACCGTTGATGGTTTGATCGAAAAGGTGGATCATCTCTCGCAGTCAAACGGACACAACCACTGATAATATTATGGCAGAATCGGTGAAAGTAACGATCTTAGGTTCAGAGTATTCGCTTCGCACGAACGACGAAGAGCTCTTGCGCGACATTGCTGGTGGGCTCGATAGCGAATTAAAAGACCTTCAGCAAAAACTTCCTGGCAAACCTCCGACGACACTTGCTATCCTAACCGCACTCAATACCGCGGAGCAATTGGTACATATTCAAAGTAATGAGCTCAGGGAAATGTCGCG
Source organism: Kapaibacterium sp. (SeqCode) (assembly GCA_038229915.1). Taxonomy (GTDB): domain Bacteria; phylum Bacteroidota; class Ignavibacteria; order Palsa-1295; family Palsa-1295; genus JAFDZW01. The sequence goes on along the minus strand of JBBRNY010000055.1, from coordinate 9,240 downwards.
AGTTGCAGGTGAGCTTGAATCATTGAGTGATGAACTGGAAAAAGTGATCGGCAAAAACAAATAATTGTTATTGCCCGGGATGGTACCTCTCCAACGTAAAGCTTTCTCCCAAATATTGTTTTCTTATCTGCTCGTCATTTGCTAATTCTTCAGCGGTCCCGGATTTGAACATCGTACCGTCGATGAGAATATATGCCCGCTCAGTGATAGAAAGTGTTTCGTGGACATTGTGATCAGTAATAAGAATGCCGATTCCGCGTTGTTTTAATTTGTAAATGATCTGCATGATCTCTTCGACGGTGATCGGATCGATACCCGCGAATGGCTCATCAAGTAAGATATAGGTTGGGTTTGTAGCCAGTGCCCGAGCGATTTCGCAGCGACGTCGTTCACCTCCCGATAGCATATATCCCTTGCTCTTACGAATATGGGTGATCGTGAGCTCTTCCATTAATTGTTCCGCTCGTTCTTTTCGCTCCTGTTTCGAGAATGGCATCATTTCCAAAACGGCAAGCAGATTTTCTTCAACGGTCATCTTCCGAAAGATCGATGGCTCTTGCGCAAGATAGCCAATACCTTTTCTTGCACGAGCATACATCGGAAGCGGAGTGATCTCCTCGTCATTGAGATAGACGCTCCCTTTATTAGGCTTTATTAGCCCTACAATCATATAAAACGTCGTCGTTTTTCCGGCACCGTTCGGTCCGAGCAAACCAACGATCTCGCCGGGCGAAACCGAAACGCTCGAATCTTTAACGACAACTCGTTTGCCGTATATCTTCTGTAAATGTTCGCAACGTAAACTCTGATTCATTGTGCAAATGTAGTAATGACTTTTGGAACCCAATATAGTTGAAATGATTCGCGTTTTGGGTGCTGGTCGTAATAGCGTTCATAGTTACCAAGTCGAAAGGCTGCACCTCGCGACCCAATGTATTTTTCAGGCCAGAACTCACACACAGTTCCGGAAAGGACGCTGATCCTTCTGGCAGTATTGTGTTCAAAATCTATACGAATCGAATCGCCGCTTGCTCGGTTGAGTCCATTAGGCTTGTTGTCCGAACTCACAAAATAGATCGAAAGTGCATTGTCAACTGCCACGAGTGAGCGAACGGTGTCACCGATAATTGACAACGTCATCGTTTTCGACGAAAGCTGACTAACCCTTCCTGCTACGGTGGGGTCGGCAAATGGTGTGGTTGCGAAGGCATGTCCTATTGCGACGATGCGCTCGGGCTTGCTATTGTGTTGAAACATCACAATGCTGTCGCCGTTTATTTCGGTGCTGTCATACCATACGTGTTGACGTTTTGCGGCAAACATATTCATCACACCACTTGATTTGTGATAGACCAGCTTTCCACAACTCGCGCTGAAATTTGTTCGGAGCATAAACACGGAGTCTGTTGCAATAAAGGCGCCACTATCATCAGGAAATGCTTCCATTGTTTTTGAACGGATGAGTAGCGTATCGGCAACGGTCATTACTTTCCCTGAGAGCGAATCATAGCGCGAACTTGTATCAATGATCAACAGGAGCGGATTCAACGGCACAAATGAATGCCCTGTGATTGTATTGCGTATCAGTGAATCTCCAAATTGTATGGTTTTATTTGCCAACGAGTAAGCCTCAACATTTTTTGCCGCGATCATTGTATGTGTCGGTTTCGATTCATAAAATGAATGACAATACAATAGTAACGAGTCATTGCTGAGTGCAACATTCCCGAGTGCAGTCCGCTCGCCGATAGACCGTGCATCAATGAGTGTATCACACACGAGAGAGCCAGAATCACTTTGCACAAGAACGTTGCCTTTAGCGATCATTGTTTGTGTCCCACGGATATAGGTGAGATCATCGCAAGTAAGGATGGTGGAGTCTTTTGTTGCTCTGACATTTGTATGAAATTCGGCAACGGCTACGTTCATATCATAGCTCGCCCATTCGCTGGTGATCTTATCGGCTCTATCTCTAAAGATCACCTTTCCCTCGCCACGAGCAAAACGCTTATTGCCGTCGTATGTAACCGTCGGGGCGCTGAGTGACAAGGTATCTTGATGAATAACCACATTGCCGTGCATTTCAACATAATTTCTTCCGGGAAATTGTATCGCTCTATCGGCCGTACCATTAAGCGACCCCTGTTGAAATCTTACATGACCGACGAGCTCGGTTCGTGGTTCACCGGTGTTACTACGATTGATAAGGCTGTCAGCCGTGACATTGATAGGCTCTTGCGCAAGCGATACCGATAGTGGAGCTATTGCAAAGCTAGAAACCACAAATAGAATACATAGACAGCGATGCACGATTTCGTGATAAGAAGTAGGGACTATCTTGTTTTGTCGCGATGTTATCAAACGTGCACTTGCTGAGAAAATAAGTGTAAATTAAACGAGGATTCAACGGCAATCAATCCGAACAAGCTCACATTTATCAATACTGATAATGCTATCAAACACTACTGAACGCATCATAAAAGAAAAAATATTTGCTGTCATCCGACTGACCGATACTTCTTCGTTGCCATTGTTTGTGGAGCGAATGATTCGCGGTGGCATTACCATCTTTGAAGTGACCCTCAATAGCACCAATGCTATCGAAGTGATCGAAGAGCTTAGCCACAAATTTCCCCAATGTTTGATCGGTGCAGGGACGGTGATCGGACGAAGCGCAGCAGAGACTGCTATTGCTGCGGGTGCGAAGTTTTTGGTCACCCCTGTTCTCGATGGTAAAACAATTGTGATAGCCCGTGAAAATGGCGTACCATCATTTGCAGGAGCTTTGACTCCGACCGAAGTACATCAAGCCCAATCACAAGGGGCTGATTTTATTAAATTATTTCCGTTAGTAGGTCTGGGACCTGCATATCTCAAGGCGATCAGAGGTCCGTTGCCAAATGCTCGTTATGTTCCGACCAATGGCGTAACGCTTGATAATCTTGCCGAATATTTTTCTGCCGGAGCAACTGCTGTGGGTCTCGGCACTCCGCTGATCTCCAATAAAGATATCGAAGGAATGCTACTCGACGAAGTTGAAGCTCGTGCAACAAGAGCCAGAGCTATTATCACAGAAATATTTCCGAAGTAAAGCAGCTGCTTAAAAATCTTCCCCGATCGAGAAGATATATTGTGGCTTGCCCCAGGTGTCTATTGTTGTTGTCCAAGCAACATCCATTTTTAGATAGAAGCCAAGTAAATAGGTTCTGAAGCCAATACCTGTTGAAAGCAAAAGGTCTTTCGTGCGGTATGTCCCGTCAGTTTTCCTCTCAAAAAGATAGACATTATTATTCCATGCTGTACCTGCATCAACGAACGCTTCGGAAAGCAAAGCAAGCGGAGCTCCGCCGACTAAGATAGGGAATGGGAAGCGCAAAGCAAGATTTGCAAGAGCATACTTTGTACCGATCTTTTCATTGTAAGCAAAACCTCTCAGTGGTGAACCTGTTGAATAAAATGCAAAGTCCTGCGGCTCGCTGAGCGGGTAAGTATTCGAGCTAAAATAACGATTGAGCCAACCATCAACACCACCAAGGAAAAACTTTTGTGGAGTTGGCCCGAAACTTGCGGCTCCGGCGAAGCGCGTTGCAAAAGACAAACTTCCAGCTATTCTAAAATAGTGTCTGAAATCAACGGTCGGTGTGATGAACCCGAGCATTGACGATGCCAACTTCGGCGCAGCAGAAACGGCAAGATTATAACGTGTACCAGCCATAGGATAAAAATAGCTCCAGATCACGTCGTCGTGAATATAGGCAAGACTTGGTATCAAAGCAAATTTTCGTTTGGTCGGAAAGTCACCAACCGGATCGATCACGTCGCGCTCGAGAACGGTTGCAGAGAAGCTGAGATCAAGCCGATTGTAGTGGTCAGAAGGATACGAAAGTAACCCCGTCAAACCATAGCTTGTAAAACGGCTCACGAATGAATTATACAAATTTTCATATCCAGCGTCAGGCGTGGTGTATAAAAACCGTGCACTATGGAAACCTTGAATGCCGTAGTTCGATCTGTTCTCAAGGTTGAAATAGGCAAGTACAAAATCTGAATTGTTCAGATCGAGCAAGAGATTTGATGCGAAATAGATCTGATGATTTCCAAGTTCATCGGAAAATAACATCTGCGTCGAACCTTGTAAGCCATAGTAACCCGTATATCCGGCGCTACCTAAAATAATATCTGGCGAAAAGACGATCTTGTAATCACGGCTAATGTAGCGTCCGTTCGAGTCTTTGTAATTGGTAATAGATGCGATCGTATTTTTCGGAAAGCGCTGTATCGGTTTGTAATTATCTATGTTGTCGGTATAAACATAATTGTGAAGATCGACTCCTACGTCACCATATCCTACAGTAGAATCTGCCGCAGAGCCTGGTGGGAGCTTCGCGATGTTTGCAATTTTTGTCGAGGCCGAATCAGTTTGTGCTTGCTCGGCAACTGATTGCGAACGAAGCGTCGTCAGTGGCAGTGAATCAAGTTTTCGATCAAGCGGATTACGCATCAAATATAAATTATAAGCTCCTTCGCGAACTGCGCAGAACGCAAGCTTCCCGCCATCGCTCGAAACGCTGATCTGTTCTATCTTCGCGACAGAGTTTGTCAGAGGTCGAGGGGTTGCCGAGTCTGATGTCATCGCAAAAATATTATTAATGCCGTTCTTATTTGAAATGAAGAATAATGTTTTTAATCCTGATGAATAGGAAGGCTTAAATTCATTGACGTCGGCTGTCGCGGTGATTCGGGTGATCACTTGCTTATCAAGATCGTACTGATAGATATCTTTTTGGCGATTCTTTACTGTAGATTGTTGAATGCCATCGATCACATTTGTACCTTGCGCGATATTGTCTTCGCGATCACTTGCAAAATAGAGTGTTTTTGAATCAGCACCCCACGCAGGGTCTTGGTCTGAGTAAACATCTCGTGTGACGTTCGAAATTTGTTTCGAGTCAAAATTATAAAAGTAAATATCGCTTGCACCTTTTGAATATCCGATAAATGCAAGTGTCTTCCCGTCGGGCGACCACGCAAGCTGACCGATGCCATCAAGATCAAAATCTGGCAATAAATTTACATCTTCAGTGGCAACATCAATAATACTAATACGGTCGTTCTTACCTGCCTTCGACGCAAGAGCCAATTGCTTTGCATCAGGTGACCAACACAACCCTGGGGTAAGCAAATGCAACTCTTCGTAATTGCCGGTTGCTCCGCCGCCGGAGAGCACTTTGCGAATGTCATCAGGCTTTGCAATATTTTGGATATAAATATCGTAGTAATTGCTTCTATCACTCAGGAAAGCAAGCCACTTGCCGTCGGGTGAAACTTCCGGTGCGGCATTAAAGAAATTTCCAAGCTTTTTATGATTTGCCAATTCTTCGGAGAATGCGGTTGGGTTATCGTACTTGGCAATGTCCGGAAAATATCTTTTCTTTAAAGCATCAATAAACTTATCACTGAACTCCGAAATGCCAATACCAAATGTCGAGCGGAATGCCAGCTCAGGCGAACGAGTGGTGCGAATACGGTTAAGCAATTCACCAACTTTCTCCGGCCCGTACTTATCAGCGATGTACCAATACATCGTTTGCCCAACGCGATACTGAACATAACCACCAAGGCGAGAAAGCGACGGCACTGCATCGGCAAGTGTTGCATCACGCATAAACATATCGGTTTCGAGATCCATACCTCGAAGCGACTCAAACTCGGCGAGACCTTCGTTCATCCATGTCGGGATAGTGATGCCACCGCCGGTAAGTAATGCCTGATAATTTCCGCCGCTGAACATATCATTGATCACTGCATGGACCAACTCGTGATGGATGACATGGCGGAATAATTCGTAATTGCCTTCGAACGGGAGGATCACTCGATTTTTGAATAGCTCGGTCACGCCACCTACACCTTCAGGTAAATACTCGCCGACGGCATTGGTTTGTTGAAAATCATTGTGTGAGTTATAAATGAGGATAGCAACTCGCGTACCGAGATCATATCGCAGGGTATGCTCGATACTCGGCAAAGCCTGCTCGGCACTTTCGGCGCAAAAAGCGGCAAGCTGTTCGCCTCCCTGATAATAATAAATATCAAAATGAGGCGACTGGATATACTTCCAGTTGAAATTCTGATATTGAACCTTATTTTTACCAAAGGTGGTACTTTGCGCAAATACTAAGGTATTCACACCCGCGACCATCAGCAGAGCCAGTAGATAGTATCTAAATCGAATCATTCTACCTATTTAGACACAAATTTTGCCGGAAGGTTTCAAAAACCCTATTAAATAGATGAAATGACGAAAAAAATCTATCTCAGCCCTTCGTCCCATTATCAGACGAAGCGTGTTCTTTGAACAATGGTGAGTGAAGAGTGAACTGGGTGAGCTCAGGCGGGCAGTTTAGGCGGAAGGGAATATCTACCACGCCCAGACCGCGAGAAACGTACATTCTGGTTTGGCTGTCTTTTTGATTGGCATCGTAAAAGCCGTCGATGAATCTCGAAGCGAGCGAACTCATCGTTATCACACTTCTACCGAAACGCGCAAGAACAATTTGACCTCCGTGTGTATGTCCCGAGAGCATCATTCCGATCTTTGTTTGGGCATATTCATCGAAATGATAGGGCCGGTGACAAAGCAAGATCGTTGCGGCATCGTTCGGCAGACCTTTGAATGTTTCTTCGATGTGCGGCGCGTGTTGCCCTTTAATAAAGTCGAGTATTGATTCCGAGGCATCGTCATCGACACCAAGCAAATGGAGTTTCGCGCCATTGATCGTCAGAGCACGATTCTCATTCCTGAGCATGGTGATGCCCACATTTTCTAAGCCTTCGGATATTAGATCGGCATCGACGTCATGGTCATGATTACCGGTCGATGCAAATACTCCATACTTTGCACGCAACTCGCTAAAAGCTTCGGCAATTGGCGGCAGTTCTTCCCAATGCGACGTGACAAAATCTCCGGGGAGAAGTATCACGTCGCTTTTTAGATCGTTAATACGGCGAACAATTTTCTTTAGATCGGCAAGCGACATATATGGGCTTGAATGAAAGTCGCTTGCGAGGGTGACGGTCATATTCTCGAACTCCCGCGGCAAGTTCGGGATCATTATATCTTGATAGGTGACTTCTAAAACTTCTTCGTGCATGAGTGAACGGTTGCAACTCGATAGCGCTGCGCCGCCCATCGCGAATAGACCGCCTTTCAATAAGGTGCGGCGTGATATGAGGTTGCTTACCGGCTCTCCTTCAGAGACCGTGATCAATTCCGATGAATGCTCTTTGGTGATGATGGTCTTCATGATCGATAGAGTGAAATGGATGAAAGCAAATAAAAAAGGGCTGACAAACCTGTCAGCCCTTTCATAAAAATTTCGATGGATATAAAAGAGGGGGAACAATCTCGTCGCATCAGACCGTGATGCGTTTCTCGGATGAGCATACTATTAGCACAAACAGCTCGTGTTCTTTGCATGTGCAAGATATAACACGTAGAAGCTAATTTTAAGCTGTTATGATACTATGAAATAACCGTAATGAAGGTGTTGCAATGTTACCAAAATATCGCTCGGATTATCTTGATTTTCTCTACAATATAGGGTCTGATAGAAGTAAGTTCTAATATCTTCTTAGCATCAAACGAATTTTGTGTATCTTTGTATCTACTGTGCGCCTATCATCGAGGTTACAATAGTTTTTGCCTGTTACAAAAAAGGACCATAATGACAGACCTAGAGAAGCAAAACGCCCCGCGTCCGCCCCGTGACGATGGAATTGAGTTCAAGCAGGAGCTTAGTAGGCTTGCATCTCTATACAAAAATCTCACTCTTAAAGAACTTCGGATTTGTGTACTGATCGGTCAAGAGTATAAAAATTGGGAGATTGCCGAAATGATCAACACGAACGAGCATAATATTGAAAATCATCGCTATACGATCCGAAAAAAACTCGGACTTAAGAAAGGCGAATTCTTGTCCACCGTGTTGTTGGCAGAAAAAAATGAAAAAAAATGATAATAATCAGGAGGTTTATAGGAGGAAACGTGAGGTTTAGAGGAGTCTATTTTTCGTGGTTTCGATGTATGTTTGTGCTGTTAGTATGCCGTTATACAAAAGAAATTATTTCTTGACATACAGAGCATACAAAATAATTCATGTATCAACTTTAAAAATCAGAGGATATTTCTATGAAAACGATCTCAACATTTGACTTTCAACGGAAAGTGTTATTTAGTGTAGTAGCATTTTGTATTCTGTCACTTTTTTCGAGCAATGTAACTGCACAACCAGTCATATCTGCGCAATCTGGATGTTTTACTGTATCAGGGTCAAGTGCTCATTCAGACTGTTGGCCCTATGCACAGTGCCCGCTAACAGGTAGTACTTGTGGCAATTGTTATAGCTTTAAGATTACATCTTGTAACGATGATCCGAATGGTGAAGATCCGGATTCTTTTCAAATTAATGGAAAAGATGCTAACGGACATGGTACCTGTTTCAGTATCTGTAGCTCTGCCGGTGATTTTATACTTGGTACATACTCAAGTAATGTATGTGACACAACTCAAAAGCAAATAGTATGGAATGGCACAGGAAATATGACAACAACCAATGGTGGGTTAGTAACGATATGTGCGGCACAGTTCAGTAAAATTAAAATCAGCTTGATTCACCATAACGGGACTCTTTGCACAAGCCCATGTGCGGATGCAATACTACAGTTCTAACGTAATTCTATTGTAATAACAACTGTCACCCTTGAATTTTGCAGTTTCGAGGGTGACTTTTGATTTTTTTTGTATCTTTTCCCTCTGAGAAACGTTTTACTTCATATATAACTATATGTGGACAGCTAAGCATAGGATTTTCCTACTAATCAACTTTTTGGCGGTTCTCCTCCTCGGGAGAACCTATGCTCAAAAAGCACCATCCATTGAATGGCAAAAATCTCTTGGCGGATCAAACTATGAGTTTGGTAAATGTATAAGCAAAACTTCTGATGGGGGTGTCATTATTTGTGGCACTACCTATTCTTTTAACGATGATATTATTGGACATCATAAAATTGACTCTTCTCTTATTGGGTCGGTATCTGATATATGGGTTCTAAAGTTCAACTCAGTCGGGAATGTGGAATGGAGCAAATGTATCGGTGGGTCTGGTGCTGATTTAGCAGAATGTATCATTGAAACCTCTGACAAGGGCTTTGTCATTGCAGGACAAACTAATTCTCACGATG
>JBBRNY010000054.1:0-16443 GCA_038229915.1 Kapaibacterium sp. (SeqCode) | reverse complement strand
TTTGTGCGATGAACCCTTGCCCGTGCGGTAATTTTGGGTCGTCACTCCATCAATGTACTTGCAGTGAAGTAATGCGTTCGCGATATATGAGCAAAATATCCGGTCCGTTGCTCGATAGAATTGATATTCATATCGAAGTACCAAGTGTGAAGATCGAGGAATTGCAAAAGAAATCTTCGGGCGAAGCTTCGACATCGATTCGCAAACGCGTTTTGCAAGGACGTGAAGTACAGCGCGCGAGATATGAAGCGCATAATGTAAAAAATCCGAAACAAAAGATCTATAAAAATGCCGATCTCTCACCCACACTCATTCAACAATATTGTGAGATAGGCGAAGCCGGAAATGAACTACTCAAAAAAGCAATGACCAGAATGGGGCACTCGGCGCGAGCGTACGATAGAATCCTGAAAGTGGCAAGAACGATCGCTGATCTTGGCGGAAGCCAGAATATTGAGATCCCGCATCTATCAGAAGCCATCCAGTATCGTAGCCTTGATCGGCAGTTTTGGAACGCATAAGTATTTCAATTCTCAATTTGCCTCTGCAAGGGAACCGTATATCTTCAAAACAAGGTTTACAACGCGCACTCGCCACAAAGCGAGTCGCAGAGAGTATTCGGGGCTGTAGCTCATCTGGTAGAGCGTTTGGATGGCATTCAAAAGGTGAGGGGTTCGAGTCCCCTCAGCTCCACACAAAACCTGTCGATCAAAGTGATCAACAGGTTTTTTTATGGGCTATACTGAACTTCCCACAAGGAAAAACAGTTATATGCGCGCTACTTTTATAAGTGCGGATGGAGCGGTAGTTCAGCTGGTTAGAACGCCTGCCTGTCACGTAGGAGGTCGCGGGTTCGAGTCCCGTCCGCTCCGCACAAGAAGCCGAGGCTACCAAGTGGTGACCTCGGCTTTTTTCTTGCACAAAATTCTAAATATTTTTGATAGGCGGGGTGTCGCTTTGCGGGAAGGACGCAGCCATCAACAGACAGAGGTGAGTAGAGCATTCGCAGCGGTTTAAAACAACTAACCCGTCAATGCTATGCGTTGACGGGTTAAAAGAATTTTAATCGCGTACAGTCTATTTCCCTAAGTAGCGGACACCATTGGTATCTATGGTGAGTCCGTCAAACCATGCCTCGCCTTTGCCCCCCATCAACACCCCAAAATTAATATTTGTGGCATTTTCTGCGACTGGCAATTCAAATGAAAAGTGTTTCCAATTGTGAGTCCCGTTGAAAAGGCTATCTTGCATATTATTAAAGGCAAGCGATTTGTTGTCGGGTCCGTCAACTCTCCACCAAAGACCTGCATAACCATCGAGATTATGCTTGCTTTGACCTCCGACGTTTCGGGTTTTGATCCATCCGCTGTAGCGGATCATCTTGCCTCGAACTCGGCCGACGTCAATAGAATTTGTAGCTACTCCGAACCCATCGCCCTTTAAGTATTTAAGGTGCATAGAGTACTTGCCAGAGTGGACTGTTTTAGAATCAACTTCGCCGAGGTATCCGGTCTGATCACCTGGCACCTTGCCACCACCGCCGCTATACCAGCCTACAGCCCTGCTTTTAAAGGTAACCTTCTCAAAGCCCAGATTAAGGTCATTGTCTAATACGCTAAAACCGAGAAAAAGAATTGCGGGAATAAGTAAAAATGATAGTTTTAATTTTGTCATGATGAATCTCCTTAGGACAAATATACGATAAACTATCCGCCCTGCCGCTCGGTTTTTATTGCAGAGGGAAAATTTACGGTCGCAATATAATATGTACACAAGCCCCAAAGTTGATTTCCACTTCACGAAAACGAGAAGTGGCAATGGAAGTCGGCGCTTCTATGAACAATCGCGCTTGATCGTGGACTTGCCGAATAATTGAAATGGGGTGTATTTGAATAAGCATATTTGAATATGAATGTAAAATAATGTGGCGAAAGGGAACATCCGCCAAATTGGCACGTTATCTTCTATATGAAAAAAGCTTATATAACGTTTTTTGGTATGACGGCACTCTTCGCCGCGACCATCTTCACTATCGTATCGGTTAATTCTTGTGCAACGCTCAACGCGCTTGCGGGGCTGACCCGAGCCGAGTTCAAACTTCAGGATGCAGTCAATGTCCGCCTGATGGGTATCGATCTTGCAAACAAGCACTCGATAAAAGATTTTAGTATCGTTGATGGTATTAATCTCTTCAGCGCATTTAATAGCGGCAAAATGCCAATGACGTTTACGCTCAATGTTGCGGCTCGTAATCCGAACAAGCACGACCCGAATTCGAGCCTCTCCGCGATCTCGCTTGCCGAGTTTCCGTGGCGGATGCTCATTGATGGTCGCGAGACCATTACCGGTGGTATCGGTTCGGCGGTTGCACTACCTGATGGCGGACAGACAACGATCATCCCACTTCAGGTATCGGTTGATCTCAAGCATTTTTTTGCTGATAAAGGCTATGATGACATAGCGAACCTTGCCCTCGCTATCAGCGGCCAGGGTGCGTCGAAGCTGGCACTGAAGGCAACACCAAAACTTTCGACCCCGATTGGCTCGATGACCTATCCGCACGAACTCACCATCGTCAATACACAATTTACGAATTAAGCCTTGCGAATTAACGGTATCATTATCGCCATCGACGGACCTACCGCGGCAGGCAAAAGCACGACAGCAAGCGAAGTTGCAAAGCGACTTGGCTATCGTCACCTCAATACCGGTGCGATGTATCGTGCACTTGCGCTCTATTGCCAGCAGTGGGGAGTAACTGATAGCACTGATAAGCAAATCCCCGATCTGCTCGAACGAGTGTATATTGATGTTGACGAATCGGCAGAGGTTGTGCTCGAAGGCGAAAATGTTGCAAGTAAAATATCGACTCCTGAAGTAGCCCAACTCGCCAGTGCGTTGTCAACTCGTAGCGATGTTCGCCAGAAGCTCGTTGGGATGCAACAAGAAATTTGTAAAGACGGCGGCTTTGTGCTCGACGGGCGTGATATTGGCACGGTCGTGTTTCCTGATGCCGAACTAAAAATATTTTTGGTCGCCAACGAAAAAGTACGAGCCGAACGCCGACTCAAAGAACTTTCGGCTCAAGGAATGTCCATCGAATTACAACACCTCGAACAAGAAATATTAGATCGCGACAAACGCGACACCGAACGCACAAATAGCCCCTTAAAAAAAGCCGATGACTCAATAGAGATAGACACCTCAGGTCTTACTATTGAGGAGCAGGTAGAGAAGATAGTGGAACTGGCGAAGGGGAGTATCTAATTAGCCGTTTTCCTCGCCGAACGAGCTATTCTCAGTTTGTGTTTTATAATTATGCAAGTTACAGTAGATAAAAATTCGGGGTTTTGTTGGGGAGTGGTTCGGGCAGTTGATTTTGCCGAGGAAGAGCTGTCCCATCACGATACGCTCTATTCGTTAGGGGATATTATCCATAATCCTGTCGAGATCGAACGTCTTGGGGTGAAAGGTTTGGCAACGATCAAGCATAGCGATTTCGAGAAGATCGCTGCCGATAATAAAGCAAATCATACCAACACAAAGATCCTCATCCGTGCTCACGGCGAGCCGCCATCGACCTATCAAAAGCTCAGAGAACTTGGTTTGGAAGTCATTGATGCAACGTGCCCGGTCGTAACAAAAGTACAAGAGCGCATTAAAAAGTTTTATGACAAAGGTTATCAGGTAGTGATCTTCGGTAAAAAAGATCATGCCGAGGTGATCGGGTTGCGCGGCGTAGTGAACGACGAAGCTATTGTGGTGAAGTCGGTCAAAGAAGCTCTCGAAATGATCACACTCGAAAAGCCAACAGTGCTGTTCTCGCAGACGACCATGGATAAACCGACATTCTATGCGATCCGCGATGAGCTAAAAAAACGCATCGCCGATTTTGTGGTTGCCGAAATGGAAGAAGATGCCGTTGAATTTCATGCAAAGGATACGATCTGCGGACAAGTCTCGGGTCGGGAAAAGAAATTGATCGAGTTCGCGAAGAGCAACGATGTGATGATCTTTGTCGCAGGGAAGACCAGCTCGAATGGTAAAGTGCTTTTTGATATTTCAACATTAGCGAATCCAAACACTTTTTTTATCGAAACTGAAAGCGAAATTGATCCGTCTTGGTTTGATAACGCAAATACGGTCGGTATTACCGGAGCCACGAGCACACCGATGTGGTTGATGGACCGCGTGAAGGATGCGATATACAGAATGTGTGGCGAGCCTGAGAAGGCAGACCTATTACCGGTTCTGAGTTGAGTAGTAACGTCCTATCAGCAAACTATCTGCTCGAATTAGCCTCTACTCCGCTGAAGGCAGAGGAGATGATAGCAGGGTTCATCCCACCAAAGCATTTCACCGCCGCAACGTTTGACAATTATATTCCGGAGCCTGAATATCCTTCCCAGAAAGAAACATTATTGACAGTACAAGGTTTTATCCAGAATCTGCAAGCAAGGCAAACAACATCTGACAATTTTTTCACGAAGCTATTTAAACAGACCGATCAAAGTGCTAATGGGATCTATCTCGATGGTGGCTTTGGTGTCGGCAAGACGCATTTATTAGCATCGGCGTTCCATCAGTTCGATGGCGAAAAAGTTTTTTTGTCATTTCAAGAGTTGATGTTTTTGGTTGGGCTCCAGACATTAAACGGTGTCGTTGCATCGCTGAAAGATAAGAAGCTCTTGGTGATGGACGAGCTTGAACTTGATGATCCGGCAAATACACGCATTACAACGAATTTATTAAAACAGCTTTTCGATTCGGGTGTTTCGATCTTGACAAGCTCGAACACACCACCAGGTGCGCTTGGCGAAGGGAAGTTCTCGGTTGAAGATTTTCGTCGTGAGCTCGGCGCGCTGACCGATAGATTTACTTCGATCAAAATTGATGGGGAAGACTATCGGACGTTGCATCATATCGGTGAAGGGTTAGGTTCGACTTGGACTTCGAGTGACGCCGAGTTGAATCCGTTGCTCGAATCTTCATACTTACAGAATAGTAGCATTATAGATTCTGATTTTAATGTGTTCCTTGATGTGCTTGCGAAAGTTCATCCGATGCGTATCAGAAGTGCATTGCCGATGGTTGAAGCCGTTGTTCTGCGAAACGTCGAGACCATCGCTCATCCACATGCTGCGTTACGATTTGTCTATTGTATTGATAAAGCCTACGACAATAATATACTCGTTCTCGCCAGTTCGACTGTTACAATAAAAGACATATTCCATCAGTCATATTTTACGGGTGGTGATACGAAGAAATTTCTCAGGACGATCTCTCGCCTTCAGGAAATGACCCATTTGGGGTATGCGAAATTGGTTCGTTAAGGTGGCGTGATAATTATTGTTTATGTTCTCAAAAAAGTTACCAAAGATTCGCAAGTTTTGTTGATAACTTTAAGAATGATTTACTATCATTTTCTATTAGTATCCGCATAGGGTTTTTAACAAAAGAGTATGCCCCAGTCTGATTTTGTACATCTGCACAACCATTCTTACTACTCGCTCCTTGACGGGGCTTGCAGTGTAAAGGATCTGGTCAAGCGTGCGAAGGAATTTGAGATGCCTGCGGTCGCACTGACCGATCACGGGGTGATGTTTGGCGCGTACGATTTTTATAAGGCTGCGAAGAAAGAAGGCGTCAAGCCGATCATTGGCTGTGAGATGTATATCGTGACCAACGGTTCGCGTCGCGACCGTGAAGCAATTAATGACCCCGGTGGCAAACGGAAGGTGTATCATCATCTCATCTTGCTTGCCAAAGACGAGACCGGTTACAAAAATTTAATGAAGCTCGTGACCAAGGGTCATACCGAAGGCTTCTATTACAAACCTCGTATTGATTCCGAACTTCTTCGCGAACATCGCGATGGTTTGATAGCGCTCAGCGCCTGTGCGGGTGGTGTGGTCTCGCCATATCTTATTGCCGGAGATTATGACAAAGCTGTCGAAGTAGCATCGCATTACAAAGATATTTTTGATAATGATTTTTACATCGAGATACAAAATCATCATCTTGATGTCGAGCAAAAAGTATTAGCACTCGCGCCAAAACTCGCGAAGGAAGTCGGCTTGAAGTTGGTTTGTACCAACGATAGTCACTATATCAGTGCCGAGCACGCTGTTCCGCATAACGTGTTGCTCTATATTAAAGACGGCGATAAAGATTCACCTCCTGATATTAATAAGCTTCGCTATGGCTCAGCGGAAAACTATTTCCGTAATGCCAAAGAGATGCAGCAATTGTTCAAAGACTATCCCGGTGCAATAGAAAGCACAATGGAGATAGCCGAGCGTTGCAATCTCGAACTTTCGCCGGGCTTGAAGATGCCGGTGTTTCCGATTCCCGAAGGGTCGGGTGTTGCGACACTCGATGAGTATCTTGATAAGTTGACATGGCAGGGAATAGATAAGCGATACCCGACAATGACCGCCGAGCTTCAGCAGCGAGCTGAGTTCGAGCTATCGGTTATTAAGAAAATGGGGTATCCCGGATATTTTCTTATCACACAAGATTTTATTGCCGAAGCTCGCAATCGCGGCGTGAGCGTGGGTCCCGGTCGTGGTTCGGCGGCGGGCTCGCTTGTGGCGTATGCACTGGGTATTACGAATGTTGATCCGATCAAGTATAATCTGCTCTTCGAGCGTTTCTTGAATCCCGATCGTGTGTCGATGCCCGATATAGACATTGATTTTTCCGATGACAAGCGCGAGCGTGTCATTAGTTATGTTAAAGAGAAGTACGGCAAAGAATCGGTTGCGCAGATCATTACATTCTCGACGCTTTCGGCGCGTGCAGTGCTCAAAGATGTTGGCCGTGTGTTGGGTGTACCGTTAAATATTATCGGCGAACTGACCGAGTCGATCCCTGTCGTGATGGGAAAAGTGACACCGCTGAAAGAAGCGGTCGAGCTTCCGGAAATGAAAAGCGTTCTTGCAAAGCATTCGCAAGGCGAGCACAAAGAGAAACTCACTAATCTTATCAAGAATGCTTTAGTGCTCGAAGGTTTTGCGCGTTCGGCAAGCAAACACGCCGCGGGTGTGGTGATAGCACCTGGCGATATTTCCGATTACGTCCCGCTGTTCAAGTCGCCGAACGATGATGACTTGGTGACGCAATATTCGATGAAAGATATCGAAGACGCAGGTCTGTTGAAGATGGACTTTCTGGGGCTTCGGACACTGTCGATCATTGATACGACTCTTGCGTGGATCGAACAGAATCACGGCATCAAACTCAATATCGACGACATCCCGATCGACGATAAAAAAACGTATGAGTTGTTCGGGCGCGGCGACACTCTTGCAGTGTTCCAGTTCGATTCGCCGCCGATGCAAAATTATATGCGTTCGCTCAAGCCCGAGAATATGGAAGATCTCGCGGCAATGAACGCGCTCTACCGACCGGGACCGATGGAATACATTCCCGATTTTATCGAGCGCAAACACGGACGAAAAGCGATCGAGTATATTCATCCGCTCATCGAGCCGATCTTGAAAGATACCTACGGAGTGATCGTCTTCCAAGAACAGGTGATGCAAACCGTGCGCGACTTGGCAGGCTTCACGCTTGCAAAAGCAGATGAAGTGCGCCGTGCGATGGGCAAAAAAGATATTCATAAGATGGAGGCGATGAAATCGCAGTTCATCAGCGGTGCCGAAGAGCGTGGGGTGCCGAAAAAGATCGCAAACGAAATTTGGGAACAGCTCTTGAAATTTGCGAGCTATGCGTTCAATAAATCACACAGCGTCGCATACGCGATCATTGCCTATCAAACGGCATATCTCAAAACGCACTACACCGCAGAGTTCTTGGCGGCGAATATGACGCACGAAATGAACTCAAGCGATTATGTGGTGCAGTTGATCGATGAAGCAAAGCGATTTGATATCCTGACGTTGCCACCGGATGTCAATTCAAGTCTGTTAAAATTTACGCCGACCGACAAAGGCATTCGTTTCGGTCTTGCTGGTATCAAGAACGTTGGCGAAAAAGCCGCGACAGGGATCGTTGCAGAACGCATTGCCAATGGCGATTACAAAACGCTCTATGATTTTACGGCCCGAATTGATTCGCGCCTAACCAACAAACGAGCGATCGAAGCACTGACGCTCTCGGGTGCATTCGATGGTATGCGACCGGAAAATGTGTCGTGCGCACAGTTTCGGAGCGATCTGTTTGTCAATATCGAAAAAGCTGTTGACTATGGCTCAGTCGCTTCGAAGATGAGTTCGCTCGGGCAAGATAGTTTGTTTGGCGGCGGAGCCGGCGAGCCGATCATCAATTCCGAGCCGCCTCTGACGCCTGCGTATTCTATTTTTAGTGATCGCGACTTGCTCTCGAAAGAGAAAGCCGTGCTTGGTTTTTATGTCAGCGGTCATCCGCTTGAGCCGTATCGGGTCGATGTGCAAAGTTTTAGCTCGGTCAAGTTTAGCGAGCTTGTCGATATGAAGGCAAACGAAGATGTCTTTATTCTTGGCAGTATTGTGTCGATACAAAAGAAGCTCAGCCGTGAAGGGAAGGCATTTGCAATTATAACAGTCGAAGACTTTTCGGGCAAATGTGAATGTGTGTTTTGGGGCGAGGCATTCGAGAAATATAAAGACTTGATCGTTGACGAACAGCCGATCGCTATTAGTGGTCGCGTCAGGAAAAACTCGATCAATGACACGGCAAATATTGTGGTCAACGAGGCATTTGCTATCTCGGAAGTGCGCCGCAAACGTGTGAAAGGTATCGTGTTCAAAGTTGTTGATGACGGCGAAACCGTCAATGGCGAATTAGCAAATTTGAAATTATTGTTGGCGCGTCATCCGGGGAATTGCATCTCGTATGTCGCTGTTGAACACACTGCAAGCGCTACGGTACGACATTACAAATTACCGAGTTCGTTTACTGTCGCTGCCGATAATGCACTGATCGCCGATGCAGAAACACAGTTTGGGCGAAACACCGTATTATTTAGATCGTAAGATAACTCGTATATGAACTTATAGAAAGGTAACGAACAATTTATGTCAACTACAACAGGAACAGCCGCTTTACACTTTACCGATGCTTCTTTTGAACAAGATGTTTTGAAAAGTGATAAGCCAGTATTGGTCGATTTTACTGCAACATGGTGCGGACCGTGCCGAATGATCGCTCCGATCATCGAAGAGCTTGCAGGTGAATACGCATCTCGTGCGGTGATCGGCAAAGTCGATATCGACGAAAATCCGAATATCTCGATGAACTACGGTATTCGCTCGGTGCCTACACTGATGATCTTCAAAGGCGGAAAGCCGTTCGATATGATCGTCGGAGCCGTCGGCAAACAAAAGCTGATCGAGAAGCTCAATGCAGCACTCAACTAAACTTTATTTCAAAGTTACTAAAAAAGCCCGCTCGTTTGAGTGGGCTTTTTTTATTCACAATCATAGTACAAGTTTTATAGCTTTATTCTTGCCCTTGAATAATTTGCTCCTCTGGCAACACTCTCCATCGAATTGCTGTTTAATGGGCGATGAAAAAACAGTGGAAACATTCGATCGTTGTCGGCACATCTCAAGGGATAGGCGAGGCACTTGTTTATGAATTGGCTCGAAGTGGCGTCTCGACTGCTCTTATCGGACGAAATACAGCCGCAATGGAGATTGTCGCGGCGAAAGCAAGATTAATTTCCCCTACGCTGAGCTTCCCAGTCTTTACTCATGATGTCACCGATTTTGATGCGGTGCCGTCGCTGTTTCAGGAAGTAACTCGTACGCTTGGGGGGCTTGACCTCATTATTTATAACTCTGGCGTTATGCCCGATGTCAAGCGCGACGAATATAATTTTTCTCTCGACCACGCTATGATCAACGTCAATCTGCTTGGCGCGATGGCATGGCTCGACGAAGCGGCGAAACGATTTCATTCGGTCGAGTCGGGTACGATCGTCGGCATTTCGAGTATCGCCGGTGAACGCGGACGCATTGTCAACCCTGCATATCACACATCGAAAGCCGCCCTTTCGACCTATCTCGAATCACTTCGTAATCGTCTCACGCGCCGCGGTGTGTCGGTCACAACTATTAAACCTGGCGTGGTGGATACGCCTATGTCAAAAGACTCACCGAACAGAATGTTTTTGGTCAGCGCCGATGAAGTTGCGCGGCAGACGATCAAAGCGGCACGCAAGGGTGTCGTTGTAAAATATATTCCGTGGAAGTGGCGCATCGTTTCAATGATCTTGCATTTGCTCCCGTCATTTATTTTCCGTAAGCTTTCTTTTTAATGGCGGTACTTCCGGTAGATCGTCTTGAGAAGATCGAAGGTTGGGGCGGGGCAGTCTCGAGTTTTGGTTATGTCTATCGCCCTACTTCGGCTCGTGGGATCGAAGATGTGTTCGCACTTGCACGAGAGACCGAGCGCAAAGTAACCTTTCGTGGCTCCGGCAGAAGCTATGGCGATGCTTCGACCGGTGCAGAGCATTTAATACTCGATCTTTCAAGAATGAACCGCATCCTGGATTGGGACCCAAAGTCAGGTCTGATCACGATGGAGCCCGGCGTCACGATAGAACAGCTTTGGCAATACATCATCGAAGACGGATGGTGGCCGCCAGTAGTATCGGGCACGATGTACCCGACGATCGGCGGATGTTTGGGGATGAACATTCACGGCAAGAATAATTTTAAGGTCGGTCCTATTGGCGAGCACGTCGTCTCGTTCGAAATGCTTTTTCCGAATGGTGAGACGAAAGTGATAGACCGAGATAGTGAACCGGCGCTTTTTTACTCTGCGATCTCAAGTTTTGGAATGCTCGGTTGCTTCGTGAAAGTGACGATGCAAATGAAAAAAGTGTATTCGGGTTTGTTGCACGTCAAAGGGTTTGTCGCAAATGATCTGCATGGACAGTTTGAGATATTCGAAAAACAACTGCCAGAAAGTGATTACTTGGTAGGTTGGGTCGATTGTTTTTCGACAGGGAAGAATCTCGGGCGCTCGATAGTCCATCAAGCGAATTATTACAAACCAAACGAAGATCATTTCCCAGCGCAAACATTACGAGTAGAACGACAACTGTTGCCTGAGACGCTCTTTGGTATTATTCCAAAGTCAGTGCTTTGGGTTTTTATGCGTCCGTTTTCGAATAATGCTGGAATAAAACTTATTAATACTGCACGGTATCTGATGAGCAAGTCGCCGCTTGCTCCGATCACCTATGAGCAGTCACACGCCGAGTTTGCATTCTTGCTTGATTATGTCCCGGGCTGGAAAAAATCGTATGGAAAAGGCGGATTGATACAATATCAATCATTCGTACCAAAAGAAAAAGCAGAAGAAGTGTTTCGCAAGCAAATCGAGATGTGTCAAGCAGAGAAGATCGTGCCGTATTTAGGGGTGTTCAAGCGTCACCGGCTCGATAAGTTTTTGATCACTCACTCTGTTGACGGATATTCGTTGGCACTGGATTTTAAGGTCACAAAAAAGAACAGAGACCGGCTGTGGTCTCTGTGTGCAAAAATGAATGATATTGTGCTCGCCGCTGGCGGAAGATTTTATTTTGCAAAAGATGCTACGCTTCGCAAACAAGATTTTGAAGCATTCCTCGGCAAAGAAGCGATCGATACATTGGTCGATCTCAAACGCCGCTACGATCCGGAAAGTATTTTACAAACCGATCTCTCGCGCCGTTTGATGGGGCAGTAATTATTTCTGCACCATTATTTTTTGCGAGCCTCTTGCCTGGAGATTCGCTAACAATCCGCTGATCGTTGCGTGATGAAAGAAGTCCTCTACGGTTGTACCAACTTCCGCCGAGACATAGGTGTCCACGATCACGGTGCCGTTTGTACCCGCACCCGAAGCAACAACAACGTGACGAATATGCTGCGTGGTGATGTTATCAGTTGAGACCGCAATAACGGTATCGTTCATCACCGTAGCGTTATCGGTGAGGTAGACTTTGACACCAAATGATGGAATGGTCGATGAGTCGGACTTGGCAACCCAGGTTGTTCCGGCAGGTGCACCCGGTTTTGCAGCGAGAACCCAGCCGACATCGACAGGTCCGCCCAATGCAATAACAAGCGACTGAAATTTATTCAGGATATTAAATCCGTAATTATATCTCCAGACATTGCCCGACGCGTCTTGATAATAATAATTGGTATCGGGCAAGTCCGATGCGAAGATCATTCTCGTGACGTTCGAAAAACCTTTGTAGGTCAGCGCAGTGTCGATCGTGAGTTCTTGGCGATTATACTGTGCGCTATCGGCAATGATCTTATCGCCGTTGTTACCATTTCCATCAGCAGTATCGACAAGGAAGAGATTGAAATAATGTGAGCTGCCTGCGGTGAAGTTCATTTTCTTTACCGTATAGGTCTTGTTGTCCGAAGGAGTATCGGTACTGCAAGAACTGAGTGCAAATACACAAAGAAGCAGCGAGACAAAAATTGCTCGAGAAGAGTGTTGGATCATTATAGTATTTTTCATATCAGTATAACCCTTTATTTATAAAAAAATTTCGCAATTGGGGATGAGTAATTATTCACGTTCTGAACCAGATCGATTATAAACACAAAAGGCGACATAGAGCCGCCTTTTGTGATACACAATAAACTCTTAGAGTTTAACCTTCGCGATGTTTTCTTTTACATCGTCCGAGCTTTTCTTGAGCTCTGCGGCTTCGGCATCGGTCAGTTTGATCTCGATGATCTTCTCAACGCCATTTGAACCGAGTTTAACTGGAACACCGGCGACGGTGTCGTTCAAACCATATTCACCTTCGAGCCAAACAGCGCAAGGCAAGACACGTTTCTTGTTACGGGCTATTGACTCGACCATCTGCGCGGCGCTCGAACCCGGTGCATAATATGCGCTTCCGGTTTTGAGAAGATTGACCATCTCGATACCACCATCGCGAGTACGTTGAATGATCTGCGCCAAACGCTCTGCAGGAATAAGCTCCGGAAGCGGAATGCCGGCAACCGTCGAGTAACGTGCGAGCGGTACCATTGAGTCGCCATGTCCGCCAAGCACGAATGCAGTTACGTCTTGAACCGACACATCGAGCTCCATCGCGATGAAGCTGCGGAAGCGCGCGCTATCGAGAACACCGGCCATACCAATGACTTTGTTGCGCGGAAGACCCGTCTTTTTGAGTGCAACGTATGTCATCACATCAAGTGGATTCGAAACAATAATAAAGATCGCATTCGGGCTCTGCTTGAACGCATTTTCTGCGCAAGATCCGACGATCTCGGCATTTTTTGCCAACAGGTCATCGCGGCTCATACCCGGCTTGCGTGCAAGACCTGCGGTGATGACAACGATCTCGGAGCCGGCTGTGTCTTCATAAGAATTGGTGCCGGTCAAACGAGTATCCGTTCCGTGAACGGGGGCTGACTCGAACATATCAAGCGCCTTACCTTGTGGGATGCCTTCTACGACATCAAGCAAGACGACATTCTCGGAAAGTTCGCGATCAGCGATTCGCTGAGCTGTGGTTGCGCCAACATTCCCGGCGCCGATAACGGTAATTTTTTTCATTGAAAAATGATAATAGTATAAAAATTAAATTTACCAGAAGTATAGCAAATACTTCCGTCTGTATAAGCGGGCATTACAACGAAAACCTAAGAGGGGAGGTTCTGTAAAATATATCAGAGAACATTGGGCAGAGAAGTTAATCCCCTGTGCCTGTCTCCATATCGTCGTCAAGATCGTCTTCATCAGAACCGATCAGCGCCTCAGCTTCATCAAAATCATCGGCGTTTACATAGATACCAACGCCCATCGTGAAGTCAATTACAGGCAAGACCCCATCCATATCGCCGGATTGCATCAAACATTCAATGCCTGCTTCGGCAAGCTTTTGCTTGATGATCTGAGCTTCGGGTTCGCTATTCATTCGAGTGAGTAATACGAGTTCGTCCATAGTAGTATAAAATTAAGTATATCATATCAAAGAGCTTTTCTGAAATTTGTGTTCCCAAGCTTTCGTAACTTTGACAAAATATGAGAGCAATCTTTGGCGCATACACACCTTCAGACTCGACCAAGACGAATTCATTCGTCAACGGCATGCATGCCGATGAGTTTTTCTCAGGTACGAAGGAAGTGTGCGAATCAGAGGGTGTCATAACAGGCGCTATTGATGGGGCGCAGGTGCTGCGATCAAGCGACGGTTCTTCGTTGGTTATTCTCGGTACGCTTTTTCTGCCGTCGGGAAATATTCTTGATAGTGCACACGCTTTTACTGAAGAATTCATCCCAGGCTTTGAACAAGACAAGACCGAGTTTCTTTCAAATTGTGAAGGAGCGTTTTGTTTTGCATATTATTGTGAGCAGAAGAAAACTCTTCATCTTATAAGCGATCCGTTCGGGAATATTGCGTTGTTTTATGCTTTTATTGACGGGGCAATTATCTTCGCCTCGCGACAACGGCCGATCGCTCGTGCGATGGGCAATCCTATACGCAAAGAATCGATATTGCAATATATTCGATTCGATCAGGTCTTAGATAATCATTCTTTCTTTGAAGGTATTGAGCGACTTCCTGTTGCATCGATATTATCGGTAGATAGGAATGGCAAAAAAAGTATCATCAGATATTTCACTCCATCGTATGCTTATGTTAGCAAAAAAGAAATCCCGGAAATACTTTCGCTCTTGCAGAATGAATTAGTCGACTCTGTAAAGAATCAAATATCCAAGATAGAAAATGTTGGCGTTGCCCTCACCGGTGGCTTTGATTCAAGAATTACACTCGCTCTTGTTCGTGGGGCAGGGCTTGACAAAAGAGTCGGTTTTTTTACTCACGGTCTTGCGAATGCTTATGATGTGCTGATTGCGAAAGAAATTGCTTCGTCACTTGGGCTTCGCCACAATGTTTGTCTTTATGATGAGGAATCGATCAACGATAGCATGCAATATGTGCCGTCTGTCGTCGCTGAATCTGAAGGTGCTCTTGGTGTTGATGCGGCAATCGTCTTTGAATCATGGAAATATCAGCAAGGACATTATTCGGTAATGCTCGACAGCCAGAGTGCGCCAATATATCGCCGCACTATTCTCAAAGCAAGGCTGGGGGCTATCGATCGCGAGCAGTCTGTTGCAAAAGGGATACTGAGATTCATTCATTCGCCTCTTTGGTCCTCGGAGTATTTAAATGACTCTTTGAAAGTAGAAGCTGAGAATGTAACATTAAATGCTATTGAACATTTTGCATCAACACTACCTAACTTACTTACGACCGGAGATATTATAGATAGATTCTACATCGAGCAAATGTGCAATGGGCATTACGGGCAGGAAGGGAATTTGCAACTCGGATTTCTGCGCTTTTTACATCCGTTGCTCACACCGAATGCTTACGAGCTTCTTTCGCAAGTCCCGACAATATTCAGGAGTAAGAATTTGATCTATCAATATTTGCTGAATACTCTTGCCCCGGAGTTGAAGAAATTTCCGCTTGATAATAGCGGCTACAAGGTACCATATAATGGCTATCTTTGGAAGCGATACATTCCGCAAGGGTACGATAGATTGCTTCGAAAGATCACCCCATCATTGTATAAAAAGCACTCGATTCAGCGACCGCTTATCACAAAAGAAGCAATACTGCGAGCAGGCGAGAATCAGATGCGAGCATTGTTGCAAGAATGCTTGTATTTGATGGGCGAGTATGTGGATAGTTCACGGCTTAAAAAAATGCTGCAAGAGAATAGTCCAATCCCTGCGAATGAATTATTTCCATTCACTAATCTTGGGCTGTTATTACAATACTTGTCGCGCTCTTAGCGCATCTCATGAGCGTCATATCCTTGTGATCTCAGATAACTCGTCAATGTATCTGTAAATCCGTGCATCGAGTATATGCGGTGCGCTCCCGTTTGTTTGATCGCACTGAGCAAGCCCTCCCAGTCGGCATGATCACTCAGGGCAAAGCCTGCATCATACATCATAGTGCGCATCGAGGATTTGTTAAGCATCCAACCGGATGCAAAACCTGTTTCGTATTCGCCGATCAGATCAAGAATGCCGGTCTTGCGAATCTCTGATGGCGCAATGATCAGCGCGCCTTTGCCTTTATAGTTTGCAATGGTCGTTTCGTCGATAACTTGATAATCAGGGAATGTGATGTTCGATAATTTATACGTCGCGCAAAACGAATCAACGGTATGATAGACCAGGATCGGACCGATACTTGGGTCGGCTCCGGCAAGCAATCGTTGTGCTTTGCCGAGGGAATAACCGAAGAGCACTGTCGCCCTGCCCCACATTGCGTTCAGTTGCCACCAATCATTGATGCGTGCAAAAATTTCAGACTGTGGGCGCCATTTATATTTTGGCTGTGCAAATGTTGACTCGGTGATGAATGTATCACAAGCGACGGGTTCGAATGTCTCGCAAGTTTGATCGGGCTCGGTTTTGTAATCACCGCTTGCTACCCATACCTCGCCT
>JBBRNY010000053.1:0-17327 GCA_038229915.1 Kapaibacterium sp. (SeqCode) | reverse complement strand
GGTGAAGGCTCGATGAAGGTCACGGTCAGCCATTCTTCGAAGGACTCTTATTTATCGAAAGTTATCAAACTTGTTGATGATGCGCAGAAATCAAAATCTAAAACGCAATTACTTGCTGATAAGGCGGCACTCGTCCTCACGATTGTTGCATTGACTTCCGGGTTCGCAACATTCGCATTTTGGTTGATCTACGGACAGCCTATGCAATTTGCACTTGAGAGAATGGTAACAGTCATCGTGATCTGTTGCCCTCATGCGCTTGGATTGGCTGTGCCGCTTGTCGTAGCGATTTCAACTTCACTCGCAGCAAAAAATGGTTTGCTGATTAAGAATAGGTCCGCTTTCGAAGATTCGAGGAAGATCACCACGCTCATCTTCGATAAAACCGGAACGCTTACTACTGGAAAATTCGAAGTATCACGAATAGTATCGCTTCAAAGTGATTTTCCTGAGAATGAGATCGTTCGTCTGGCTGCAAGTTTAGAGAAAAATTCACAGCATCCGATTGCCACAGGTATTCTAAAGAAAGCCGAGGAGTTGAAAATCACTGTTCCTGAACCAACAGATTTTCAATCTATCACCGGCAAAGGAGTCGAAGCAAAGGTAGAGGACAAGCAAGTACGAGTGGTTAATCCGAGCTATTTGAAAGAAAATAATCTCACATTACCATCGGATTTCCAAACCACGGATGCTGAAACTGTTGTCTTTATTTTAATAGACAATTCAGTAGCAGGTTATATTGCACTCGCCGATAAAATTCGTCCAGAGTCAGCTCCGGCGATCGAGACATTGCATCAAAATGGTATTAAATCATATCTGCTAACCGGCGATAATGCGAAAGTGGCAAAAAGTGTCAGTGATCAATTAAAAATGGATGGATACTTTGCCGAAGTGTTGGCGGATCAAAAATTAGAAAAGATAAAAGAATTACAATCGAAAGGGGAATTCGTTGCCATGACAGGAGACGGTGTCAACGATGCTCCGGCATTAGCGCAGGCAAATATCGGCATAGCTGTCGGGAGCGGCTCTGATATTGCCGCCGAAACAGCAGGAATCATATTGGTCAATAGTAATCCGAAAGATATAACAAGTTTGATCCTCTTCGGCAAAGCAACGCACCGCAAGATGATCCAGAACCTGATGTGGGCAACCGGATATAATATCGTGGCTCTGCCACTTGCCGCAGGAGTCCTCTATTCGTATGGAATATTACTTAGTCCGGCCATTGGAGCAGTATTTATGAGTGTAAGCACGATCGTGGTCGCAATTAATGCAAAACTTCTCAAGATAGAAAGTAAAAGTTAATCCTATGAAAGCAGTGAGACCAGATTTAAGAAAATTTGTACTTGCTCACATATTGGTTCTTCGGTTGGCTGGGTACCGAAGCGGTATTTAACTCTCGGAATAGCTGGCGTGACAAGCAAAGATTTTCAATTCTCTCATGCCGAACATCTTGTATTGAAATTGAGTGTAGAGTATTAATTGTTCCTTTTTGCTTCCTCTCCCCCTCTTGTCAAAAGAAAACATGCATTTTTGCTCATTAAATCGACTTTGCAAAAAAAAGGAATACTTCCTTCTTTGTACATATATACGGTCTAACTCGCGGCATACCCTCATCTTGAGCATAGGGGGCTTTATTGAATATGGTACCTACAAAATGAAAACTGACTTTTTAATGAGGTTCATAATTCTGGTGTGGCGAAATCGTTGGTTTTTACCTCCGATAATTTAATATATATGTATAATACTGCAAGTAAAAAATATATCACCAAGTGCTTGTAACTATGTAGTTAACCCCATTCCATAAAAGAGATAATCCGGAATATAAGATTATCGTGATACATCCTTGCAACTATAAGGAGAATTGCCTGTTGCAGGCTGCAACACTAGATTCTATCGTTCAAAAAAGACTTGAAGCTTTATATCAAATATATGGTCAGCATCCGCTGTAAGCTGATGGTGAAAGATGAGTTGGATAAACTCGGAATTCACTATTCAGTTGTCGAGTTGGGCGATGTCGAAATTAAAGAAAGTATTTCTCAAGAACAACGAGATCAATTGAGCACCGCACTGAAAAAATTAGGGCTTGAGTTGATGGATGACAAGAAGGCTATTCTGGTCGAGAAAATAAAGAATGTCATTATCGAAACCATCCATTATTCCGACGAAGCTCTTAAAATAAATTTTTCAAAGCATCTGAGTGAAAAGCTCCTTTTCGATTATACGTATCTTGCAAATCTATTCTCTGAAACAACGGGTATCACGATAGAACACTTTATTATCAATCACAAGATAGAGCGTGTAAAAGAATTGCTGATATATGACGAACTCTCACTGACCGAGATTTCGTATATGCTGAACTATAGCAGCGTTGCGCATCTATCGAACCAATTTAAGAAAGTAACTGGTCTCACCCCGACTTTTTTCAAGGCTATTAAACGTAAACGTCGCACGGGTCTCGATAATGTCTAATGGGAGTGATCTCCCCAGTTTTGGAAGTTCTCCTTTTAACGCGTCATAGTCCCTTCAGAAAAAAATGCTTCTTCGGTATTCCGATGAATGTGTGAATTATGTAATGTAATTAAAGATTTATGTAAGTCATTAAACTATGAAATTCCGTAAGTTTGCTAAGTCATGATAAATTACTCGAAGCCTTAATGCAGTTCAATGGCTTAGAATTGACGACATTTTGTCTATTCTACACCCCATCATTTTATCATAATGAAACTTTATATAAAACATATGGTGAGCACTCGTTGCAAACTGATGGTAAAAGACGAATTAGAAAAGATAGGCCTATCGGATGCCGTCGTTGATTTAGGTGAGGTTGTAACCAAAGTTCCACTGTCAAATGGTCAAAAACAGGAATTTAGCGTAGCGCTGACAAGAATTGGTCTTGAACTGATCGAAGATAGAAGATCAATCCTGGTCGAGAAAATCAAACATGTCGTTATTAATGCGATCCATTTTACCGATAAAATATTGAGGGTAAACTTTTCAGAGCATCTCAGCAAGACCTTGCAATATAATTACAAATACCTTGCGAATGTATTTTCTAAAAGTACCGGCTCGACTATCGAAAGGCTTGTCATTACTCATAAGATAGAGCGTGCAAAAGAATTTATTATCTATGATGAACTTACGCTGACTGAAATAGCATATAATCTGAATTATAGTAGTGTAGCGCATCTTTCTAACCAGTTCAAAAAAGTGACTGGTCTGACACCTACTACATTTAAGAACATTCAGCAAAAAAGAAGACGTCCTCTTGAGGAGGTTTAAGACCTCAGTCTGCGATGTGTGAATTATGCAATAGATTCCCAAAGTTTTGTAACAATTTTGCTCTGCTCAGGTTGTATTTTGCCGATTATAATAATACCATCAGGACGATGACAAGCTCTCTTTTGATGGGGCGCAGGCAGCAAATGCCATCCATTTACTAATGTGAAGAATAAAATGAATACTAAGAGAATAGGCACAGATGGAATAGGTAAGAATGATTCTGAAAATGAGAAGAATGCTTCTGAAATTGAAAAATCAAAAGCACTGATTATTGTTGAGATCATCGAGTATATCCCAAATGCAGTTCTTTGTAAAACGATCATTAAGAAATCTACCGGTAATATCAGTATTATGTCCTTTGATACCGGCGAAGCAATGACGGAGAAAATTTCTCCTTTTGATACATTCGTTCAGGTGATCGACGGTAGGGCGGAGATCATTATTGACGGGAAATCACATTTTGTTGAAACCGGAGAAGGTATAGTAATGCCTGCCCATGTGCCGAATACTATCTGTGCAAATGAACGTTTCAAAATGATCTTAACAATCATAAAAAGTGGTTATGAATAAGCGGTAAATGTGTGAATCATGTAACATAATTCCAAAGTTGTGTAACGGTTCTATTGGATCAATATCGTAACTTTGTAACGTAGCAAGGCAGACTAATTGAAAGAAGAAGTAAAGTCTGCCGGGAAACACAGAACAACAAGCTATCAGGCTTCACTGATGTTCTTTACAAAATACTTCTGGTTCAAACCGAAGGGAATCGAGCTTACCAAACTCCTCTTCTTCCTTTTCCATCAATCTTTCAATGTGTTGCCATCGTAACAGCAGAGATTTGAATTTCTGTCGGAGCCAATGGGTTAACTTTTCTCAATCAAAATAAAATGATGAATACTATAACTAAATCGAATTCGTTTGCGAAACTTGCAATCCGCAGCATCGCTCTTGTAGCAATGTTGTTGCTCGTTTCTGCAAATTCACAGGCTCAGGTCATCAAAGGGCGTATCGCCTTTGGTATTGACGCCGGTGGTAACAAATACTATGGTGATTACACCGACAACCAATTCGCCTTTCATGGTGATGCATTTATCAGATGGAATATCCTTGATTTCCTCTCATTGCATGCAGCATACAATGGCGGACAGTTGAAATACAAAGCAAAGACATTGGGAAGTATTGCCAATGAAATTGCAACGTATCCAACGAGTATTGCAAGTCCTGGTATTGATGGCACCATTAACCATACTCGCGTAGGCGGTTGGAATTTGATGCTCTCATACAATGTGTTCCCTTCAGAAACATTCGTGCCTTACTTCATCGCAGGTATCGAAGCGCTCAATTTTGAGCCGAACGATGCAAACGATAATAACCTTAGAGGCAACGCGACTGCTGCTTACAGCAAAAATGTGCTTGGTGGCGTGCTCGGTGTCGGATTTGAAATGTATATTTCAGAAAAAGTTACATTCAACGGTAAAGGCTTGTTGCATTTAACTGGTACTGATTGGATCGACGATTATTCTAATCCAGTAACTTATCGTCAGGATGCATTCCTCACGATGGGCTTAGGATTCAGTTATTATATCTTCGCACCACCGATCGAAAAGACTTCTACAACTGAGGTTATTGATCGCACAACAAATCAGACGACGATCAATAATACTTACACAACGAATATCATCAAGGGTGATACGATCGTCATCCGTGAGACTGATACTGTTTTCAGAACTCGTGCAGTTAAGAACACAGTCTATAACTTCCCAGGTACATTATTCATCGTGAATTCTGATGAATTTAATACAAGTGTCCCGGGCAATATCCAAAACTTGCGTAACATTAAATCGCTCGTTAATCAGTGCCCGAACCTGACTGTTGAAATTCAGGGTCATGCTAGCCATGAAGGTACTGTTGCTCGTAATCAGGAGTTATCAGAACAGCGTGCTCGCAAGATCAAACAGTGGTTGATCGAACAGGGCGTAAGCTCAAGCAAGATCGTCAGCACTGTTGGTTTAGGTACCAGCGATGATGCTGTCTATGAGCCAACGAATTCATCAGCTGCAGAGCTTGAAGCAGCTCGTATCTTGAACAGACGTATTTCTGTCAAAGTCGTTGAAGGTTGCCAGTAATACAATAATTGTTCATACTGGTTATCACAAAAGCCCCGTCGAAAGACGGGGCTTTTTTTGTTTAATTCAATAAAAAAAGTTTTTCTGTCGAATCCCCCCGATTTATCCGTATATTTATAGGTGTCACAACGTGGCGCGAGTGAACCTTATGAGTGTTTTGCCCCCTGACGCTTGCAATAATTTGCGGTAAGCGTATGTATATTAGCGTTTTAGCTCAGTTTGCACTAAAATTTGTATGAAGAAATCAGCCGTTCGCTTCTTTGTGAGCATGGCTCTCTTGAGCTTGTCCGTTCTACTGGGCAGCAGAAGCTATGCCCAAAATATTTCCGGCGTCGTTAATTCTTATGCACGTGCGCTTGGTATTGATACCTGCTTAAATATCGTGTTGGTCGATAATAGCACACCGTTTGCAGTTGGGGATCGTATCTTGCTATTTCAGATGAAAGGCGCAATTATTGATACGACCGATAGCCCGAATTATGGCAAAATTATTGACTTTGGGGTTGCCGGCAATTATGAATTTAGCTATATTGCGAGCATTAATGGACTTCAGATCACCCTGAGAAATAAGATACTTAAGGTCTATGATGCCTCGAAAGGATTACAGTTTATAAAAGTCCCACAATACACTGACGTCACGATAAACGGTACGTTAACGGCAAAACCTTGGGATGGGAATACCGGCGGAGTCCTTGCTTTCGAAGCATCGGGGACAGTAACCTTGCAGTCAAATATTGATGTTTCCTTTACAGGTTTTCGCGGCGGCGACTCATCTCAGAACGCTACCGGTGATAGTAAGTTAGGGTATCATTACTCCCATTTTTCAAAAGACGGTGGAGATAAGGGCGAGGGAATCGCTGACAAGATCTATGGGTACGAAGCTGGCCGCGGTCCCCAATCAAATGGCGGCGGTGGCGGCAATAACCAAAACGCAGGCGGTGGTGGCGGTTCAAATGGGGGCACCGGTGGCATGGGTGGTAGACAAACTGACTTCTTTGCGCCACTTAGCAACGGTGGTCTTGGTGGAGTAGCTCTGGATTACGTAGCAAATGCCCCAAAATTAATTATGGGGGGCGGCGGTGGCGGTGGTCATGAAAACGATTCGCGAGGAACGCAAGGCGGACAAGGTGGCGGTATCGTTATTATTAATATTGATACACTCTTAATATCAGGCGGAAGTATTCACTCTGACGGGCAAAGTGCCAATAAAGCCGGTGCTGATGGTGCTGGCGGCGGCGGCGGCGGGGGAACGCTTGCTTTGTCAATTAATAAAATTATTGGGTCACTACAAATGACCGCTAAAGGTGGTAATGGCGGAGATAATGATGCAACAGGACTCCCGACTCGCTGCTTCGCCCCTGGTGGTGGTGCAAGTGGTGGACGAGCTTATGTAAATGGTGTGACAATCCCGACCGCAACTGTCACAGCAGGAAAAGCAGGCCTAGTGACACTTCCTATCCTTTCCTGTTTTGGTACAACCTATGGTGCCACTGACGGAACCGACGGCATTAATCAATCAGGGTTCGTCCCATTTGAAAGTACCATTCCGTTCTCACACCCGGAAGCGATCAGCCGACTCGATACTATTTGTTCAGGTGATAGTATTAGCATTGGTATTAACGGAGGCAACAGTTTTGTCTGGACACCTAACGTGGGTTTGAGTGATAATAAGGTGCAAACCCCGAGAGCATTTCCACCCACAACACAACGATACATCGCAAACTATCGTGATGACAGAAATTGCCCTTTCAGTGATACCGTACTTGTGGTTGTGAATGCTCGCCCGATCCCGAGTATCATTGGACCATTGATCGTTTGTGGTGGCGACCAAACAACATACGTTGCAAAATCAGCTGTTGGTGCAAATTATAGTTGGAATATATCCGGTGGAAATATTCTCAGTGGTCAAAATACTGATACGCTGGTTATTCAATGGAATAAAGGCACCTCTGGTAAGGTGATCTTGTATGCCGGTTCGAAGGGAGCTGCTTGCAGTGCTTCCGACTCGATCACGATCG
The DNA here is from genome assembly GCA_038229915.1 of Kapaibacterium sp. (SeqCode). Lineage (GTDB taxonomy): Bacteria > Bacteroidota > Ignavibacteria > Palsa-1295 > Palsa-1295 > JAFDZW01. The sequence goes on along the minus strand of JBBRNY010000053.1, from coordinate 9,901 downwards.
TTGTGAACTCTGCTGTAAAGCCTGTTATTACAGGCTCGAAGCCAATTTGCGAAGGCGATAGCGTGATCTTGACAGCTCCGTCTGGTTTTACAAAATACAAATGGTCGAATGGCGATACTACGATGACGACCAAGATATTCAAGACGGGAAATTACTTCGTAGAGGTAAACTTTGCGAGTGGTTGTATCCTCTATTCCGACACACCAACAGTTGTTGTGCATCCGCTTCCAAAGCCCGTGATCACACCGTGGGTAGTATCATTGCCTGATTCAGGCGGCGTTGATTCACTCTTTGTTGGTGGTGGATATACATCGTATGGATGGTCAACCGGTAAAGCAGGAGACACTCTGGTCATACTAGACTCAGGATATTATTCCGTTGCTGTTACCGACTCTAACGGATGTTCTGGAATGGCGACTATTCATATTATACGCGACCTTGCAACCCCTGTTGTTGATATTGCAACTGATACGATCACTGCGACCCCCGGCGACAACGTGACCTTCCCGATCAAGATCGTCTATTCGAGAAATCTACCACCGAGCGGAGCAACTGATTGGCTGACAACAATATCTTTTAACCGAACACTTCTTGTCCCTGTCGATAGGTCAATTCCATCAGTAACCAACGGGCGAATACGAACGCTAACCCTAACTGGAGTACGCCCTGATCTGTTGGAAGTTGGTGTGTTACGAACTGTGCCGTTCGTTGTCTGTCTTGGTGATACCACAGAGACTGTCGTGAGTGTCGAGACCTTCGACTTTAGTAACGGCAAAAAAGCGATCATTTCGAAATACAACGGATTGCTCAAAATAAATGTCTGTACAGCAGGTGGGAATAGGCTTTTCAGCGATGATGGTAGATTGCTGTTGAGTCAGAATCATCCGAATCCTGCCACGAGCACCACCACGATCGATCTTGATCTTCTCGAAGAGGGAAGAAGCCGACTCTTTATTTCTGATATGCTCGGCAGAACGATCAAGACGATCTACAGCGATGAGCGTAAAGCAGGACATTATAGTTTTGAAGTAGATCTTCACGATCTACCGGAAGGAAAGTATATCTATGTGTTGCATACCCCCTCGGCAATACGTTCACGCATAATGAATATCGAACGATAACCAAGTGTCAGCAACCATATCTCAATTCCGAACCGCAAAGTCGCGCTTGCGTGCGACTTTAGTGGCAATGATCATATTGATCTCAATTGCACGCCCATCACATTCGCAACCCTTGAGCGATAGTGAGAAGTATGTCCTGCCAAGTTTTGGCGGATTTGTCAATTATGGTCTGACCCATCATGCCGCGAATTTCGATTCTCTGCCAGGTGTAGCAAACTGTTGTAATAGCTTCGGTGATGGCTCGGGCTCGGGGATCTCATTTGGCGCATTCTATAATCTGCCACTCAACGACAAGTTTGCGATCGATCTTCGACTTACCTACGATAACTTCGGCGCGGCACCGACTGCTGTAACCCAGACTACCTTTGCTATTAATGGTATTGATGTGCCGGGAAGTTTTAAGCATACACTTGAAACCAGCATACAATCTATAGGCCTTGAGCCTACAATCTCGTATCGGATTTTTAAGCAGTTCAAACTGCGCGTTGGTGCTTCGGCAGGATACGTGCTTTCGCAGACATTCTATCAACATGAAGATTTGCTGACACCTTCAGATAGAGGGACTTTTGAAAATGGTAAACGTATTCGAAATGAAGTTCGAGGTTCGATACCGACCGGTTCTGCGATCTCGATAGCGGGCGTTGCAGGTTTGTCTTATGGGTTGCCGCTTACAAGTGATGGCACACTTACGGCATCTCCGGAGGTCTCGTATGCTTATCATTTGAACTCGCTGATATCGGGCTACAAATGGAGCGCATCGACACTTCATTTCGGAGTAGCTGTGGGATATATGCCAATACCGGTAAGAAAGATACCACCACCACCGCAACCACCCCCACCACCTCCGCCACCGCCACCACCACCGCCTGAGGATAAGACACCAAAGATCGCCGTAAGCGTGCAAGCGGTCGGCGTTGACAAAGATGGCAATGAAATGCCACTGAAGTTTGTCGTCGAAGAGTTTATTAGCACGCAGCTGAGACCGTTGCTCAATTACGTATTCTTTGATGAAAACAAGAGTGATCTCAGGCCAGATTATCTTCAGCTTTCGCCCGAAGATGCAAATAATTTCTATGTCGATAAACTCTTTAACTACGAGACGCTTCAGCTCTATTATCAGCTCTTAAATATCGTCGGAAGAAGGATGATGGAGCATCCAAAATCGAAGATCACGCTTGTCGGTTGTAACCAACAACTTCGTGATGAGACCTCGAATACCGCCCTTTCTCGTTCACGTGCCGAAGCAGTAAGAGATTACTTCAAACGCGCTTGGAATATTGATGATAGTAGAATGATCATTCAGACTCGAAACCTTCCTGACAAAGCATCGGGCGAGACTACTGAAGATGGCATTGCCGAAAATCGTCGTGTCGAAATTCTCAGTAATGATTGGGAGATATTGCAGCCTGTGCTGACGGTCGATACACTTCGTGTGCCACATCCACCAATTGTCAGGTTCAAGCCGTCGATCAAAGCTGATGCCGGTGTAGCTTCATGGAAGATCACTTCGGGCGACCAAAGCCATACACTCAAGACCTATGACGGCACCACAATGCCGCCTGCACAGATCGATTGGCGTATGGAAAAGGAAAAACAGCGCACATTGGCCAATCTTCGCTCGTTTAACTATCAACTTACTGCAACCGACGCTATTGGGCAGAAGGTATCGACCCCTCTTGATTCTGTGCCCGTTGAGCAGTTAACACTTGCTAAAAAGCGTGAGCTTCATATCGCCGATACAGTCTTTTCGACCTATAATTTGATCTTGTTCGATTTTGGCAAATCTGTATTGAGCTCGGCGAATCAAAGAATTGCTGATTTTGTCAAGGAGCGAATCAGCAAGACCGATCTTGTGACGATCAAAGGGTATGCCGATCGTATCGGAACCCTGGACTACAACAAGAATCTTTCGGGTGCTCGCGCTAAAGCAACTGCCGTGGCGATCGAGACACCGAATGCTACCATCCAGGGTATAGGAAACACCGAACTCCTTTATGATAATGACATACCGGAAGGGCGTTTCTACTGCCGTACAGTGACCATTTTCGTGGCAAGCCCGAAGGTGCAATAATTTATTTTCATTATTTTTCATAAAAGCGTGGATATCCTGAAAATATGTTGTATATTTGTTGATAAGGTATTTAGCCTAGTGAGCTAACTATCACTTGATGTGTGATCAAATAGTAACGCCTGATCCCACAACCTATTGTTTTAGATGAACTTATAGTAAGCCGTTCATCTATCGAAAAAAGAACATCATCTACGATTACTTGTAGACCGTTCATTACGAATTAGTATTCGTGCAAAAACGACGCGATATAGACCGACCCATTTCCACTTTGGGCTGTAACAAAAGCTCATCCTTAAAGTTATTCTTTATCCCGAGTGGGGAATATTGTGGAAAAACAATAATTTATGGGGAATTGTGTGATAACGCTTTTTTAACTCACCTGAACAAAATTCTTACATATTGCGCAGTAGCGTTGGTTGTGGTACTTGCATCATTGCCTCAACGCTCTATTGCTCAGATACCTCGCCAGATCAGCTATCAGGGCTTACTGGTTAGCCCGGGTGGTAATCCGATCCCAGATGGGGTTCACGTGATAAAAGTGACCATTTTCGACCAGCCGACGGGCGGAACCCAGTTATACTCCGAATCAATTACCGCGACGACCGACAAAGGACTGTTCAATGTGATAATTGGCGGGCAGGGGGCTATTGCTTCTTCACTTGATTTTAATGACCAATACTGGCTCGCCGTTGCGATCGACGGTGGTGCTGATATGTCACCGAGAACAGCATTTACTGCTGCACCGTATGCACTTCATGCCCAAGTGGCCGATCGGGCCAACTCGGTCTCGGCTGATGCGCGTGGTGTTGTTACCAGTATCAATGAAGTTGATGGTCCTATTCGTATCGTTGGGGACTCGACGACCAGTGTGTTACAAACAGGAAGAGTCATCACTATCTCAGCTAATCCGCAGGGTATTAGAACGATCCAGAATACTGATGGGACGATCTCGATCACACAACCCCGCGGACCGACGGTAACTCTTAATATTGCTGATTCATCTATTTCTACGCGCACACTTGCCAGAGGTGCTGTCACAACTGAAAAAATTGGTGATACAGCAGTGACCAGTGATAAGATAAATCAGATGGGTGCAACTTCGGGACAAGTATTAAAATGGAATGGCACACGTTGGCAGCCTGCAATTGACGATACAACTGCCCTAAAAGCAGGCACTGGTATTATTATTACTGCCAATGCACAGGGTGAGAATATTATTTCCTCGGTACTGATCGGGCTTCCTCCTGGTGTACAAGGACAGACATTACGTCACGATGGCACGAATTGGGTGGCTACTTCAAATCTTTATAATGATGGTAATAGAATCGGAATCGGTACAGTAAATCCTGGGGCGCGTTTGGATGTGGGAGGGAATTTACTTCTTAGTAATACTGGGATAGCCAGTGAGTTACGTTTTGCTGAGCCTATTGGCAATGGCACCAATATCACTTCGTTCAGAGCAACGATCCAAAGTAACGATATTCAATATACGTTACCGCCTCAACTCGCAACTACAGATGCTATCTTGTCAACCGACCCAACAGGGCAATTGACATGGCAGAACATTTTACCACCAACTGTGACTGTACCGTTTAGCCAGATCACGAGTGGCGTGAATACGAATCAAAATTTACAAGTCGGAAATAATTCAAAATTGAACACTACCGGTAACGGTGTGATCGATGCAAATGCACTTCATGGCTCGACCGTGGGCGGAAATTCCTATGCCGGTAGAGTTGCCATCCCGAAAGGGATGACCAGCATTACTGTATCGTTGCCAGCAACGGTAGGATGTACACCAAATTCGAGTGTGACAATTTCGCAATTCGATTCACAGGGATCGAATATTCTTGTCGGTACGATGGTAACTGATATTGCAACCAACAATTTTACGGTGCAATTTTCTGCTTCGTATCCGACCGACTCAGGGTTCTTGACCTATTTAGTCATCAACCCATAATGATTGTTTCTAACCATACAACTAGTTAATCTACGTAGAATTAATCACTAACTCATACAACAATGAAACGAATCAAACTCCTCAGTATTGCAATCGTGACTACGGCAGTAGTCATTGGTTCTGCTGGTAGTACACTGGCTCAGGTGCCATCGTTGGTTACCCAACAGATGCGTCTGTCGACCGGTGGTGCAACCCCGAACTATGTGCAGCTTCGCGGCATCACAGGTGCGGCGGCAAGCACAGATTTCTATCAGCTCGATCAGGCACCTGTTCCGACAGCCGGCACGAACTATTCGATGTGGCTCAATGATCAGAACCAGATCAAACGCTCAAACTCGTTTGGCGTAGCGCAACAACATTACCTTTTGCAAGTCAATGCAACTGGAAATGGTCTGCAGTGGGTCGATCCTTCGACACTGACAACACTCAATGGCGACATTGTCGGATCGGTTGACTCGACGTTAGTAAATGTCGGGCACAGTGGGTTGGATAACCGTTTGATCCAAGGTATCAACGATGCGACAGGATATGTTGCTGGTACGTTGATCCATATTGATTGCGGTGGCACAAACAGCATTGATCTTCCTGCGGCCGGCGCAGTTGCTTACGGCGATGGCACGAAATATATGTTTACTGCTGTCGGCACACAAGATCAGATCTTGAAGTCGAACGGTGTGAATCCACCATCATGGACGAACGTAGGTGCGCTTATCACTGTCCGAAACGGTTTAACTCGTAACGGTGATACCATCGAACTTGGTGGAACCTTGATCCATGCGACAAACATCGATCAGTCTGGTTTCAATATGAACTTCATCAACGGTAGTGGTACTGCATCGACAATGACGATCGGTAACGGCACCAATACGATGAACCTTTCGATCGATCCAGGCGCTGCTGGTAACGTGACGATGACAAACATTCCAACCGATACTGCAGCCCCATCTATCCTTGCTTTGGATGGAACAGGTCGTGTTCGTTTGCGCAGTTTGACATCACTTGTCACCGCAGACAATGGTTTGATCGTAACCGGTAATAACAACGTTTCACTCGGTGCTCCTGCCACAGGTGGTGCTCCGCTCTTGACGGATCGTTTTATCAGTTTGTCGAGCCATGCTCTTAATTACGAAGGCGCCGGCACAGTTAATGTAGGTACCGGAGGAAATGTCGGCTTGAATGTCAATACCGGAACAACCGGAGTAATGACATTACAGGGTACAACTCTCAACAGCACCACGGACTTCAATAATATCGCATATGTCGATACTAATACCAATGAAGTTCATCGTGCTAAGACAAGCGCAATGACGCGTAATGATGCGCCGACATTGTACTTGGCTATGGATGCTACAGGCAATATCGTGAAGTCTATCAGCCCAACTTCGGGTGTGACTCGCGGTCAGATCGCTGGTACAGGTACATTTACCTATACATCACCTGCTATCAATATCGCTGCAGGTGCATCGATCACGGCATCGGTTGAAAATCATACCGGTATTTCAGGAGCCATTGTTGTCCAAGTCACTGCCGTTACAACCGGAGCCGCCGGTACGTTCAGTGTCGAATCATCTGAGAATATTCAGGCTGGTTCATTTATCAACTATGTTGTAATGAATCCGTAATTCATTCTGTCATTCGGTAGAGACGCGCGCATCGCCCCGGCAAGCGCCCCTCTACCGATGACTGTTTTATTGTTTGCCAGCAAATGAAAAGATTACGTATCGCATATATATTGCTACTGATCGTGTCGGACTTTATTGTCTGTAGCAGTGCTGTACGTTCTCAAGAACGCAATGATCTATCTGCGCGTATTGATCCTCCTGTAAGAACCTTTACTGCTCCGCCTCGACCGATCAAAAAAAACATTATCCCCGAACATACGCTACCATTAGTGTATGCATACGGCGAAGAACTACAGCCGCCTGCTAGTGGCATCCCAAAATTTGAAGTTTCTGAACTAAAGCCGGGCAATAGTATGCACATGGCTCCGGGCTTTTATGCAAGTTTTCGACCCAAAGAGAATGATACGCTTTTCCTTTTTGATAGCATAAGTGAGCATTATGAGCAAGTACAAATTCATGCTTCGAAGGAAGTCATTCACGGTGATTCGAGTTCGGTGATGACCGAAGTCTATAGCCGTATTCAAGATTATGATTCGCAAGGGAATCTGATCAGATCACCAAAACGTGGAAAGACGAATTCGATGGTGATCCGCTCTGGTTTTATTCCTGCACAAGGATTCGGATCGAAACGATTTCGGATGGGGGTGATCCCAGGAAATTTTAAACTAGGACAGAACTCAATAATTTCTGCATCAGTGCACATGCTTAAAGATCACGAGATGGGAAATATATTGTGTGCTGTTACAAAAATAGACTACGAGAAGAATATGTTTTTCGTCGAAACCTCTAATGAGGTGCCTGTCGGCGAAAATATCAATTGGATTATTATCAACACTCCGTAGAAAAAAAAACTACGAGAGAGCATTTTGTTTTGCCTTAAAAATGATGATAACATTGGTCGATATTTCGGCTTTTGTTGATAAGGTTTGGAATAGCCTTGTTTTTTAATTAGTTAGCTTTGCAGGTAAATTCTGTGTACTCAGATATGAATTCACGACGATCAGTATTTGGTATACTGTTGTTGTTATGCTTCTACATTGTTGCTGTCCCCGGCTTCGTTCGCGGACAGGCAAGTTTGCAACGCGGTGTTCGAATTTCAAACGCGAACGGAAACATCATCACCATCCTCTCCGGACTAACACCTTCAACCTATACGCTTCTTCTTCCTTCGGCAACGAATCCATCTACAACATCAGCATCACTACTCTTTGGTATCGGTAATGCAGCGCTTGATTGGACTGCAACTGCAGGTGTGACGAGTGGCAATATTTTGACATTGCAACTAAACGGTTCTAATCTTGTGCCAACTTGGCTCGACCCCGCAACAATATTAAATGGAGCATTTTGGACATTAACTGGTAACTCTATCACTTCTGGATATAACGGGACAACCGGAAATTTTATTGGCACAACAAATACTGAACCGCTTGTAATAGCAACAACCAATACTGCAACCGCGCAAGACATTCGCATGATGACCGGTAACTCCGAGCGTCTCCGCATTAATGGTAGCGGCGAAGTAGGAATAGGGGTGACTGCCACTGTTGCCAGACTCTTGCACGTCGCCGGGACATCTGGAGTAGCTAATGTTCGTTTTAATTCGCTTTCCGGTGCAAACCTCGCAACGACTCTTGCGACAAACGAGGGGTTAGTAATAAGTGATGCGAATGGTGATCTTACAAAGCGCTCCCCATCAATTCTTGGCGGTTCGTTTGTTCTATACGACGTCACAACAACCCAAAATATTTCTACGGTTCGAAGCGATAATCTTTTTAATGTTTCATACAGCGGTAGTGGCAACGACGTGAATGCCGCTGGTGCAGTGATCACATCAGTCGGTGGGGCTACTAATAGAAGTGCAACAGCATTGACGCTTACTGCAACCGGAACTGGAAGCGGAACAACAACCGGATTGAATGTAACAGCGAGTGGCGGTTCTAATAATTATGCTGCGACTTTTACCGGCAGTGTCGGAATAGGGCAGACTTCGCCAACGCAAGCATTAGAGCTTCGCAATGGAAATTTGTTGCTTTCGAATAGTGGCACTACAGATCAGTTGCAATTTCAGGGGACGAGTACCGGTGTCACGACATTCCAAGCCGGAGCTCAAGGCGCAACGAATATTAATTACATACTTCCTATAGCAGCACCGAGCGTCAGTGGTCAAGTTCTGAGTTCAACAACTGCTGGTGCAATGAGTTGGACAAATCCGGGATCGGGTACAGTTACAAGTGTTGGCTTAGCGCTACCGGTATCAGTATTTACCGTTAGTGGATCACCGGTCACAACATCTGGTACACTTACTGGTGCGTTTGCAACGCAAACTGCAAACACCGTTTTTGCAGGACCATCATCGGGTATTCCTGCGGTGCCCACATTTAGAACGTTAACCCCATCAGATGTTAATGCTTGGGGTTTAACCGGTAACGGCGGTTTAACGGCATGGAACGGCGCGACGGGAAATTTCTTAGGTACGACTGATGCAACTGATGTTGTATTCGGTACTGGTGCGACTGCTGCGACGCGTGAAAAAGTACGGATCACAACCGCAGGTAATCTTCAACTCAGTCAACCAGGAACACAATTAAGTTTTCTTGGCACGAGTACCGGCGTAACAACATTCCAAGCAGGAGCACAAGGGGCAACGAACATTAATTATACATTACCGATCGCTGCACCAACCGTTAGTGGTCAAGTTTTAAGTTCAACAACAGCTGGTGCGATGAGTTGGTCAACTCCGAGCTTAGCTACAGTAACGAGTGTAGGACTTGCATTACCGGTATCAGTATTTACCGTCAGTGGATCACCGGTCACAACATCTGGTACACTTACTGGTGCGTTTGCTACGCAAACGGCTAACACTGTTTTTGCAGGTCCATCATCAGGTGTGCCTGCAGTACCAACGTTCAGAACGTTAACACCTTCGGATGTTAATGCTTGGGGTCTGACTGGTAATAGCGGTTTAACAGCCTGGAATGGTGCGACGGGAAATTTCTTAGGTACGACCGATGCGACGGATGTTGTATTTGGAACAGGTGCAACAGCACTTACTCGTGAGAAAGTACGAATCACAACTGCTGGCAATCTTCAGCTCAGTCAGCCGGGTACACAATTAAGTTTTCTTGGT
>JBBRNY010000052.1:0-17356 GCA_038229915.1 Kapaibacterium sp. (SeqCode) | reverse complement strand
TTGCTTCGCTAATACGTGCGTTGCCGCTAAGTATCTTGCAATCTAAGGGAATCACTTCGCCAGGCTTTGAGAGAATGTTGCTACCGATAGCCACGGATATAACTTGCACTTCACGAACAGTACCGTCTTCTTGAATAAGTGACACAAGAGTAGGCATACTTTGCTCAAGTTCTTCAACGGCTTTTGATGCTTTTGCCCGTGACTTTGCTTCAAGATATCTTCCAGTCGTGACGATTACTAAAATGGCAACCGCTGTTTCATAATATACGGGTCCGTTTAGAAATATGGTATTGAAGATCGAGACCAACATCGCAGCTGTTACTCCGATCGCGATAAGCGCATCGGCATTAGTGCGCCAACCATTTCGGAAATTTCTGATCGATGATTCGATAAAGGGCATCCCCAACAAGAAATAAACCGGCAGCGAGAGCGCCATTAACAACCATTTAAGAACCTCAAAATATGACTCAGATCCAAAGCCTTGACGAAAGAAAGCACCAAGCGATTGAACATACAGTGGCATCGAGAACATCATCACATTGATGCCTAAGAGGACACCTGCTCCGAGTTTGTAAAGGGTAAGACGCGACTCAGCTTCATCTCCATGACCGAGAAGTTCAGATGCAATTTCGCAACCATAGCAACAAAACACCAACTCGGGCGTTTGCCTGCGCTTCACCGAAACCGGCAAACCGCAATGGTGACAAACAATATCTTTTCCGTTGGTCATGGGTGGTGACTGTTCATTCAAATCGGGTGGTAATAAAATGAGGGCGGATAACGCGGGTGCATTATCCGCCGCTTTTTTATGCTAACATCTCTTTTCCACCCAAAAGGAGACATTACGGCACAAATTTTGTGTAAGGAGGTTTTTCAACCCACTTGCTGAGATTCGGAAGCATAAACTGGACCGAATACCAAGTCGAACCAAGAATGAAGCAGACCCATAGTACTAACATCCACCAAGGGAAGTGGCTACCAGAATATGTAAACCGATCCGGTGTGGGTGAATCTTCTTCAGCAGTGTAGTATGGTTTTGTTTGTTCCATGGTCGGCATTGATTAATTTTTTGAGATCGGTATCGAAATCACTTTTTTTATCGCATCTTGATCGTCAGCATATAAAAATTCGTTATCGCCAAGTTCTACTTCGCGTTCAAACAAGCGATACTTTGGTTTTTCTACGTCTTTGTAATCACCTTGACCAACCGTCCACAAAAAGATCATTAAAAAGCCTATGGCAACACAGGTATAGATCACAATTGGTGTGACGGCGAATTGCACAAGTTCGTTGCCGGTCTTGAATATCGAATAGGTAAACTCGATGAATTTAAACACAAAACCACTTCCGGCGATGATGATCACTGCCCATTGAAATACTAAAAGAATTTTATTCTTTTTTCTGGGGACGTATCGAAATCGCTCCGGCATTTCGGGATGTTTGATCTCGTTAGTTTTCTGTTCGATCTTTTCCATCATTATTTCTTTCAATAAATTGAAAAAATTATTTCACAAACCCTGCACGATTTTCTTTCGGGATGCTTTGAAGCATTTCGTCGGTAGAATCTTTGTTCCAACTGCCCAGCCAGTTCACATACGTGACAATTGCTAAGCCTTTTTTATTCGGCCGCTTATTATTATCAAAAAACCATGTGAACTCTGGCATCACCGAGCTTGGCACGACATTTGTCGGCTTGAAAAAATGTGCCATGTGCCAGTCATTTGGGCGGCGGCCTGCTTCGCGAAAAAGATCAGGACCGACGCGACGTGTACCCATCATCTGTGGGAGCTGTAATTCATTTTGATATTCATCAGCTGTTGATACTTTTCCCCAACGAGCTGGCTCGTTTGAAATTGGGCGAACTTGCTGCGAATGACAATGCCAACAGGCTTCGGCTATATAGATCTCTTTCCCAAGGATCAGTGCTTCCTTATAACTTGCTGAATTTGCTGCGCCAAAATGCTTCTTAAATTCCGTAGGGTAATCCTGTGACAACTTCGTAAATGAAGCCGGCATATCTTTTGCAAGTTCATCCATTGTTTTCGTATGAAGCTTGTTCATCATCAACCACGGAACAAGCCCCGAAGCAATGAAACTGAATGCAAAGAACGATACTCCAGCAATCAGAAATATAGTACTAAAACGCTCGATCGGTGACTTTGCCATTCTTGTATTCGGTAATAATGATCAATGTTGTTGAGCTTGCACCATTGCTTGGCGCTTGTAGTCGGTCGCTTCGAAATGCCCCCATTCGCCGATGAGTACCATCGTAAGTGCAAACACTAAATGTGTCAGCAACGCAACCCAAAATGGTATCATCTGAAGGATCCAGTTACCGTCAAAGAGCATTGGTTGCAACCATGACAGGATTCCATAGAAATTGATGATCCAGATCGCAACACCAATACCCATTGCTGCGATAACACGTGAGCCTTTTGATGCGGTTTTGAAATAGCGAGCCATGATCACTTCAAATATCACACCATAGAAACTGCCGGTCACGATATAGAGAATGATGCCGATGATCAGCACTGTTTCCGAATTACTCGTCAGTGCCGAGCCACCCATCGGAAATGTCATAAATATTTTTATAAGCTCGAATGGGCTTTTATCAAAGATCACAGACCCAACGATATTAAAAAACAAGCTCGCTATTGCCCCAAAACCTCCGAGGATAGAGCCGGTCGTAATATGATACCACCAATAAAATGTTTTTGGCGGCCACGATTCATCCGGACGCTTTGTCGCAGATTCCTTATCGATCGTTGACAGTAAAGCCGATGTTTCTGCTTGAAGCTCTTGAATGCGCTTTATTTTTTCGTCGCGTGTCATCATTTTGATTACTCTCCTGAATATTATGATGCAACAGCCGGACGCATCATAGATGCCGGAGCAAGTTCATGCTCGGTATTGATCGTCGGTTGCGAATCACCAAGTTTGATCGGGTTCTTTGCTGTGCGGTATAAATTATACACCCAGATCATTTGTCCAAGCACGATCATACTCCCTGCGAATGTGCGTATCATCCAGAATGGCATCGAAGCAATTACTGACTGCTCCCAGATCTGAAGTGAGCGCCAACTAAAACCTTGGATCAAACCGGCAATAGTCAAGTCGCCGAACATGATCACTAACCCGATAGTCGTTAACCAATAATGCCATGTGTTCAAACGCAAGCTATACCATTCTTTGCCGGTGACTTTTGGCCAAAGATGTGTGACAATACCAAGTAGCCAGAAACCAAATACTCCAAGCATCACCAAATGTGCATGGGCGACAACCCAATCAGTAAAGTGAATGATCTGCTGAAGTGTAAGAGTAACTTGAAACGCGCATTGCAAACACGTCGTGAAATACAGGATCATTCCAGTATAAAACCAACGCATCGGAAGGTTGGTCTTGAGGATAGAGCCTGAGCCTTTGAGCGTCATGAAGAAATTCACGATCACTGTCGTTACGACGATCTCAACCGCGATCGTTGAAGTGACCGCACCATATTGCACGAACATCGGTATCGGACTCCATAAGAAATGGTGAACGCCCTGCAATGGATAGAAGAATGCGAGTCCCCAAAAACCAACAAGTGAGAGTGCGTGACTATATATCGGTTTTTTTAAGATCAGTGGTACAAAATAATACATCATACCCCATCCGAGAGGTGTAACGAACAACCCGACAAGATCATGAATATACAACCCACCAATAGCAGCGCCTGCAACACCAGGTGCAAAAAATTGAGGCAGATAGTTACCCATAATATAGACCAAACCAGTCCACACAAAAGCCGCTGTAAAATACCAGAGCGAAACATACAACGGCTTTTCCTTTGTGCGGATTATGGGAACATAGAAATTCACAGTCATTAATAATACACCGATGATCACGAAAGGATCAACGAACATTGGTGTTTCAGCCCACTCTATACCCTGCGCATACCCGAACATTTCGCCGACGACAGTCGCAAGCAGTATAGCTTGCCAAGTCCAAAAAAGAAAAAGTGAGACAGGCCGTTTCCAAACGCGCTCGCCCGTAAGCCTCGGAATAGCCCAATACAAACCACCAAAAAAAAGATTTGCAAGAAAACCGAATGCTGCGATATTCGTATGGACCATTCGTATTCTTCCTGGCGAAAGTAATTCTATGCCCGGGAATAAATAACTGCGCAGAAATTGAGTACTAAACAGCAAACCGGCAAGTAATGCAAGGAAAAAGAAGCTGATGCCGGCAATGAAGTGTGCTTTAACAACCCATTTATCAACAAGCGGTAAGTTGCTGTTGCTATCGGTTTCTGCCTTTGGTACGGTGCTGACATTTACTAAAGCCATACGTGTACGATCTATTACTGAAAAAATCTATTGTAAAATTTAATTGCTTCTACTCTTAACGAATTGCTTTTGTCGAATCTGTTTTGGCAACGGTAGTAATCGCAGCTGCAATATCAGATTCTTTGACATTCGTCTTACCCATTAAATAGATGGCATACGAGACGAGATGCCAGTTATCTTCATCGCTGAGTATCCCGCCAAAAGCAGGCATTGGCGATCCCGCAAGACCGGTATAGAATGTGCGGTAAATGTCCTCAACTCGTGAGCCGCCTTTGAGAATACCTTCTTGGAAATTAAATGGCTTGATCGGGTTGCCATCAGCATCGGTGAGTGCCGCGGCAGATTGACCGTCGCCTAACCCGATTTGTCCATGACAATTTGCGCAACCCATTTTTGCATACACCACTTTGCCTTTAGCAACAGATTGCGCACTTCCGACCCACGAAGGGGCAGAGCCAAAATTTACAGGGTTCAGTTGTGGCAAGGTCTGCCAACGATCAGAGAATGTTTTGATGTACTCGATCACATTGGTACGATCACTTTCAGGAAGCATAGACCAACTCGGCATAGAGCTACGCGGTACTCCGCGAAGGAGCGTACGATGAAGATCGGCATCGGATGGAAGCGAGCCCGGAGGTGTAGAGATAAATTTGTACATCCCACGTGTAAAGTTACGTGGCTTTACATCAAGCATTGCGGCGGCAAGACCTTTTCCATCACCTTTTACTCCGTGGCAACCTGCACAGTAGGTTTCATAGACCTGCTTCCCTTCCCAAACTCGAGTCCATTGGGCCTCTGTCGTTTGTGCACGACGAAGAGTATTGACCTTCTTCGCAGAGGACTGTTCTTCAAAAGGAGTTTGCTTACAAGCAGCGACTGCACAGCAGATCACAAACGTTGCAAATAGGGTGACTTTTCGCATCATTAGTAAAGTTGTTTCTGCAAAACTAATAAATTAGACCGCTTCGAACAAGGACTAGTTTTGTCCCACATCATCGCAATAAACGCTAACCATCTATGATCTCAGCGCATAGTGGTGCGAAAAATAAGTAAAAATAAATAAATATAAATTTGCCGTTTTCGAAATAAGTAAGAATTGTGTAACCAATTTCCCAAAAAAAATAGAAATAATTCAATAACAGTAGTATAATATAGAATTATCGGAGTAACCGTCAAGATTCTCAGTTGTCGTAGTGTTGCTTTACGAATTTATTACTGAATAATTATGCCGAGAGATAACGCTCCGTTTTTGTCTCCACTGCCACAGAAAAAGAAGATCCTATTCCTTTGTGGGTCAATCAATCAAACAACCCAAATGCATCAAATTGCGAAAGAACTTCCTGAGTATGATGCCTACTTTACACCATACTATGTCGATGGCGCGCTCGAAATACTTCGAAAACTGGGAATGCTCGAATTCACGGTCGTTGGTGGGACATTTTTCAAGCGTACTAGCGACTATTTGCTGAAACATAGGTTGAATATGGACTATCGTGCTCAACTCCAGACCTATGATCTGGTCGTTCGCTGCGCTGATCTTATCGTCCCTAAAAATACTCGGCACCTCAAGAGCATCTTAGTGCAAGAAGGGATGACCGATCCAAGAAATATTCGTTATTATATTATTAAGCACCTCGGTGTATTACCACGGTGGATCGCTTCTACTGCGACGTTTGGAATGAGTGATGCTTATGAGAAGATCTGCGTCGCAAGCTCCGGTTATCGAGACCATTTTATCGAGAGCGGCGTAAACCCGGAGAAGATTGAAGTAACTGGTATTCCCAATTTTGACAATTGTCAAAAATATCACAATAATACATTTCCTCATCACGGCTTTGTACTCGTCTGCACCTCAGATATGCGTGAGACATTGCGTTATGAAAACCGTAAGAAATTTATCAACCGTTGCCTTGAGATCGCAAACGGACGCCAATTGATATTTAAGCTTCATCCGAATGAAAATGTCGAACGTGCATCGTTGGAAATTAATCACTACGCCCCAGGTGCATTGATCTATTCATCAGGCAGTGCAGAAGAAATGATCGCGAATTGCGATGTCCTTATTACCAGATATTCATCAGTAGTGCTCGTGGCTTCAGCGTTAGGGAAAGAAGTGTATAGTGATCTTGATATCAATAAGCTTCAACGCCTCACTCCTTTGCAGAATCAATCAGCCGCGAAAAATATTGCATCGATATGTCTAAGGATTCTCGAAGAACAGACCGTAGTAAATTCGTTCAATAAGCTCCGGAAGAAAACACGAACAGTAGTCTATCTCAAAGATCTTGTGGTGTCGTTCAAGCGCGAACAAATGATAAAAAAGATCGGTGTAAAAATATGAAGATCGCGATCATCGTCCAAGCTCGATCAGGATCTTCCCGACTTCCTGGCAAGATACTGATGCCATTGGCTTCCGAGCCGTTGTTGCTCCGATTGCTCGAACGAATTTCTGCTTCGAAGTACAGCGAAAATATTATTGTTGCAACCACAGAAGAAGCTACTGATGATGTGATCGAAGAACTTGTATCAAACACGGGGTATGCATGCTTCCGAGGTCATCCGACCGATTTGCTTGATCGTCATTACAAAGCTGCAAAAGAATTTGGTGCCGATGTGGTTGTCAAAATTCCGTCAGATTGTCCATTGATCGATCCGGAAGTGATCGACCGAGTGATAACATATTATATAGAAAATGTCGAGAAATTTGATTTCGTAAGTAATCTACACCCCGCAACATATCCCGACGGCAATGATGTCGAAGTAATGTCATTCCAAGCATTAAAAACATCTTGGCTCAACGCAGCGAAAGACTATGAGCGCGAACATACGACACCATTCATTTGGGAGCAGCCTGATCGTTTTCGAATCGGCAACATCGAATGGGAAACAGGAAGAAATTATGCAATGAGTCATCGATTTACGATTGACTATTGTGAAGATTATGAATTTATCGCTCGAGTATATGATGAACTCTGGTCTGCTGAAGACCCGATCTTTTCACTCGATGATATTTTACAATTACTCGAAGCAAAACCCGAGATCATGCAGATCAACAGTATGTATGCCGGTGTAAATTGGTACCGACATCACCTTAATGAATTACAGACTGTCACTGCAAACGAGACACGACAACAAGTATAATACCATTATGAGTTTACGGCCAGAAGAACTACAACATCTCGAGTCGCTCTCACTCCGTGTTCGCGAGCATATCATTAAGATGTCAACCGGCGGCGGTTGTTTTATCGGCGCATCACTTTCTTGCACTGATCTTTTGGTCTATCTTTATAGCCATCTACTCGATGTTTCCCCTGAACGAGTGGACGACCCTGACCGCGATTATCTCTTACTTTCGAAAGGACACGATGTTCCTGCACTTTATGGCACACTGGCCGAGCTTGGATTTATTGAGCAAGAGCGTTTAGGGCTACATCTCAAAACAAGTGATCATATTTACTGGCATCCAAACCGTGCTGTCGCCGGTATCGAGTTTCATTCGGGTTCGCTTGGACATTTACTCTCGGTAGGTATTGGGATCGCCCTGGATATTAAACTTCGAGGCGGCAAGAACAAGGTATATGTGATCTTAGGCGACGGTGAACTCAATGAAGGAAGTATTTGGGAAGCATTGCAAGTAGCGGCTGCAAAAAAGCTTGACAATTTGATAGCGATCGTTGATCGAAATCACTTTCAAGCAAACATTCGTACCGAAGAGCTTTCGCCGCTTGAACCACTTGCTCCAAAATTTGAAGCCTTTGGTTGGGAGACATCCCGAATTAATGGGCATGATTTTGAACAACTGCACGAAGTCTTTTTGGGTACACACTTGAACACTACAACTCCTCGTGTTGTGATCGCCGATACTATACGTGGGAAAGGGTTGCCGAGCATTGAAGCAAGAGCTGATCGCTGGTTTGTAAACTTTACACACAATGAAGTAGAGCAATTACTTGGTGAACTTCACGGTAATGCGCTCAGCAATCTTACTTCAGAGACTTTAATGGTTCGCTAACATACAATATTGTGACATACGAAGAGCAGTTATTTAAACTAATCCAGAACGACGATCGCATCGTTGTGATGACCGCAGAGAATCGCGCGGCGATCAGAAATTTACCTGAACTAATAGGCAATAAATTTATTGATGTCGGTATTGCCGAGCAGACTATGGTCGGAGCCGCAGCCGGACTTGCACTACGCGGACGTGTACCGGTGATCCATGCACTCGCATCGTTCTTGATCTTCCGTGCCTATGAATTCATCCGTGTTGATGTTGGTATTCCATCGCTTCCGGTGATCTTGGTCGGAGGTGTGCCTGGGTTTCTCTCTGATGGGAATGGACCTACACACCAAGCTATTGAAGACATTGGGTTGATGCGTGCGATTCCAAATATGGGTATTTTTTGCCCCTCGGATAATCAAGATCTTATTGAAGGATTGCCCCAACTCATCGAATCGGGCAGGCCATTCTATCTACGCTACTTCGCCGGTTCTCCTGTTCGAGAACATACCTCCTCCGTCGAACTTGGCAAAGCGGAAGTTTATCCATCCAACGGTGAATCAACTGAAGATGACGACGTCACGATCTTAACATACGGGTTTTTACTCGGTGAAGCGCTTGAAGCGCAAACAATTCTGCAAGCAGAAGGCTTAAAAGTCCGTGTCTTAAATATGCGAACATTAAGCCCAATTGATGAAGATGCCGTCTTTGATGCCATGGAGAATTCACATCTTGTTGTGACGTTGGAAGATCATTTTTTGATCGGGGGTCTGTACTCAATCATTAGCGAATTATTTATGCGCTATGGGTTGATTGCAAACGTTTTGCCGATCGCCTTTGATGGTAAATGGTTTAAACCAGCATTGCTTCGTGATGCAATGGAGTTCGATGGATTTACTGCCCAACAGATCACAAAAAAAATCACTACGCGTTTGATTGAAGACGGATTCTTTAACTCATCGCGTTCATCAGGAGAAATAATTTCAGCACATCACTATGCCTAATATCATTTCATTCGATCAGGATTACCCTGTTATTATTCGTTCACAAGAATTATTACATCGCTCAGAAGGATTGATCCCTGCACATACGCAAACACTTGCCAAAGGTCCACGGCAATATGTCGGTGGTTCCCCAAGTTATATTGATCGCGGAAGCGGCTCTCACGTATGGGATGTCGATGGCAACGAATATATTGACTATCAAATGGCGATCGGTCCTGTTTCACTTGGATACTGTTATGAAACGGTTGATAATGCGATCATCGAGCAGTTAAAAAAAGGTATCACCTTCTCGATGATGAGCCCACTCGAAGTTGAAGTAGCAGAGCTTATTCGTGAAGTCGTCCCAAATGCGGAGATGGTACGTTTTAGCAAGACGGGATGCGACGTAACGACTGCTGCAGTTCGTCTTGCACGAGCATTTACCGGACGCGAGAAGGTTCTCTGCTGCGGATATCATGGATGGCATGATTGGTATATCGGCGTCACCGATCGCAATAAAGGCATCCCACAATCAGCGCAAGATCTTTCGTACACATTCAATTATAATGATATTGATTCGGTCCTATCTTCGATAGACGAAAACACTGCTTGTGTGATTTTAGAACCGATCGTCTTCGAAGCACCCCGCAATAATTTTCTTCAAGAATTGAAAGATGTGTGTCAACGATTTGGCACATTGCTCATTTTTGATGAGATGTGGACAGGCTTTCGTTTAGCAACCGGTGGCGCACAAGAATACTTTGGCGTCAAAGCTGATCTTGCATGCTTTTCTAAAGCCGTTGCGAATGGTATGCCGATCTCAATCCTATCTGGACGCGCAGAGGTGATGCAATTATGCGAAAAAGATATTTTCTTTTTTACAACTTTTGGAGGCGAAGCACTTTCGCTTGCGGCAACCAAAGCTACTATCACTGAAATCAAAGGAAAGAATGTGACAAAACAATTATCAACTCAAGGGAAAAAACTTAGAGAAGGATATAATGTAATAGCCGAAGAACTTGGAATTTCCGGTTATACTAAATGCTCGGGTTTCGATTGCCGTACTATCATATCATTTGACGCAAGTGCAGGCAATCCTTTGGAAATGAAATCGCTCGTACAGCAAGAAATGATCAAACGGGGCGTGCTTTGGGGCGGATTTCATAATATGAGTTATAGCCATAGCGATGAAGATATTGTCCATACACTCTCCGCATACCGCGAAGCATTAATGATCTTGCGTCAAGCAGTGGACGAATCGGACATCAAGAAATTTCTTCGTGGCGAAGCTGTCGAAGCAGTATTTCGCAGAACGAGCAATTTCAACATGAAGCCAGCAAAGCAATGAATCTATTCCGACTTGATGGGCGCGTCGCGATAGTAACCGGTGCTTGTGGTCTGATAGGCAAGGAACACTGCAATGCTCTGTGCGAGGCAGGTGCATTCGTCGTTGTTGCTGATCTCAATGAAGAGAGTGCGACTGTTTTTGCAAGTTCTCTCCCCAATGCAATTGGGATCGGTGTTGATATTACAAATAAAGAATCTATCGAATCACTCCGCGATCGAGTGCTTAGTAAATATGGTCACATCGATATATTGATCAATAATGCAGCTATTAATGACATGTTCGAGCATCCGGAACATGCCGGTGAACTTTCTAAATTTGAGAATTACCCTCTTGATGCTTGGCAAAAATCATTAGACGTGAATATTACGGGTACATTCCTCTGTTCACAAGTGGTTGGCACGGTAATGGCGAAAGTAGGAAAAGGAAGTATTGTAAATGTTGCATCAACATATGGAATCGTTGGTCCCGATCAATCGCTCTATGAAAAGCCAGACGGCTCCCAGGAATTTTATAAGTCACCAGCATATCCTGCTACTAAAGGCGCCGTGATAAACTTTACACACTTTCTTGCCGCTTATTGGGGGCATCGAGGTGTTCGAGTTAATACACTCTCACCTGGTGGTGTAGAAAATTCGCAAGATGAGTGGTTTGTCAATAATTATGCAAAACGTACTCCCCTAAAAAGAATGGCTGTACCGACTGACTATAAAGGAGCCATTATCTTTCTTGCCAGTGATGCTTCGGCATATATGACGGGTGCAAATTTGGTGGTCGATGGTGGTTGGACAGTCTGGTAATATTACGAGAGTTTTCTGCAAAATAATTTCCTCACATTCCGATACTTGTTTAGTATTATTTCAGTAACCGCAAAAAAACATTAGAGCGGTAGTTTTGTAAAAAGTCAAGAACTATATATTAATGACTAACGCAATAACTACCATGGGAAATTTACAAATTGGTAATGGCAATCCTGTCTATGTGATCGCTGAGATCGGTATTAATCATAACGGCTCGCTTGATCTTGCAAAAATGCTGATCGATGGTGCTGTTAGAGCCGGATGTAACGCCGTAAAATTTCAGAAACGCACTCCAGAACTTTGTGTCCCGAAAGATCAATGGAATATTGAGCGTGATACACCATGGGGGCGAATGACCTACATTGACTATCGTCACTATGTCGAGTTTGGCGAACGCGAATATGCCGAGATCGACCGTTATTGTAAGCAAGTCGGCATTGATTGGTTCGCTTCGTGCTGGGACGAACCTTCGGTAGATTTTATCGAACAGTTTAATCCACTATTATACAAAGCTCCCTCAGCATCACTGACTGACATTGATCTATTGTTAAAAAAGAAAGCAACCGGGAAACCACTGATGATCTCAACAGGAATGTCAACCTGGGAAGAGATTATTTCATCTGTATCAGCAATCGGAACTGATTATCTTCTTATCGCACATTCAACATCAACATATCCGTGTCCACTCGAAGAATTGAATCTCGAGATGATCACGACGTTGCTGAAAACTTATCCTGAATGCCCGATCGGATATTCAGGGCACGAAACCGGTTTGGCTCCGACAGTTGCCGCTGTAGCACTTGGGGCAAGCTTCGTTGAGCGACATATTACACTTGATCGAGCGATGTGGGGCACCGATCAGGCGGCTTCGGTCGAAGTTGGCGGCTTTGGGCGTTTGGTCGAGCAGATCCGTGACATCGAACGCTCATTGGGTGATGGCGTAAAGAAATTGTATGACAGCGAGCTTTCATCGCGCAAGAAACTTCGCCGTCAGATGGCAATTGCTGCATAACACCGGCACCGCTTCGCAAGATGTCAATTGATTCGATTCGTTGGCTTTGTTCATTGGCAGTCTTAGTAGGCGCACTGGTGATCATTGCGCTCGAACGCGCTTTCCCCTATAATCAAGGCCAACGATTCTTACGTCCTCAGTTTTGGAATGACCTTGCGCTCTATACACTTATTCAGAATTATCTTCTCGGGTTTGTTATTAGTTATGTCATCGTTTGGATCGATGGCATCTCTGGACTTTCCCGTATGCGTCTGGTCGGAGATTGGGGAATCGGTTGGCAATTAGTTTTTTTTATCGTGCTGCATGATCTCTATATTTACTTATTTCATCGTCTCCAACATAAATCAAAATATCTTTGGCGTATTCACGAAGCTCATCACTCAGCCGTTGAAGTTGATTGGCTTTCGGGAGCTCGTTCACACAGTGCCGAAATATTTATCAATCAGACGGTCGAGTTTGGGGTAATCATTCTTCTTGGGGCTACTGCTGAGCTTGCCGTCATCAAAGCTGCACTCGATGGTCTCGTGGGAATGTATATTCATTCCAATATCAATATTCGCAGCGGGTTGCTTCGGTATATTATAAATGGACCTGAAATGCACCGTTGGCATCATGCAACTGATATCGATGCACAAAATAAGAATTTTTCAACAAAATTAGCAATCTGGGATTGGCTATTTGGGACTGCTTTTTCGCCTCAAGGACGTAAACCAAATGGCTATGGAATCGACAACACGGAATTCCCTACCGAGTATCTCCATCAGCACTTCTACGCACTTCGCAAATTCGAGCAGGACTGAGAGGGCGTGCTAGCATTCTTCCCAGTCCCGGTCGTTACGATTATAATTTTACTGAAACAGAAAACGAGTGTACCGAGCCACGTTGGTTCGAACGGTTTACTTGCCCGTCATTGACAAATAACTGTGGTTGAGCTAAAATATCTTTGATCGTATACTTCACCTCCAGCTTTTCGAAGAGGGATTGCGAAATGCTAAGATCGACCAGATCACGAGGCATTTCGTAGAGATCACCGGTGTATGGGTTCACTTCTGCAATTCGTTTGCCATAGGTATTATAAAGCAAGTTCACCGAAGTACCAAGATTCGGTTCTACAAAGAGTAAGCCCAGATTGATCGAGTAAGGCGACTGCCCTTGCATCGGTCGTTCTTCTTGTTGTCCGTTGGTCAGCTCGTGTACATTTACTTTCGAAACGATATAGGTATAATTAGCACTGAAGATAAAATTACTAAAGAAATTACCAAAGAAACCAAGATTTTTCCTTACCTCTAATTCAACGCCATAATTGATCGCTGGTTGTTTTGCGTTTGCCCAGCTCTTGACGCTGTTCGAACCTTGATCGGTTGCTTCGATAGCGCCCTCAAAGCGTTTATGAAACAGTGAGACTGAAAGTAATTCGCCGGCAGTTGGATAATACTCAACACGGAAATCAAGATTGCGAATAAGCGCACGATCAATATTCGTGTCACCCTGGATCAATGACCCAAGTTCGAAATCATAAAATGCAAATGGTGCGATCTCGCGAAACTCCGGTCTTGAAACAGTTTGTGTTGCTGCCAGACGAATGTTGGTCTGATCGTTGACCGAATACACCACATTAATAGATGGCAATACATCGGTATGAGGCCGGTCATAATGAACAGCGCCACCGCCCAAGATTCCCGAGTTAAGTTGTTGTGATGACTGCTCGATTCGTGCACCGCCGATAACTCGAAGTTGCGTGGTACCAATAGTAAACGGAAGATCAAGCATCGCATAACCCGCACCGATATGCTCGGCAGCGTCATAGTGGTCACTGGGGTTCGTGATCTCGGCGATCTGGAATCCCTGTGGGCCAATATGCTCCGGTGCAAATAGTGTATCAATACTCGAAAACAGTAAAGAGAAATTTGATGTGGCGAGTTTATATGCAAGTACACGAGCCGAGAATTCACGAGTTCTTGAGTCGATCATTCCACCAACTTTTAATTTTGAACTACTAATGGGAATAGTAATATCAAGGCCGCCTTCATTGTTTTGTTCACTCATATCAGAAAAAAATCTTCCTCCTGTTTTCGGATCGGGTGAAGCGGAGATCGAAGCATAATACGGGGCATTGTCAACGGCATCAAAATCCCGAGCAAACACATAGCGGCGAAGATCGGGCTCCGAACGTGTTGATGCCGCATGAGAGAGTCTCCATTCGACCTTTGTTTTTCCAAAATCTTCGATCAAGTGCTCACCGGTGAGCTGACCCGAATAAAGACTTCGCTCGGTGTAATGAAAACTGGTCTGTTTATCTTGAAATGCATTGGCATAATCTTTCCCGGCAAGAACGACGACTTGATCGTCAGAAGTCTTATCATACAGATTTCTCAAACTGATTATGCTATTTTCATTGAGCTTATAAGTGATATTAAACAAGCCACCCCAAAGCACATTGATCACGTCACTTGAACCGCTTCGCTCATAGATCGGTGTTTTATCACCATTGTAATCATTACGCTGAATACTGTTATGATCGTATCCTGTTTTATAGGAGAGAGACCCGATATAACCGAAATCATTATCGGCAATAGTGAATTGATCGCCGATCGAGAAGGCAAAGCTTTTATTTATCCCGGCACTTTTTATCTTTGGAGCCCAATTATTTTTGAACAGTAAACCGTACTTCTGAATGTCTTGCGGACTGATAGTAGCATCGTTAATACTTGTTGAGGGAAATCCCGATGGTAATGCACGAGTACCATCATCGAAGCCGAGCCAGTCGCTACCACCTGTTTGATAACTGGTGAATGCAGAACCTGTCGTCGAAGTATTATATCCTCCGGAAAGCGAAACCTTTGCTGAGAATTTATCAGGAAAGTTTACGGTGTTTACTTGTACCAAACCACCCGCAAAGTTTGCTGGGAGATCAGGAGTAAATGTTTTTGATACAACCGTATTGTCGATCAAATTCGAGGGCAAAAGATCGAATGAAAAAGATTTTTTATCCGGCTCGGTGCTTGCAAGCGCCGAATGATTGAGCACTGCGTTATTGTATCGTTCGCTGGTACCACGTATTTCGACAAATTTGTTGTCCACGATCGTCACACCGGAAATACGTTTGATCGCATCACCACTGGTCGCATCAGGTGAACGGCGAATTTGTTCTGCACTGATCGCATCGTTCATCGTCGCCGCACGTTTACGATCCATTAATTGTGCTGTTTGCGTTTCCGAGGCTATTTTTGTTGTTACCACAACATCCTCACCTTGAAGCGTTGAACTTTCGAGAAGAATATCGATATGGTTTGTTTCGCCCGGGTCTAATTGCGCATTTTCAAGGATTTTTTTCTTGTATCCTAAATACGATACTTTGAGATTATAGGTGCCAGCTTCAACTTGAAGCGAGAATTCACCATTGAGATTAGTCTTCGCACCTTTTTTGGTGCCTTCAACTGCTATCACCGCACCAATGAGACGTTCACCAGTTTTAGAATCGCTAATAGTGCCAGTCACTTTGACAAGAGGTAATGACATCACAGGGCTCACGAACGCCACACACAACAGAAGCAAAAAGGATATTCTACGTAACATAATAATGATTGTCTTAAATAGTAAGGCTCCGGCGAGAATTCGCCGGAGCCAATGAGATCAATTGTCTATTAAATGATACTGTTTATTTCACCAGGATCATTCGTGTGGTCAAGACATCGCTTCCGACAGTCAAGCGGACAGTATATGTTCCGTTGGTTAATCCTGTAGAAGTGAAATGACTTGTATGGAGACCTTCTTGTTGCGTACCGGTTGCGAGTACGCTCAGAATTTTTCCGGTTACATCAAGAACTTCAAGTGAAACGATAGACGTTTTCGGCAAGAAGTACGAGATCTCTGTATTTCCGTTAAATGGATTTGGCGAGTTTTGGAATAGCTCGATCGAGCGTGTTGCAATAGCATTGCTTACACCCGCATCAAGAACCCCTTCGCCATTGAGTGCAACTTCCTGTGGCTGTTCACCGGTCGTGAAAGCGAAGCGAAGTTTCGTGTTGAACGAACCAACCGCTTTTGGGTGGAAGCGCAATGTGATAGACTTTGAACCACCAGCTTTTACGGTGAACGGTGCATTACCGCCAATGATCGTAAAGAGTGATGAATCGAGCAAGCCCCATGAAGAGACGCTCAAGACTACATTACCGGTGTTCATAAGAACGACAGTGACGATAGAGTCTTTCGACGTATTGACAGTTGTCTGACCGAAGTTGATCACTGCAAGTGCGAGTGTCGGTTTCGGAGCATAGACGAGATTGATCGGATCATAATTTGTCCAGATCGAATCCCAACGAGGTCCCGGACCGAACGCACCACGATAGGTTGTCGGCTGGAAGAACGGATCGCTCAAGCGAGCATTCGCGAAACTACCACCAACAAGTGCCGGCGATCCGGTCGTCGGGGTGAAGTTCGGATTAGCAAGATTGAACGGTGCTGAAAGTTTCACTTCAGCAGGCTGAACAAAATCACTATTTCCGTAGGCTACACTTTTGAACCATGCGGTGGCGTCAAATGCTGGGATATTTGTCGTGAATGCTTTGCCGATATGAAGACCTGCCCAGATATTATTTCTGACCTGCAACGTATCGTTCGTCGCTCCATTAGTAACGCCTGACTGATCCATCAATATTCCAACAGGCCAGCCCATCACAACAGAGTTGTAGATATTCAACAACGTGTTACGACGAATATGAGCACCACGACCAAATAATGGATTCACTATTTGCGACGTATCCGATTGTGGTCCGACAACAGTCATATTACAGAATATTGCTGTTGTACGCGGATTCCAAAAGTTTGCCGGATTATCATTATCCGATTCAAAACCATTCGATTGTGAAACGTCTGCAATATTTGGGTCACG
>JBBRNY010000051.1:0-17358 GCA_038229915.1 Kapaibacterium sp. (SeqCode) | reverse complement strand
CTCCTCATCTTCAAGACTATTGAGCTTCAGCACGATGCGCCCTTTGCCGCCTTCGCGAACATTCTTTATTTCTTTATCAATATATTTGATCAACGACTTGCGAAGCGTGAATGGCGATACTAACAGATGTTCAAAATCTGCTTGACGCTCTTTGCGATTCAGTATTTGAAATACTTCTTTTACTTCTTTGGTAATTCTTAGGTCGGTCGTAAAAAAGCCAAAGTCGCCATAGAGCTTCGAAGTTTTTTCATTAAAATTTCCGGTTGAGAGGTAGCAGTACCGTTTCTTTTCGCCGTCAACAACTTTTGTAACGATACAGAGTTTCGAATGCACCTTCAAACCTGGGAAGCTATAGAGGACTTTAATGCCAGCGCGTTCGAGCTCGCCTGCCCAATAGAGATTTTTTTCTTCGTCGAATCTCGCTTTGATCTCAATAAATGCCATCACTTCTTTTCCGGCAAGCACGAGATCTTTCAAAGCCTCGATCACTTTCGAGTTGCTCGCAACACGGTAGAGCGTGATCTTCACCATAAGCACTGTCGGATCATTAGCGGCTTCTTTCAGAAAACGAATTACGTAATCGTACGTCTGATAGGGGTACATCAGCAACACGTCTTGCTTTTCGATAACATCAAAGATCGACTTTGCATCGGCAAGCGCGTTATGACTTAACAACGCCAACGGTTTATTTTCAAGCGATGGTATTCCCGGATTTGGGAACGACATCAGATCACTAAAATTGTGGTAACGCCCACCAGGGACGAGATCGTCAGGGGAAAGTTTAAAAAATTTAGAAAATGCTTTTAATATTTCAGCCGGCATTTTCGGGTCAAATAAAAATCTCGAAGGTACACCTTTTTTCCGAATGCTAAGCCCTTCTTGGATCTTCCCCAGCAGATCACCTTGGAATTCGTCATCGATATGTAGCTCGGCATCGCGAGTCAGTTTGATGGCATAGACCCCGAGCACTTCGAAGCGCGGGAATAATTCTTTCACCGAAAGGCGAATAATGTCATCGAGAAACATCAAGCGAGTTTCTTTCCCTTCTTTCGGAAGCGTGAAAAATCTCGGAAGGACATCGCTCGGAATATCAACGATCGCGTATTGTGCACCCGCTTGCGAAGGAACAAGTTCGCGCTCGACAACAGAGTGAGTCTTTGGTCCCAACTCTATGGCAAAATAGAGCGCGTTGGTCTTCAGAAAAGGTACGGCAAGTTCGCTCCCCAAAAAAACAGGTTTTAGTTTTGGAAGAACGGTCTCTGAAAAATAGCTCCGGACTTGCTCTGCCTGGGTAGCCGTAAGTTCTGTTTCATTAACAAGAAATATTTTATGCTTATGCAGTTCGGGAATGATACGAGTCTGAAATATTTTCCCAAAGATCTCTTGTTGCGCACCCACGATCTTATGGATCTTCTTTAAGAGTTTTTCCGGTTCGAGTTCGAGGTCTTTGTGCGACTGTTTTTTGAGATTTAACAAACTCCGGAGCGAAGCGACTCGCACACGAAAAAATTCGTCGAGATTTGAAGAATAGATCGCTAAAAATCTAATGCGTTCGAGAAGCGGATTGCGCTGATCGGCGGCTTCTTGGAGTACGCGAGCATTAAATTGCAGCCAACTAATCTCGCGATTCGTGGTTTTGAAACGCGTAGGCATTTGGTTCGGAGATTCAATTGAGAATGGCATATAACAGGCAATTTACCTACTATATGTTAACCCACTATTACGTCTATATTACAGAATCATAAATATAGTCGTTCCCAAAGCGAGTCAGGGTGATCTCAATTGACCTAACAGATATAATACGAGAGAAATACTTGCAACACAAAGAAGTACGCCATAGGCGATCTGGAGGTATCGTTGTTTTCTATTTATCGACTGCTGCAATTGAAGCACCTCTAAGGCTATTCTATCTTCAACTACGGCATCATCGGTCGCGTCGTTCTCATCAAGGATCGGGTGAACAGGTGAAACAAATAATCTGACCGCCAGCCACGAGAATACCATTGCGATCACAAATCCGATAGAAAGCAACATAAAAGGAAGTTGCTCGGCAAACAGCATAAATCTATTGCGAGTAGAGAGAAATGCTATTAGCATTCCGACAAGAGAAATGATCATCAAACTTTGGGCGCGTTGGTCGAGCGACGAGCATACTCGCTGAAGTTGTTTTAATCTTGTCGATAGTACCTGTGTAAGAGAGTTTGTCGAAGTACTAACACTGATCGTTTGACTTGCAAGTGTTGGAAGTGGTTCAGGCAAAAGCTCAGCTATTACTTGTTGCTTCTTTTTGTATTGCTTCCTCAGATTGACCGACTGCTGTTCTTCAAACCACTCTTGCGCAGGGCGAGTAAAAAAACGATGGCGAGTGAGAAGGTCGATATTTAATGCCAGCCATTGCTCATCAGAATAAGATCTATCCTGCGCGCGCTCCCACTCAATGCGTATTAATTCGTTTTGCTCAAAAAAAGATTTTTTTCCGAGTCCCGCCAAGTCAGCATCAGCCACGATCTCTTCAAGAATATTATATGGTGTCTGTGGGATCTTTGTTGCTCGGATACAGCCAACAACCATTTCAATGCGGTCTTCGGGATATGAACGTGTA
This sequence comes from Kapaibacterium sp. (SeqCode), assembly GCA_038229915.1. GTDB lineage: Bacteria > Bacteroidota > Ignavibacteria > Palsa-1295 > Palsa-1295 > JAFDZW01. The sequence goes on along the minus strand of JBBRNY010000051.1, from coordinate 14,756 downwards.
CGCAAAAAATCTGCGGCGATCTTGGCGCTCACTTCTTCGTGGCCTTTATATACTTCCGTATATCCGACATCATGGAGCCAAGCGGCAACCGTGGCGATCTCGATGCTATCATCACTGAGCTGCAATTCTTTCGCGAGTTTTTTTGCAGTGGCGGCAACACTTTCGCTATGGCTGAATGTATGGTACACAAGATTTTCGGGCAGTTTGCGTTTGAACAACTCAAACACGAACGCCTCGGTCTCTGCAATGATCTGTTGCTTTGTGCCCATTGTATCTTGTAGTATCTAACTCAAATATAATTCAAATACTTGCATCAGTCTTCAAAATCTAGTTTGTCTTCCGAAATTGCGCGGCTTTCCACTGAGCAAAATAGTGCTTACATTTATTACGCTGATATTTGCCGGTGCTCGTCACGGGAATCTCACTGCCGAAGATCACGACCTTCGGTGCTTTCGAAAACGGTAGTTGTTCACGGCAGAAACTCAGAAGTTCTTCTTCGCTTACGGTCATACCGTCGGTGATCTGAACATACGCACCAACTTCTTCACCATAAAAATCATTTTCAAAACCGACAGCGATACCGGCTTTTACTCCGGGATACCGAGCGATCACCTCATCAATTTCCAACGGCGAAATATTGACACCACCACGAATGATCAGTTCTTTCAAGCGTCCGGTGATAAAAAAGAATTTTCGTCCCTGTTCATCAACTTCATAAAACCCTTCATCACCTGAGCGAAACCAACCGTATGAAAATGTTTTTTCGTTGGCATCGTCGTTGTTATAATAGTACTTCATCACATTGAAGCCGCGAATCGCTATCTCGCCGCGTTCGCCCGGTGCAATTTCATTGCCATCTTCAGCGGCGATCATCATTTCATTTTGTGGCAATGCTTGGCCGATCGAAGGAAATCCGAAGTCGCGCATCCAATGCTTGTGTTCGTCGTTAGTCAGACTCGTCGGCAAGAAACAAGAGTAACACGTCGTCTCCGAAAGCCCGTAGCCGTGCATGATCCGAATATCGAACATCTCTTCAAACTGTGTGCCGAGTTCAACAGTTAGCGGGCCTGCTCCGCAGATGATATGTCGAAGACTTTGTGGGCGCGGTCGCTCCGAGCTTGACAGTGGCTTGTAATACTCGATCAAAAATGCAAGAAGCGTCGGCACGACACTAACGACAGTTACTTTTTCTTGCTCTATTCTCGGGAAAAAATATTCTGATTGAAATTTATGATTCAACACTACGGTCGCACCTGCATACATTGGGGTGACAAGTGTAACGATCGTGCCGTTGACATGATGTATCGGCAGGACACACATCATCTTTTGCGAATTCTTGATCCCATGCCATTCGGAAATGCCTTTCGCATCGGCGAGTAAATTATATTGTGTCAGCACGACACCTTTCGGGTTGCCCGTGGTGCCGCTTGTATAGACGATCAGCGCTTCATCTTCTTTTTTTACGGCATCATCCGAACGAAAAATAGAGCCAGCTTTTGAAAGTTCTTCCTCGTAAGAAAATACTTTGTTGTTGCTATTATTGATGACCTGTTGCTCGTCGCCGCACAACAATGTTATCGGTATCTTTGGTACTGCTTCGATCAACGGCAATAGACGACCACTATACTCGCTTCGAAGAAACACTAATGATGCGCCGCTATTTTCGAGGATATAACTAATGCGATGATCGTCTTCGGTGACACTTACCGGCACAACGCACACGCCCATCAGCCACGCAGCAAAATAATGCACAACTGTATCGGCGTGATTATGCGAGATGGTCGCGATGCGATCGCCACGACGAAGCCCTAACGAATACATCATTGATGCACACATCGAGGCGAGCATAAAAAAATCTTTGTAGTTATCTTCGCGGCGGTTGCCTTCGAGATCGTAATAGATCAGATACGGCTTCGTATCATAGTCACGCGCTCGCTTGAATAGTAGCTCGCCGATATTTTCGTAACCGACATAGCCAGATGGGTCGTGTGGATCAGCGATCGTGCGAGCATGAGAAATGTTGCCTATGATATTCTGATCGAGCATGTATTATATTCTTTTCGCCATACTAAACAATTCCACTTCATGCTCTTTTCCTTTGAGCAGAAATGCACCAACCCGTTCGGACGTATATTGTGAACTCGCTATCGACAACTCGTCGAGCAATTCACGCGAGACAAGTATTTTTGCGCCGAGCGAACCGCATTTTTCTTTGATACGTGATGCGGTGTTCACAACATCGCCTTGAAAGACGATCTCCTTTTTTATGTCGCCCACTTCGCCTGTTACGACTGTGCCATAATGAAACCCGGCTTTGAATTCCGGCGCGAAGCCATACTTTGATTTGTACTGTGGCGCCAGCGCATCCATCGTTTGACAAATATCAAAAAAACAATTAATGCAATTGGAATTTGTCACTCCGCGCTCGAATTGCCACGTGACTACTACTTCATCGCCGACGTACTGATATATTTCGCCTTTACTGTTGGTGATGGCTTTGGTAATATCATAAAAATAGTCGTCTAAAAATTCGTGATTGCGAATGTTTCCCAATCGCTCAGCGATCGTTGTCGAGTCATCAAGATCGAGAAACATAAAAATGCGCTGTTCTTCGACAGGCTTACTATATTTTCCGATAATAATATTAATGAGCACGTTCTGACCAAGCATACGACTCATTTGCCTGATCATATTAATAAGCGTCAGTGCTGTCAAGGCATAGAGCACAATAAACAGTAATTCACCGCCAAAAAGAAACTGCTGCGTGCTTGGTGTATGATAGGCCTGATCGAGTGAAAGACTTTCGCGAATCATTCGGAGACCGATCGTGATCACGATCGTAAAAGCCGTAATGATAATAATTTGAATAGCTGTGCGAAGACCAAGCGTTACGAGGAACGGTGCTTTTCGAAAACGATCAAGCAGTTCGGCTTGCTCGACAAACGCGATCACCAGTGTGACGACCGCACCAATGATCGCCCCATTGACCACAGAATTATTTTTAAAACCGTACAGCAATGCAGGCAAGCCTCCACCGGCAATAATGCCAGCGAGAGCGAGTGTGAGACTGGTACGGAGTTTTTTCACAGTTGATTAAAATGCAAAACCATTCGATAGTTAAAAGCGTGTGGTTTCGGATGAATGACTTGCCGTCAACGTCACTGTATGTTCTCTTGATACAGGCGCAATCCAAAGTCCGCCACCAAATGATGTATGCCACCGATTTGAAAAATCGTTGTCAACATAGACTCGTCCGGCATCGACAAACAATAACACCCCAAATGTACCCGGCACAAAAATATTGAATTTTGCTATATCAATGCGAAGCTCTGCCGAGCCGAACGCCGATGAGACACCGGCATAACGATCGCGATAATATCCGCGCAGATCATCAGCCCCACCAAGAAAACTTGATTCATAAAATGGATGCTCGCCAAGTATTTTTTCTGCTCGCATACGCAATGCAAAAGTCATCGGTGTTAGAATATTTGCCGTTAAGTATGCGCGAATATCAGCGCGAAGGGTTGTGTAAGCAAATGTATTATCTATTATTTCAGGCGTCCAATAACTTTCGAAAGCGGCATAGATCCCTTTGGTTGCGGCTCTTGGTTCGTCACGCGAATCAAAAAGAATTCCGTAGCCTAAGCGCAGTGAGGTGATGCTCCCGACACCATATTCATGTCGGCGTCTGAGGAACGTCGTGTCACGAGCGGGGTTCGCGTCTGTCTTGACATATCGCAAAGCAACGTTGCCCCACATTGTTGTTTTATCAAAAATATTATGCTCGTATTTCGGAGCGACAGAAAGCGAGAAAATATGCGCATCATAAATTCCAGAAGTATAACTATCAGAATTGAGCACTGTCTCATTGCCATAACCAAAGAAACGGATCACTTCATCGCTCGAAGCTTGAGCCGCGATCGAAACATCGCCGCCGAATGTATGGGGGAACTGTGCATCGTAATTTATTTTAAATCTTCCGGTAGTAGTTGCGTAATATCCGCGAAGTGAGAGTAGATTTTGAAACGGGTCGGTGCGAAATGAATAATTGATAAGCGACACACCCATACCGATCAATGCACCGTCATCACTGGTAAAGCCGAGAATCGGATGGTAGTGCCATGCGTGCCCCCAATCGCGAGTGAGTGGGTCGAGTCGTGAAGAGTCGTCGATGGTGGTATGTTTCGAGTCGATAACAGTACTGCTCGAATAGATAAAATTCGTTTCGCCGGGATCGCCGTAAAAAAATGTTTTCTTTTGATCTTTCGAGAACGGCAAGATATGCAGCACGTGTCCGCTGACTCGCGAGCTATCAACCAGCTCGTCATTGCCAGCGCCACCGACAACAGAGACAACCATACTCGATGCAACCGAACCTCGCGCAATGGCATAGTCATCGCCGCCGAGCAGGTGGAGCCTGATCTCGCACGTATGCGCAGCGTCGAACACACGCTCAAAAATAGGGCTGCTTTTTTTACTTCCTGTACTGGGGTCGCGCTTGTAGATTCTTAGTTCGACGGTATCGTCTGCCGAGCGTTCGATCTCGGCGTATTGTGCTTCGTCGGAACAGCGTATATCAACAAATTGCGCTTTGCATAATGTATCCGAAATTTCGCCTGTAAAAGAGTCATTGGTCAGATCAACGTTCGCCATTCCGCCTACATAATAGGTAATATGGTCGCTACGTTCGGAGTCGATAGTAGTGGGGACACGGCTCGCAAGAGTCGAATCAAAAAGAAAATGATAGAGCCAGCCGTGATGCGGCGGAGTTGTGAGAGCGGTCGAATCGGCTTCTTGTGCGCGAACAGGGCTTGTCAGCACAAAGAATACGAGAACGATAACAATGAGAAGCGATACTCTTTGTAACAAGAGAATTTCCGATATTTTATGAAGTTAGTACAACAAAAATACTCAGGAAAAGAGCGAAGTTTCGTGGAAGCGGAAAAACTTCAAGTTTGTCGCTGGATAGTGGGAAATTTTCAAGGTTTGTCATCCTGAGCGACGAGCGAAGGATCTCCTACTCTCTAAACTTGATGTCTTGTACTAAAGGAGATTCTTCTGTCGCGGTGATTTCACGTTGATGATAAATTTTCGTCTGCTCCCTCAGAATGACAGGCTTTGCATTTTTTTATGCGATGGTGGAAAATTTCGAACTTGTCATTGGATTGAGAAAAAACTTCAAGCGTGTCATCCTGAGCGACGAGCGAAGGATCTCCGTTTGTCTATGCTTGAGGTCTTGTACTAGAGGAGATTCTTCGGTCGCAGTGATTTCGCCGTTGGGATAAATATTCGGTTGCTCCCTCAGAATGACAGGCTTTGCATTTTTTTATGGGATGGGGGAAAATTTCGAACTTGTCATTGGATTGAGAAAAAACTTCAGGCGTGTCATCCTGAGCGACGAGCGAAGGATCTCCGTTTGTATAATCTTGATGTCTTGTACTAACGGAGATTCTTCTGTCGCGGAGATTTCGCGGTTGAGATAGATATTCGGTTGCTCCCTCAGAATGACAGGCTTACATATTCTACATCCCCGAGTCGCTTCAGCGACGGCAACTACATAGCCCACCATTTAAATGGTGGGCGGGCTTTCTTGTCATGTCTCATCTTAATGTTTTGTACTGACGGACCTTACTTGATCACACGATCAAGTATCTCTTTCTGCCACGGTTTCCATTGGTGTGCTTTGTAATACGCCATAATTTTTTCGCGATGCTGTGATTGCTGGTAGTATGACGCTATCGCACCGTTTGCTACACCGGCGAGGCGATTGTTCGTACTGAGTAATGCATCGATCAAGTTTGCGATCAGTGCATCGTTGAGATAATTCAAACGCTGAAGTGCACCCATTGCATTTTGGCGAGTCATAAATTCATACGAACCGCTGACGTACCCAACAAGCTCTGGATAGGAGAGCTGACCATTGGAGGGGGCTGCGAGCTCAAGCCATTTGATATGCACACGTTTGTGCGGATCGTCGGTGATCGGTTTCGTGGTCTCGAGATATGATGGCATACTCGCTGGGAAGCTTTCGCTCAACTTTTCGAGAGAGGTTGCTATCATATTATACGAAGAGTCATTGAGTAATACTTCGAAATCTGTTTTGAGATCAGCCGGGATAAAACGATACGCATTTATTGCAGCAAAGCGAACGCCGAGTGTTGGGTCCTTGATCGCGCGACGAATCACCGCGCGCGACTCCGGCGAATCATCGGAAGAAAGCTGAGCAACGATCTCCGATTTTATCGCTTCGTATTTTTCTTTGTTATAGACCTGTATCAACAGATCGCGTTTTGTCTGCATTGTCGTCGGGTCAGTCTTGAGCGCAACGACTGCATCATAGCGATCGATCATATTCGGTGCCGTCAGCGCCTGCTCTTTTAGCTCGTCAAAATTTTTCTTAAATGTCACTTTCTTAATGATGTGACTTGCCGGATCGAACAGCACATAAGCAATTTTCTTGCCGGAAGTATTTGGGATCACGACAGTCTGCGCTTGTTTCTCGATCCACTCGCGGCGCGTATCCATACTGCCGTCACTATAATGGACTTCGAAGACGACCGGCATTTTGAAGAGCTTCGTCAAAGCATCGGTGTACTGTGTTTGCGCAACACTGATCTGGGTTTCGCGAGCGTTTGTATTATTGACGTCTTTGTAACTGACTTCATAATTCGGGTAGCCACCGCGATAGAGCCACTCATCGAAAAACCAATCCGGCGATAGCCCGAGCGTATCTTGGAAAGCTTGATAGAGATCGTTGGTTTCGACGTTCTTGTACGCGTGATTCTTTAAATAATAATTGATCACATGACGCATTTCTTCTTCGCCGAAACAATACATCATCATATCGATCACTGCCGACCCACCAGGATAGACACGCGACGTGCCGTTCTTCGGATGGACGATCGGGTAGCGGTCGCCATCATTGGCGCCGACCATTGCGTTTTGCTCGCCGCGACGATTCCACTGGTAGGCTTCTTCGCCAAAATACTCGCGAGTAAAAAGTTTTGGAAAAAATGTTGCGTAGCTTTCCTGAAGCCACATATTCGAACCGGAGCGGATCGTAATAAGATCGCCAAACCATTGATGGGTCAGCTCGTGCACATCAACACCGAGATAGTCACGGTCGAGCGAACCGCGAACGTCATTGAAATAAAAATCGCCATAGATAGTGGCAGTGGTGTTTTCCATTGCACCATAAATAAAATCTTGAACGGGAATTTGTGAATACGATTCCCACGGATACGGGATGCCCGTCCACTTCGCAACGAAGTCGATACAATCTGTCGCAAGTTTGTATGTTGGTGTGACGCGCTCCGGGAATTCAGGATAGTACCATAAATTTACCGGCACACCAGCTTTCGTTTTGCGATGCTCGACCGCATATTTTCCGATCCCGAGCATCACGAGATATGACGCATGCGGATGCGTCATTTTGTAATGCCATGTCTTCGTGCCGTCGTTGTTATTTTTTTCTGAGATGAGTGTGCCGTTCGAGAGCACTTGATAGTCTTTATCAAACGTTGTAATAGTCTCGGTGATCAGCTTATCATCCCAATCATCATAAGACGGAATCCAGTTGCGGTTATCGGTGCCTTCGCCTTGCGTCCAGATCTGTTTGCGCGACATATTTTTTGGGTCGTTCCAGCCAATGAAAAACAGTCCGCGGCGTGGCGTGGCTTCATAAACAAACGTAATGCTGTCATACTCATGCCAATGCATTGGCGATGCCGGAAAAACGGTGATGCCATCGGGAGTTTGGGTGTAACGCAATTCTTTTCCGTTGAGCGTTGCACTTTTGATAGTGATACCGGGCCCGTCGAAATAGACCGAGTCAACACTCGAACGGATGGGCATAAAATAGTGGGTCACACGACCTTTGACCAAACCTTGCTCGGGTACGAACGATGTTTCGATCTTCATTCGCTGCATATCGAGCGGATGCTCGCGAGGTGCCTGGCCAGGCTCGACAAGATGAGTCTCTTCATAGAGAACCGGTGCCTGCGCGAGAGCGAGTGATGAACCAAAAGTTAAAAAAACGAGTGATGAGATGATGCGTTTGAACATTCGTGTGATGATTAGAAATTCAAAGGGAATATAGGTAGTATTCGAGGTGAATAATTCCGTGTTAATTCTGCTCTATGCGGTCATCACGAAGCGGATTGTAGCCGTGTTGAATTGCTTCGTTGCCATTTTTTTTGCGGATGATGACACTATTAAAAAAGATCTGAATGCCGGTTGCATTTTCAAGGTGCGGCGTGTTTTGCAAATGATAATGCAAATGCGGCTCAGTCGAATTACCCGAATTTCCGCAGAGCCCGAGCACTTGTCCGCGAGCAATCGTATCGCCAAGTTTAACTCTGAGACTGCCGCGCTTGAGATGAGCCAGCACCGAATACTCGCTATCGCTATGTTGAATGATCACGCAATTCCCCACCGCTGAATATTCGTTGGCTTTGAATGGCAGATTATCATGTACACCATCGATCGCTTCGACAACGATGCCTTTTGCCGGAGCAATAATTTCTTTTCCGAAGGCAAAAAAACTTTCGTTCTTGGTTTCGTCACCCAAGTGGCTTCTGCCTACTTCATCGAGAATGTTCAGATCACAAGCATATCGTTGGTTCGGCACGTCGTGATGGTAATTATCTTTTTTGTTATCACCGCCCCACACAACATTCCACTTGCCTTTGAACGGGAGGCTCAGCTCGACGGTGTTGCGCTCGGGCACGGGGAAAAGTTTTTCGTGCGGAAGGAAAAAGATACCGGTGACCTGGTCGATCGAATCCATCGAGATCTGCATATCCAAAAAACCTTTTTCGAATTGCACCGGAATAACGGCAACGCCTTTCCATTTAAACCGAGCATCGCCCATTTTCTCTACTTTGCCAAGCCCCTCGGTCATTTGGAATAACAGTGGCTTCAGCTTTGATGCGGGGAGTTCTTTCTTGAGCATTGGGTCGAACTCACGCTCGAGCGCATCGACATCGCCTTTGTTTATGGCTTCGCCGATAAGTTTTGCTTTTTGCAAAAAACGGAATTGGAGAACATCCATCGAGTTTTCTTGCGCATAGACTGATGTGCAACACCATAGCATTGCAATCGCAGAACACAGCGCAACGGCAAACCCTCGGAATAGACGCATATTTTTTTTAAATAACCGGCTCTGAAGTTATTTCGATATTCTTATTTCCCGTAGATTTCACGATCGGGGAAATGATGAGCCCTAACAATGCACCACCAATAATATAAGAAATAAGAGTCGTGACGGCAAAGCCTCCGGGACTGATGAACATTGATGAATATTTCATCGCTTGTTCCATTTGTTCGCGGTTCATATTGTTTTGCATCATTGCGGCTCTTTGGGTTGCGAGCGTCATATCGATCATCTCAGGCTCGATATATCCGGCATAAATAAACACCCATGCAGAAGTAATAAGCCCGGCAATAACGGAGATCATAAAAGATGTCGTCCAGCCTTTACCAAAAGTAAATGAAGCAGGGTCTTCCATCTTTTTTTCGCGAACACCCAGAAACAAGACGACTAATGCACCAATAAAACCAAACCAACGAACCCAAGCAAGATCAGGATTGAGCGAAATACCGGCAAGATACATAATCAGCCCGACGAGGATACCGATTCCGGCGCTCAGAGCACCCCATTTTAATGAGTTTTGCATAGTAATTTGACAAGATTAATTAACACACAAAGATACAGTATTTTTTCGATGATTCCGAGAGAATCAGCTTTACATCAGTTAACCTGATAATTAATTAGGCAATCCATTTTGCGATCAAAAACGCCGCACCTGCGGCAAGCCCACCGATAACCATTGTTTTGATACCGCTTGAGATCGGGTGAGTCCCCGTATAACGACCTTTCACGTAGCCAAAGATTAGCAAAGCAACAAGCGTGACGACAACCGAGACTAAGAGCGCGCTGCTTGCTTCATCAATAAAAATGTATGGCGATAGGGGGATCAGTCCGCCGACGATGTAGGAGATCGCGATAGTCAGCGCGCTATTACGAGCGCGTTTTGGCTCGATCTCTTCGAGACCAAGCTCGAATTTCATCATAAAATCGACCCATTTTTCGGGGTTGCGTCGCAGCGCATCGGTCACGCGGCTACTTTCGTCTTCCGAGATGCCGTATTGCTCAAAGATCTCGGTGATCTCTTTCATTTCGACATCAGGGATGAGCTGCACTTCGCGCTGTTCGCGCTTGCGCTCGCTGACGTAATGGTCAGCATCACTTCTGGCGGCGAGATAACCACCCAAACCCATCGCGATAGACCCTGCCGCGATCTCGGCAAAACCTGCCGTAATGATAATACCCGAAGTGTGGATCGCGCCCGAAAGCCCTGCCGCGAGGGCGAACGGAACCGTAAGACCATCCGCCATACCAATTACGATATCGCGGACGGTCTCACCGGCGGTAAAATGATGCTCGACGTGTTCGACTGCGGGCATTGCTATTGCTTACTCAGCAGAAACCAACTCGACATCAAAGATCAGCGTCGAATTTGGTTTGATCTTATCACCGACCGCTTGCGATCCGTAAGCAAGGTTTGGTGGGATGATAAGCTGGCGTTTGCCGCCGACACGCATTGTGCTCAGGCCCTCGTCCCAACCTTTGATCACTTGACCCATACCAAGCGAGAAGCTGAACGGCGAGACGTGTCCGTTTGCTAGAAGCACGTTTGAATCAAATACTGTGCCGTCTTCCAATTTGCCCGTATAGTTAACGGTGACTTTCTGTCCTTGCATCGGTGCCGCACCGGTGCCGACAACAATATCAATATATTTTAAGCCAGATGGCGTGGTGACGATCTTGCTCGATGTGCAGCCCGCAGCTGCAACAGCCAACGCTACAACAAATAGTGATTTCTTAAACATTATAGAGTTAATTAGTGAAAGCGCAAAATTACGACAGGAATGGGGCGAGCAAGAAAAATAAGCAGCTTATGGCTACTTCTTGAAAAAGACTAATCGCGATTCAGGACTGATAATATGTTTAATGATACACGATCAACGGCAAGGTGAACGTACCGCTTGCTTTTTCGGTGGTGTAGGCTACTCGTGTGATATACGTACCATTCGGGAGTGATTTCACATTGACGTTCGCGCCGTTTTCTGAGAGGGTTGTTTCGCACGAAAGTTTGGTGCCCAAGAGATTATATATTTCAACGCCTTTTGCAGTGAACCACGGCAGCAATTCTAAATGAACGCTACTGCTTGAGGGGTTTGGATATATTTTTAGAAATTTATCACGGACTATATCGGTCAAATCAAAACCAGATGCCACGGTTACTCCTGCGTTAATTCCTAATTTTACTACCCAAATGTCGTAATTGGTGGGTTGACCTTCGTGAAGCCCCACCACATCACCATCTGAAGACGATGTTCTACCCAGGAAAAGAATTTTTTTGTCTTTTGTTGGGATAACGGCAAGACCCTCATCAATATCTGCACCTCCAAAACACTGTTGCCACTCTATTATACCCTTAGAATTTAACTTTACAAGCCACACATCAAGTCGATCATAGCGCCCAGAAACTAAATGACGAGTCGTTATATCACCATCAGTTGATGCGGTACCCCCAACAAACAAAAAACCACCATCATTAGTATAAACAATAGATTTACCGTTGTCTTCGTCATTGCCACCAAAACAATTCTGCCAAACAATAGAACCTTCTTTACTAAAAAGAGCACAAAATGCATCAGCAGCACCAAATACTAACGTACTGGAATGAAAGTTCGACATCCCATTATCCGGAGAATATGTACTACCCGTAATTACAAGTTCACCACTTGAAGCATTTGCAATAGAATATGCAATATCATTACTCGAACCGCCAAGACATTGTTGCCAAATAATATTTCCCGTCACCCCAAGTTTTACGATCCAAGCATCGTAGCTACCCAAAGAATCAAGATGGTGACCAACGACATCACCGGTATAGGAAGCAGTGTTTCCCACAAAGGCATAACCACCTTCAGGTGTTTGTATAATTGCATTTGCATATTCATCTTTTTCACCACCATAACATCGTTGCCATTCAATCTCACCTGTATAGGTAAGTTTGACGACCCACACATCAGATGAATCTTTAGCTGTGCTGGGATGTCTTCCGGAAACATCACCGTCAAGAGAGGTTGTACTCCCAGCAAAAACATACCCACCCCCTTCACGAGTATTTTCAACTATAGACGTAGCATAATCGCTGCCTGAGCCACCATACACTTTCTGCCAAACAATAGCACCATCTTTATTGAGCTTTAAAATCAATGCATCATAACCCCCTTTAGTCTTTTCACCCCCAGCGTATTGTGAAGCAGTATAACCTGCGAGTATAAATCCACTGTCTGACGTTTCGAGAGCGGATTTAACTACGCTCCTTCCGTTGCCATCAATACTTCTTGTCCAAAGTGTATTTCCGAACTGATCAAGACGAACAATCCATCCAAAATATTCAACAGGTGGTGCGCTGCTTACATCACCGTCATTTGATCGTGAATTTCCAAACACCAAAAACCCTCCATCGTGAGTTGCAATACTATTTTCTGGATCATCTTCTTTACTTCCGCCGAGGCATCGTTGCCATTCAATTGAATTTGAAGGTTGGGACCAACACTGTGAGGAGATAAGTACGGTCAAGAGAATAAAGAAAAACATGCGGTTCTTCATAATTTTTGCTCCAAAACTTTAATCAGAAATTGTGATCTCTTCAGCGAGTTAACAAACAGCTTCCGATGATTGCTAACGCCGATTTTAAACCTAAATATTCCCTTCCCTATTAAATAAATAGAGAAGGGAGTTTAACATCACACTATAAGTTCGGTTTTTTTACTGCATAGCATATATGCTCTTTAGCTAAAAACGCACCGAAGCACTACTCCCGCCTGCAGGTGCGGCGGGACAGCAATCATTTGTTCCGGGTCCATTTGCGACTCCGGAAGCAGTAATTTTAAAAGTATGCGGTCCCGCACCACTATAACAAATCGTAAACCTCGCAATATGAGGAGGTGGATTTGTTGCAGATGGGGGAAAATGCCCGTTGTAGGATTTGGTGCTCGCATCGCACGCTGTAATATCAGGACTCCCAAAAGTAAGCGCGCAACAGGTTGACCAACAACTATAGCCGTCGACAGCTTCAATTATTACTTTTGTAATATCACAATTCGTAGAGGTATTTGTCATATCAAAAGTTGCACAATTGTCGCAATTGCTGCCGCTACATTCTTGTCCGCAAGCAGGTGTTTGACTCGCACTTGCAGCTAAAGTGAAACAAGAAGCGGTGTTATTTATCGTTATCTGTCCAAAACTGGTAGTCGTCGTACAAAATACAAAGAATCATGCCATCAGTGCAAGACAAAGCCCGCTGGCGCGTTTGGTAAAACGGTTCGTTTTCATAAAAGGGTATGGTTAGTGATTCGAAATTGTTATTGAAACCCGTCGTCTTTTGAAAGCAATAGATGGGTATCAATAGTAATACGTTTGAAACCGGTAAAGTGGGTAGTGTCGGTTGATAACTTTTTTATTATTTTTTTGGAGGGTCGGTTTTTAGGACGTATTCGCGGATAACAGCGAAGGCGAGTTTTTTGCGTACTTTTACGGAGTTGACCGAGATACCAATCTTTTTTGCGATCTGTTTATTGGTCATCCCTTCATCGAAATCCATCCGGAGCACTTCGGCTTGCTTGGCTGTGACTAACGCAAGATGTTCGGCAAAAGCAATATCGTCCATAATTCGATCCTCCTGGCTTTGTTCTTGCAATGCAGGTTCGCTGTCAGAACTCTCCGGAAAGCGATTCAATTTTTTCCTGCGGCGATGTTCGTCAATGAGTTTATTCTTTACAGCGTTTATCACTGACGCCTCGAAGAAATGACTGTCGGTGCTTTCTGTCATTGTCACATCGGCAATCGCCTCGTTCAATGCAATATCAATATAGCTTCCCATATCTCGATATTGCTTGAAGAGCAACTTCCGAATACGGCAAATTTGTTCCGCCGATAATTTTGACGGGGGGGGGGATATGGGGGAAAGTGGTGGTTTCAGCATTTTGTTCCATAGATAAAGATGATGTTGAGTTGGAAAATAAATAACTAAGACTTATCAGTATTGTATAAACTCCTGAGGGCATCGAAAGTTACAATAAATAATGAATAAATCTTTCGACGGGCACCTTGACAAATGGGTTTTCATTTTGTATGTTGTAGGTGGCGGAGTGTATTGTTCTACTTAATAGAGATAGGACGGCAATCTTCAGAGGATTCCTCGTCGGGCTGAAGCAGCACCTCGGAATGACGTTGAAGGGGGTGTAGGTTTTTTATGGGTGTAAGTCTATATAATTTAATGAGATGTGGATGTGTGTGTAAGAATGCAGGGGCGGGGTTTGTTGTTCTGCTGAAAAGAGATCGTGCGTCATTCTTCAGGGGATTCCTCGTCGGGCTAAAGCCGCTCCTCGGAATGACGGTGAGTGGTGGTGTAGGTTTTTTATGGGTGTAAGTCTATATAATTTAATGAGATGTGGATGTGTGTGTAAGAAATCATTGTGCGTTTGGCAATAGCGACCAATCTTTCCCTAATTTAGTTTGTAACCTTTTGGGGGTTTAGGGGTCTATTGTATAGAAATCATTTGCAATGGAACAGCAACTACCATCATCGATCGAGGTTATTCTGCCCCCTGAGGCGAATGCCTTTTTTAGCGAAGAAGACCGGCGCGACTTAGTTCGCATCGCGGCTTTTATCGCT
>JBBRNY010000050.1:0-17426 GCA_038229915.1 Kapaibacterium sp. (SeqCode) | reverse complement strand
GGAAGAGTTGGGTTAACGTCTTTGGTGCCGAGTGTGAACGGGTTACCAAGGACACTACCGCCGACAGCGCGAGCAACGTTATAATGTACAAAGCTCGGAATCGGATTTGCAAGTCCGCGAAGACCATAGTTGTGTTGGTCATAGACTAAACCGTCTTCAGTAAGCACAGCAAGTGAAACATACTTTGCCGTATCTTCAGAAGTCATTGCTTTCATATCGAACGGCGTAACATCAAGATCGAAATCAAGTTGTCCGGTGCTGGTGTTAAAAGCAACGTTGACAATTCTGAAATCGACAAGCGGTGTTTGCTTTGCTACGTTTTTAACCGACGTATAGAGTGGGTCTGAAGTGCTCCAGTCATTGATACCAGTAGCGGCAGTGCGTTGAAGACCTACACCAGGGAAACCTGGGACTGCAAAATATGCTTCGACCGTATCCTCAACAGGTCCGATCGTCATTTCATCGGCATTATGCCATGCAATTTCAACTGCATTGTTTGGCATATAGGCGTCGAGTGAATCCATAAACCAAGCACCACGTGGGCAGTAGCCACACCAAGTACCGGTAAATTCTTCGATAATTACACCGCGTTTATAGACTGTTGGCGTCTGCGCTTGTGCAACAGAAGAGATACATAAGAAGATGGCAAGCATAACGAATGCTGTTGCAATCGAGCGCTTGAGGTTAGTAACGTTTTTCATAACTGATGCATGATTTAGTGAAAAAACTATATGACCTTAACAAGTCGGAAATAAACACATTTCACAACCTATAAAGCAACACCATTGGTGAGGGAAGGTTGCAGGAAAATATCCCCAAAAATGAGATAAATAGCGGTGTAGCAATTATCGAGAAAAGAGCTCTTTTAGCCGAGTGCTTTCTTGTGAGAAGCGATCGTCTTCTCAAGGTCTTCATCGGAGTGTGCGGCACTCAAGAATAACGCTTCATATTGTGATGGCGCAAGATAGATGCCACCATCGAGCATCGAATGAAAATACTTGCCATAGGCTTTAGTATCGGAAGTGACAGCATCATCAAAGCTCCAAACTGTTCTATCGGTAAAGAACATACACATCATCGAGCCCACTCGCTGAAGTGAGGCTTTAATGCCGGCAGCATTAATATTTTCTTGAAATGCATTCGAGAGCATTTGGCTCCGTTGTTCTAATCTGGGATATGGGTTTTCATTTTGCAAGAGCGTAAGTGTCGCAATACCCGCCGCCATTGCTAATGGGTTGCCCGAAAGTGTGCCTGCTTGATAAACGGGACCGGAAGGGGCGATCATCGACATCAATTCCTTCTTCCCACCATACGCTCCAACGGGCAAACCACCACCAACGATCTTGCCGAGTGTCGTCAGATCTGGTTGGATATTATAAAGTGACTGCGCGCCGCCAAGAGCAACGCGGAAACCGGTCATTACTTCATCAAAGATCAGGACGATCTTTTCCGCAGTACACATTTCTCTCAAGCCGTTCAAAAATTCTTGCTTCGCGGGGACTACACCCATATTGCCGCCGACAGGCTCTATTATAATAGCTGCGATCTCATCGGTGTTTGCATTCACCAATGAACGAACACTTTCCAGATCGTTATAGCGAGCGTTAAGTGTGTCGATGGCGGTGCCTTTAGTTATTCCAGGCGAATCGGGCACACCAAGTGTAAGCGCACCGGAGCCGGCTTTGATCAAGAATGAATCGGCATGGCCGTGATAACAACCTTCAAATTTTATGATCTTTGATCGGTTGGTATATGCTCGGGCAAGTCGGATAGCCGACATTGTGGCTTCGGTACCCGAGTTTACCATTCTCACCATCTCTATCGATGTTACGAGTTTACAGATCATCTCGGCAAGCTCGACTTCAAGTTCGGTTGGTGCGCCGAAGCTTGTGGCTTTTTCGAGTTGCTTGCGAAGAGCGTCTATCACCACAGGATGTGAATGCCCGAGGATGAACGGACCCCATGAACCGACATAGTCTATATACTTATTCCCATCAGCATCCCAGAGATATGCGCCACTTGCGCGCTCCATAAAAATCGGGGTACCGCCGACCGATCGGAAAGCTCGGACGGGAGAGTTTACTCCGCCGGGAATAAATAATTGTGCTTTGGTGAAGAGTGCTGAAGATCTTGTTGTATTCATTTATAATAATTCGCTTGCCTCAAGTGCAAAGTAGGTGATGATGATCGATGCGCCTGCACGTTTGATCGATAGAAGTGACTCCATCATCATCCGTTCGCCGTCGATCCAACCGTTTGCGGCGGCGGCTTTGATCATCGAATATTCACCGCTTACTTGGTATGCGGCGACGGGGACATCAAACTGATCGCGAACGCGGCGGATAATATCGAGATACGACATCGCGGGTTTGATCATTACGATATCAGCACCTTCGAGCACGTCACGCTCGACAACTCGCATTGCTTCTTCCGAATTTGCAGGGTCCATTTGATGTGATCGTCGATCACCAAATGTCGGGGCACTTCCAGCGGCATCTCGGAAGGGTCCGTAAAATGCTGAAGCATATTTTGCGGAGTAGCTCATGATAGGAAGGGACTCAAAGCCATTCTCGTCAAGCATTTCTCTGATCGCGGCAACTCTGCCATCCATCATATCGCTGGGTGCGATGAGGTCGGCACCGGCTTCGGCATAGACCAATGCTTCTTCGGCAAGCAGTTCGACAGTCTCATCATTTTCGATCACGAACTTACCATCACCGTGATCGTGAACAATACCGCAATGACCGTTCGAAGTATATTCGCAGAGACACACATCAGCAACAACGAGCAATTCCGGAAAGCGTTTTTTTATTTCTTTAATTGCTTTCGCAACGATGCCTTTTGGCGAGTACGCCATAGTGCCACGTTCATCTTTTTTGGTGGTGACACCAAACAGAATGACTCCGCCAAGTTTTGCCTTGACTGCTTTATCGCAGACCCCGAGCATCGTGTTGAGCCCATACTGATAGACACCCGGCATTGAAGCGATCTCGTTCATTGCTTCGGGATGTTCGTCGGTGACGAAGATCGGAAGAATAAAATTTCGCGCTTCGAGCGAAGTCTCGCGTACCAAACGCCGAATCGGCTCGGTCATACGAGTACGACGAGTACGAGAGCCGCTATCGACAAAAAGATCAGAGTGTGATGCCATTATAATTATTTTTATTGAGCCGGAGCAATAATTTCGGTCTGTGTTGGTTTCGGTTTTTTCTTATTAGAAATCTTGTACACCAATTTTTTCTCTCGCATCGTAGCAAAGAGACGAACATTGCTCAAGGTCTTGATGCCAAGTTCTGCTTCGAGCATCAGTTGTAGTGCTGCCATTAAGAACGCCATAATAATAAATCCGTCGGCATACAACAACCCAAACGCACAAGCGAACTGATAGATGATCATTATTTGAATCGTAAACTGCGAGAAGAATTGTTGCTCTTCGGTTTTATTAATTAATGCTCGTTGAATCAGCACGGCTTTCCATTGTCTGCCAAGAAACCACCAAAAAGCAACAGTGCCAATAATACCGGTGCGAAGCGGCCAGTAGAGATAGGTGTTGTGACAGCCAAACTCTGTGTAAACAGCAAACAGCGGCATTCGAAAATACTGATGCCACTTTACCCCGATCGGTGTACCAAAGATCGGATTGTGGTAGATATTCAGAAGCACATTAGGCAATTCCATTACGCGAATATATGCTGATCCTTCGCCCTTCGGGTCAAGTACACCCGACATACGGGTAATAAACCCGATCGGGTCGAGCATAAGAATAACTATTCCGATTGAGATAACAATACCAAGAAATATCCACCCTTGTTTGGCGCGTTTACCTTTGGGCAATAGAAAGAATAATGAAATAAGAGAAATAAAACACGCCAAAAAGAACGTACGCCGGTAACTGACGATCAGTGTAAAGAGCACTAACGGAAAACAAATGATCAACGTCTTCTTTAGCCATCGGAGCGCATAGCCTTTATAGTGAAGGATCATCACCGTCGATATCACACCGATAGCAAGCAAGAACCCATCACGCCAGAGCTGCACCACACCCCAATCTTTACGCTCATTATGAGAAAAGAAATAGATGCCCGCGCCGTCGGCAGCTTTTCCGATACCCCCAAAGATCAAGATCACCAGGAGTACTCTCCACTCGCCAGGATCGGTAAAGAGATTCATCAGAATAAAAAATGAGACCGGCAGTAATATTGATTCATGGATCTCATAAACAACAGAAAATTGTTGCGTAATGACCGAGCCTCGGATATACGACAGGACAAGTGCAAAGGTCATCAATAATAACGGACCCCAAAAATACGATGTTTTTATTCGATAATTGCCCTTGGCTATACGTTCGAAAAACAGGGTAATTCCACATAACGCAAGCCAAAATTCAAATGCATGGAATGGGTATATATCGACTATATGCTCTAATATCTGAAGTGGGGAATCGAATACCATATTATCTTGCCACAGCAACAGCCACGCAAGAAAATATTTAATGGTGCGGAAAGAAAATAGGGCTTGCTCGTTGCCATTTAACGAGAGAGGATCGGGTGACGAGCAAATACTTGAAAAACTTCGCAATAGCGTATGATATTGTTTTGGGATGTTGATAACAGACTACGGAAGACCGCCGTTCGTCTAAAATTATTGCCCTTTTGCAATGATCGACTCGGAAGTCACAACCGCTTGAGTGATCGATGACCCGATGGAGATGCCACTGCGATAGTTACCAATGAAATGCAGTCCGGGATATGTTGTCTCGATATTTTCGATCTGCGAAATAATATCTTGATGACCTAAATGATATTGTGGTATTGCTGATCGCCACGTAAACGAGCGAGCAAAATTTGGTTTGTCGCTGATCTGCAAGTACGTTGATACGGTCCGAACGGCTTTGTCGATGATCTCTTGTTGTGGGAGTTCAGAAATAGTCGGATTCGTTGTTCCGCCCATCATTACCGTCAAGAGTGCATTTCCGCTCGGTGCCCGTTCAGGAAAAAGAGAAGATGTAAAAATACATCCAAGTATATCAGATCTTTCCTTCGGTGGCACTAAGAATCCGAAGCCATCAAGTGGGTGCTTTATAGCGTTCAGATCAAATCCCAAGTGTACAACAGTAACGGGAGGATAATATATATTTTCTAATATTTTTACTTCGGGGATGCTTGGGAAAAATTTGCTTGCCACATAAGCGGGCGCAGTACATATCACCGAAGCAGATTCAAATGTTCTTCCATCATCGGTCGTTGTGAGCCAGCCATTCTCGGTTTTAATAATTGATAGAACAGGGGACTGCATTTGTAATGAATCTCGCAATTGTATTTCAAGAGCTTGTATCAATGTCCCAAGCCCGTTTGTAAAAGAGAACATCCGTGGAAGTGTTGATCGATTCTTTTTCCTATTTGCAAACATCCCGTGAAATAGCGAGCCGTGTTGTTGCTCGAGACCCCAAAATTTGGCGAATGCGCTTTTTATCGAAAGTTGTTCTGAGTCGCCGGCAAAGATGCCTGAGATCATGGGCTTGATGAGTGTTTCGACAGTTTCGCTTCCTACACGTCGTCGAAAAAAAGAGGCGACACTATCATTAGAATCTTTATCACTTTTTTTGATAAAAGGCTCACGAAGTAACCGCAACTTTGCAGAAAATGAAAGTATATCAGAGGAAATAAACTCTACCGGCGAGCGTGGTATTGCAACAAGACTATTATCTCTGGCGACATAGCTTTTGAAACGAGGTAACGAAGGCTTTAGGATCTTATCGCTTAACCCGAGATCATTAATAAGTGCTTCAAGTTGCGGAGAGTCATTTCTCAGCGAGTTCGGACCATATTCGAGAGTATATCCGTCTTGAACTTCGGTGCCGATCATCCCACCAACGCGATGAGAACTTTCTAAAATAACAACGGACTTACCTGCGTTCGTGAGAGAATATCCGCAAGTAAGTCCGCTTATACCTGCGCCGACAATAACGGCATCAAGCATAAAATGTCTTAGAAATTAATTTCCATCGAGAGCAATTTCCAACCGCCATCCAATACGAATTTCATTCTCATCTTCATCGCAACTGGTGTTGTGCCGAAGGTTGACTCAACAAACAATACACGCGGCTTGCCTGGTACGTTTGGTGATAAATATGGGGTGATGACTGCATTAGCATTCATTGCTGCACTGACATTGATCTTGTTATCAACGTAGCCTTTGAAACCGGCAGCGAGTGCTTCTTTGGTAGTGGTCGATTGTCCGAGTTTAGACATATTCGAGTAGAACTCGCTAAAGTCATTTGCTTTGATCGCACGATCGAGCAAGCTGATCCAAGCGGCGACAAGAGTATTGACGTCGTTGTTCGAAGGGAATTGCTCAGAAATATTTCCAGCAAGTCCGAAACCAGCGATGCGCTCGACACCGGCGATCTTCCAAGAGCCAGCGGTGTTTTGCATGTGGATCTTGATCGGCACAACCGAGCTATCTTTTGCTATGATCTGGCCTTCAACCGTTGCAAGCGAGTCCATCTGGTTATGACCAAACCAACGGGCTGATTTGAAATCAACGAGTCCGAGAGTGGTCACAAAATTCTTAAATTGGTCTTTATTCGTCACTTTTTGTAACGCTGGCGATGTCATGGTGTAGGCTTTATCAATATTGCCTTCTTTAATAGTATTCATAAACTCTCCGGAAGTAGCCTCCATTGAGTCATTCTTGGAGCAACCAACAATAGAAGCAACTGTGCACAAAAGAGCCAGAAAAGAGATACGGGTGAATAATTTCATAATATAGATTAAAACGTGATAAATAGTAACTTACGAAAATACGGCTTTTTTGCCCCGAAAGTGAATTTTACCCATAATAGGTTATTTTTTCGTAACGCTGTAACATTAAGCAATAGCGACGTAAATACATTCAGTTTCATAGGGACAAACTCCCAACCATTAAGACACAACACAACTCAAAGGAGCTCCGGGGCACATTTCTCTCGCCTGCCGGAGCTTTTGTTTTTCGAGTATTCAGCTATTCCCCGTTTTATCCCAACCGGACGTCTGATATTCATTCAGAAGCTTGGGGTTGGCCTATAATCCATTCCAACCATTATTCCTTCCGGAAAGCAGTATATTTGTTTATAGGATTGGGTGTTAGTATATTGGCTACCGCTGAGGAGTAACCATAGACTTCTGACGAACCTTTTTTTGCAATGGTTTGAGTAAACTCTTCCGGTGGGCTGATCGGCACTCCATATATGTACACTATGCGATACTTTATTCTTCTGCTGATAGTATTGTTCTCTGAGGGGACAGCCTTCGGACAAGTTTTCCCGTCGCGCAAATTCATCATCGCTCCGGAATTTCGGTCGTCCACTGATACAAATAAGGGTGCTGTGTTCCTTCGGCAGCAAGGGATTTGGGGTGATATTTCAAAAGGGTTCAATAGTGCGGGCGATAGATTTTATTGGAGTATTGCAACCGGTGGCATCATTCAATTTGTGGAATGGCAACATTCAGCAATTTATCTGATCGGTGACTACGAGATGGCTGCCGATCAGCACAGCAGTATTTATTTTCATCCGCGCGCTATTTATTGGACCGAAGGTTTCCTTTATATGAATAAGGTCGGCGAGATAGAATTACATGCCGGCTACATCAATCGTTGTCATCACGATGTCGATAATCTGGCAACGAATATCGTCGGCAGGGGCGAGCAGCGAACTCTGATTTATAGCTCGATTCTTGAGCGAGCTATTTGGCGGAATGTTAATCTTGGTGGTATCGCTTCAGCTCTATGGGCTCAAGCTGATGAATATGTATTTACGCAAGATTTCCGTATTCCTGATTTGTCTCAAAAATCGGCTACTGATGTCTCACGAATCATTGCCTCGCTTTCATTTGGAGGAAAATTTAGTTTGCCGATTGGTCAAGCCAATACCTATGCTCGAGTATCGGCAATCACTTCTGCATATAATACATTTAAAACTATCTCTGTCGATGCAAGAGCAGAAGTCGGTGTAGAATTTATCGGAATGGGAAGCGTTATGAATATTTTTATCGGCGCAGAAGCACTTCAAGATGATTATAGCAGGCCGATACCCGTAAATTCAAAATATGTGTATTTGGGATTTCGGTTCATCGGAAAGAATATTGGGTTGTAGATCATTGTGTCACTGGGTGGAATCGTAAATTGATCGTGGAACAACTCCTGAGTTTGCCTATCTATAGTATCAGTGAAAAAATAAAACATCGATCGTTAGTACACTCTGTAACTTTTCACCCCTCTTTCGGTTTTATACTAAGCCATGCTTTATTATAATTAACCGCGAATGAGACGCAGTGTAGTATTTATTCTTTTTCTGATCTGCTTCGGTCTCGAAGTCGTGGCTCCCCAAAACTCCTTTGCAAAATGGGATAGTGTTCTGACTTGTCGTGTTGGCGGCAACGGGCAAGTGCGCGCCGCATGGTGTGGGTTCTTTTTTAATGAGTTTGTTGGGTTTGTTGGTTCTGCCGGTGATGCTGGTATCTATAAAACAACCGACGGCGGAAAGTCTTGGGTTCGGACGACCATCCCAAACGGCTATAACGGCAACGTTACACAAATTTTTATGACGACCCAACTTCGTGGTTGGGCAACCATCGAAGAACCAGGGGCCGCAGTTCAATGTCTTTTGAAAACAGTAAATGGAGGTTTGAACTGGACGG
The DNA here is from genome assembly GCA_038229915.1 of Kapaibacterium sp. (SeqCode). Classification (GTDB taxonomy): domain Bacteria; phylum Bacteroidota; class Ignavibacteria; order Palsa-1295; family Palsa-1295; genus JAFDZW01. The sequence goes on along the minus strand of JBBRNY010000050.1, from coordinate 8,748 downwards.
CGGTTGGTCCGAACGGCTATTTCTCCTGTGTCTATGAAACCCCATCGGCGTTGGTCGTCGCAAGTCGCCTCATTGGCGGAAGTGGATTGATCTCTACTAATGGAGGTGCTACATTTCAAAATAATGTGATACAAGGCAGTAACGGAATTGATTTCGTTGATGATCTTAATGGTGTTATCACCACCTTCAAAAATACTCGCTGGAAAAAAACTGCCGATGGTGGTGTGACCTGGACTGATATCATTCCGTTTCAAACAACAGAATCTTGGAGCGTCTATGGAGTGAAAGGAACGAGCACTTTTTTTGCATCACCCGAGCAAGACCCAGTATTGCGACCAAGACCGGGCACTAGCAAGGTGATGATCTCGAATGATTTTGGGTCGAATTGGTCACAGCAAGCAAACCTGTCATTCTATTCTACGGGTACGATCAACGGTGCTGTCGGTGCGATCTATGTGCAGGCAGACAGTGAAAAAGCTCTCAATGGAAATATTACTGGGCTATTCCGCTCTTCTGACAATGGCATCAGTTGGAAAAGTGTCGGCGGACCAAGCACCTCGCAAGATTCTCGATTTGTGGTAACCGGTTGTAGTGGCGGTGTCGTGTATGCATTTGATGGAAAAGGTACTGTTTGGAAAACCCGCGATGGCGGTGATGGAAGTTTGCAAGAACCACCGATCGAATTGATGATCACCGGCAACCCGATCATCCTCAATGGGCGAATATGTTCGACTTCGCTCGTGAGCCTCAAATTTTTGAATCTCTATTGTGAAGATGATACACTCCTGAGTGTCGATCTTGTTGATTCGCTTTCTAATCTCTTTACCAGTGGGGCACTGACGCTTGTCAAAATTCCAGGATTGCCGAGTGCGCTGAAGACCAATAAAGAAGATTCTATTGTCCTTTCATGGGAGCCGTTCAAATTATTTCATCACGATACGGTTGTTAATACAAAGATCCGTCTTCGCTATTATTCAAGAATTCTTCAGCGCATTGTTGATACAACCGTAAATTTTTCGGCGCATGCCGTCGGTGACTCGCCCGATGTTCTGGTAACACCGCCTACGATAAATTTTGGAAGTCGAGTATTTTGCACACCGTATGATACGATCATCACCGTTGTCAATCGCGGTTGTGATACGTTATCGATACTCAACACTATTGCTGGTCCGCCTGCAAATTTTACCATTTTTGATGTAAACGGTGCACCTCTCGTGTTGCCGATCACACTCGTGCCGCTCGATAGTATTCGTATTCGAGTTCGAGTGAACATCAGTAGTGCCGGAGTGTATAGCAATACGCTCACACTCAAACTTTCGCATCAGGGGATCGCTGGTGATACTATTGTGCCGCTATCGGCGACGGTCTCTTCGGTTGGCTCATATCTTATTACCGATTCAATTATTCTTGCGCCGATCTCGATCTGCAATTCGATCGATACTATTGCGATCTTGAAAAATTTGGGTTGTGGAGACATTACCATCATTTCAGCGACGTTAAAAAATGCTACGGCATTTTCGGTAAAGACCATTGCTTCGCCTGTCATAGCCGGTGCGACGGGTACTATCAGTCTGCATTTTGGCTCAGGTACTGTCGGGACATATACCGATGTGCTTACGGTAACATTCACGACACTTGGCGAAACAAAAACTATTACGATCCCTCTTCGCGGCTCTGTCTTTGCAAGCCCGGCGTTCTTGAAGTCTTCGCTGGGTCTTGGTACATTGTTCGATCTCAAGCTTACTCGCTGCAACACCGCTCAAAGTGTGACGTTTATCTTATCTAACCCAAGCTGTGATTCGCTGAATAAAATTACTATTAGTAAAATTGCAATTCAACCACCGAATGATCCTGACATTACGTTCAGTAACATCACTACACCTTTCGTTCTCTCTGATGTAAATCAACAGACATTGGCAATATTGGTGACTATCAATCCCAAAGTAGTCGGTATTCATAATGGTACTCTCACGCTGACGTATAACATCGGCAACGGGGTTTCTCGTGATACGACGATAGCGTATTTCTTGGATGTCAGTTATGGTAGTCGTATTCTTTCTGTTGATAAAGACTCGATCTACTTCGGGCGTTTTCCTTTTTGCGAAACACGTGATACGACGATCATTCTTAAAAATCTTGGCTGTGATTCGCTTGATATTTTAAATTTCTCTATTCAAGGACAAGGAAAATTCACGCTCACTTCGACGCCGAATTTGCAACTCAAGAATAATGACCAAACGGCGGTGTCGTTTCATTTTGAACCCACCAGTGCGGGGCGTGTCTATGGGAATATTATTATTCGTTCGAATTCGGATAATAACGATACGCTGCGAATTATTCCTATCGTTGCCGATATTATTCCGACCGATACTCTGAGCTTTTCTATCGAGGCGTCGCGTGTTGATTTTAAGGCGGGGGATACGGTGTCGTTTTTCTTGGTGCCGAATCGAAACGTAAAGAGCAAAGGCATTCGCGACATTTCGTTTACGCTTAATTATAACGGGGACTTGCTGACAATCCTTGGAAATAAAATACAGGTTCTTATTCCGAATGCGACCTACATCGCCGCACCGACCAACGGTACGCCCAAGCATACGACCACACGAATCTTTTTGACGGGTTTGCCGACGATCGAGATGGATTCGCTTGTGCCGATCATGAGACTGATCTTTTCGACGGCATTAACCGACAGCGTTTCATCAACGATGAGTATTTCTCAAGTCTCGATCAACGGCGGCGACCCGAACTTTGCAAAATGTGAACTTGGTATTGTCTCCGCTGATATTACATACACATTATTACTGGTCTGTGGGGACTCGACGCTGATAAAGTATTTACAGCTCGGCAAGAACTTTACGCTCAAAGCAATTGATGTCACCCCCGACCCCGTAACAAGCGCAAACAACTATCGCGCGCACATCGGCTTTACGGCAAATGTCGTTGGTAGTTTTACGGTGAATGTATTCGATCCGCTTGGCAAACTTGTTCTGACCAAAGAAATGACGACCAACCATACCGGATCGTTCGACCTCGAACTCGACGCCTCGCGCCTAAGCTCGGGCGCATATCACTATACCCTCAAACACCAAGAAACAAACCAAGCCGTCGATGGCGGGTTTAGGGTGGTGCGGTAAAAGTTTAGGCAGTGACCGAGAAGCGATTTTTACATCTCCCGAACCTCATTTTCTATTATAGTGTTTGTACGTTGCTATTTTTACGACTATATATCAGTATAACAGAGATCTATTATAACAGGAGAATGTATGGCGAATGAAGCTGAAGTAACGCAAACAGGGACAAATACCAATGGTAACGGCGCACCGGAGTCGATCGGGCAGCGACCGAAAGTACCGATCACGATCTTAGAAGATGTGACGATCCGTTTTGCGGGCGACTCGGGCGACGGTATGCAGCTTACCGGTACCCAGTTTACGAATACCACTGCTTTGCACGGCAATGATCTTTCGACCTTGCCTGATTATCCTGCCGAAATTCGTGCTCCTATCGGTACACTCTATGGTGTGTCGGGTTTCCAGATCCATTTCTCATCGAAGGAAATTCATACACCGGGTGATAACCCCGACGTACTCGTTGCAATGAACCCAGCGGCGCTCAAGACCAATCTTGGCGATCTGAAAAAAGGCGGCGTCGTGATCCTCAATGAAGATGCTTTCGACGAAAAGAATCTTAAACTTGCGAAATATGAAGTCAATCCGCTGACCGATAATACGCTCGACGGCTATACGGTCTATCGTTTTCCATTGACGAAGATCACCCTCGATGCGCTTCGTGATCTGAAAATGGGTACCAAAGAAGGTGCACGTTCGAAGAACATGGTCGCGCTCGGTTTGGTCTATTGGCTCTATAACCGCCCGATGGATCAGACATTGGAGTGGCTCAAATCAAAGTTCGGGAAGAACGCTCAAGTTCTCGAAGCCAATACCCGCGCTTTGAAAGCCGGATATTATCTCGGCGAAACAGCGGAATTGTTCAACGCTCGTTACGAAGTAAAGCCTGCGAGCTTCAAGCCGGGCCGCTATCGCAACATTATGGGCAACGAAGCAACGGCGCTTGGTATGGTTGCGGCTTCGGTCAAGTCGGGTCTCGATCTGTTTCTTGGTTCATACCCGATCACGCCTGCATCAGATATTTTGCACGAGCTTTCGAAGTATAAGAACTTCGGTGTCAAGACCTTTCAAGCAGAAGATGAGATCGCAGGTATTTGCGCCGCTATTGGTGCATCGTATGCCGGCGACCTTGCGCTGACCACTACTTCAGGACCCGGACTTGCCCTCAAGGGTGAGGCGATCGGTCTTGCGGTAATGACAGAGCTTCCGATCGTTATTATTGATGTTCAGCGTGGCGGACCATCAACAGGTCTTCCGACAAAGACCGAGCAAGCTGATCTGCTTCAAGCACTCTATGGCAGAAACGGCGAGTGCCCTGTTGCGGTTATCGCCGCAAAGAGCCCAGTCGATTGTTTTGATTCAGCTATCGAAGCATCACGCATTGCGCTGAAGTATATGGTGCCGGTGATCTTGCTTACCGATGGATACATTGCCAATGGCTCTGAGCCATGGTTGGTGCCTGATGTTGATCTTATCCCTGAACTTGTCACCAAGAAGCGTACCGTCAAAGGTGAGACCGAATTCTTGCCGTATGATCGTGACGAGAACAACGCTCGTCCGTGGGCTATCCCTGGTGTCGAAGGCCTTGAGCATCGCATCGGTGGTCTCGAAAAACAGCATTTGACGGGTAATGTAAACTACGAACCAGCGAATCATGAGTTTATGGTGCGTCTTCGTCAGCAAAAGGTTGACGGTATCGTTCAAGATATTGCTCCGACCGAAGTGCTCGGTCCGAAGAGTGGTAAGGTATTGTTGCTCGGATGGGGTGGTACTTATGGTGCTATCACTACTGCGGCAGAACGACTCCATTCAAGAGGCGTTTCATCGGCACATTTGCGCTGGATGAATCCGCTTCCAGCAGATCTTGGCGAGATCTTGAAGAACTTTGAGAAGATCATTATTCCTGAGTTGAACCTCGGTCAGCTTCGCAAAGTGATCCGTGATAAATACCTCGTCGATGCGATCGGTATTAACAAAGTACAAGGCTTGCCATTCACCCCGCACGAGATCATTTCGGCGGTTGAGCAATACTTGTAAGATAGATATAAATAAGAGATTTAGAAGGTTGAGTTCATAGAATGGTAGAGATGCCTTCTATGAACTTTTCTTTTGTTTGCTGCCCTATATATTTCATCACGACATAGCCATCACGATCTATCAAAAACGTCCATGGCAGCCCGTCAGAACATTTATAATTGAAGTAGGTTGTTGCCGGAGGATCGATGACAATTTGGAATGTTACTTTTCGAAAATCAACATAGGTTTTGACTTGGTCAAAGATCGCGTTTCCGCGATCGACCGAGACCCCGATCACGACGACATCGGACTTTCCTAACGAATCTTGGATCGATTGAAGGTCGGTCATTTCATTATCACAATAAGTGCACCACGTCGCCCAAAAGTTTAGCAGGACGACCTTTCCTTTGAGATCGGCAAGGGAATGCTTATTTCCTAATGAATCCTTCCATACAATATCGGATTCTTGATAAATATTCTGCGAGTCTTTCGTAATAACCCCACCACTACCAAAGATCGTCGAGATGTTCTTTTCATATTTCGGGGTGATCGATGTATTCTGAGCATCGGTGTTTTCAGACTGCGTCGGGGCACAACTGGCGATAGTGAAACTGATTAAAAATATGGAAAACAGCTTGTTCATAGATCAATTGTTGGTTACAACTATAAACAGAAACGCCTGAGCGGGTTGATAGTTACAACCCTGATCGTAAATACTTTGAGGAAATTAGGGGCTTAAAAACTTGTTTTGTGTTGTTCCTGTTGTTCACCTTTCATATTTGATCGGAAGCGGTGCCGCATATTTGCACTATCCGGGGCGAACCTGAACGGCTAAAACATTGTCACTATTGCTGATAAATCAGTAAAAAAATCATCTTTTGTGAATAGTAACGTAAGAATGGGAATAGGACTTCGAAGACATTCGGTGTTAATAGTGCTTTTGATGCTTTTGGTATCAACAAGACCTTCGGTTGCTCAATTAACGGGTCCGTATGACCGAGGTTTTCAAAACAAAACGGCGGTAGCTGATACACTGACCGAAAAACTTCTTGCGCAGCGCCAAGCAATACGTGCTGGTACCGATGCGCAGGCGCTCGAAAGTGCCGTTGACGCAAAAACGTATATCTTAGGTCCGGGCGATGGGGTCTATCTCAATGTCTATGCCGCACACTTTCTCGACCAAGACCTTACTCTCACCCCCGAAGGAAAGCTGATAGTCCCCAGAACAGGGGAAGTTGATCTCGCGGGTTTAACCATGGTTCAGGCTGAGGAGAAAGTAAATAAACTGTTGATGCGTGAGTATAAGAACCCTGAGGCTCATCTATCACTCCGTAGGCTCCGTTCGATGAAAGTGAGCGTGCTTGGCGAGGTGCTTTCCCCAGGTGTGCAAACGGTGACGGCGCTTGTTCGTGTGAGTGAAGTGATCTCGAAATCTGGAGATCTCCGCGAAACATCGTCGCTCCGTAATATCGAGATCCATCGCCCCGATGGCTCGCTTCGTGCAAAAGCCGATCTGTCCAAATATTATTTGACAGGTGATCTGACTGCCAACCCTCATGTCGAAGGGGGAGATATTATCATCGTTCCGAGAGCAATGTTAGTTTTCACCATCAATGGTGCTGTTGGAAAAACAGGGACGTTTGAATTCTCGCCCGGTGATAAGCTCTCTACTGCCATTGCATTGGCGCAGGGTTTGAAACCATCCGCTCGGTTAGATTCAATTGAAATCGCAAGGTTTTCTCCTGAGAGCCCGTTACGTGCAACAAGAATGTACGTCAATATGGAAGCAAATAATGACCCTGAATTGCACGAAGGGGACGTGATCTCGATCAAAGGTTCGGGACAGTATCACGCTTCAAGATTAGTGAGCATCGGAGGAGAAATTGAGTATCCGGGAAAATATTCTATTGAGAATGGCGAGACCCGATTGTTGGATGTCATCCAACGTGCCGGTGGTATTTTGTCAACAGGCTCACTGACCGAGGCAGTGGTGCTTCGCCGCTCGGGTGTTGGGTCGTGGGAGTCTGATCCGGAATATATTATGCTCGATCGTATGCATATTTCCGACGAAAAGCACTTGACCCCTGATCAGTATAATTATTATATGGCTCGCTCACGTCAGCTTGGTCGTTCGGTGATGGTGGTAAATTTTAAAGAGCTTGTTGATAAAGGCGATATGTCGCAAAACATTTTGCTACGTGACCAGGATTCGATCTGGATACCACGCGAACGCGGATATGTCAGTGTCATCGGCAGTGTAAATAATCCTGGTAATATTAATTATATGGAAGGCGCATCGTATAGTGATTATATTAATCGCGCCGGCGGTTATACTTCATCAGCGGATGAAAGTGCTGTTCGGGTCATTAATTCGCGAACCAGTACTTATATCGATCCACGCTCCGATAGTCATTACATCATCGGCAACGGCGATACCATTGTTATCCCACCCGAACGACCAACATTTTGGCAGAATTTTCAGTTAGTGACAGCCGTCACAGCTCAAGTCTTAACCATTATTGCAGGAATTTTCTTGCTTACAAGAAAATAATATATTTTAATGAACATACCACCGTCGTCACATCAAGATCGCGAAGAGACACCTATTGTTATAGTTGAGAAGTCAGATCCGCATATCTTAGATTTTTTTACGATGCTTGCACGCTATAAAAGATCTATCGTGGTAATCGTCGGGATCTTCGGTTTCTTGTTTCTCGCCGTGACGTTCATTATGCCATTCACTTTTTCCGGGCTGAGCACACTGGTACCACCGGAAAAACAGAGCGGTGGCAATCAGTTGTTGTCATTCTTGAGTGGCTCGTCGGCACTTGATCTCATGAAAGGTGCTGAAAACCCTGCACTTGATATGTTCAAAAATATTCTTGATTCAAGAACCGTCGCTCAGGAAATTGCTACAGATCCTCGTGTCAAACGATATTTTTCAAGTTGGGATACATCTCAGATAGCCATTGGTTTTGCGATCCACGATTGCCTTACCTCAGAAGCGCTTCGTAATGGAATGTTCAACGTGCAAGTTGATATCAAAACGCATTGGTTTCCGACCGGCATTGAAAAAGATTCGGCGCGAGCATTAGTCCCATATTTGGCAGCACTATTCGTCGAGCATTTAGATCGTTATAATCGCGAGCGATTAATGTCTTCTGCGCGCAATACCCGAATTTTTGTTGAAGGAGAATACAAAACTCGACTAGTTCAACTCGATACTGCCTATCGCCAGTTACAGGCATTTCAAGAAAGTCATAAAACTATTTCATTGACCGAGCAACTCTCGGCAACGGTCACCAGCGCCGCGATGCTAGCTTCTCAGGTTCAGCAATTGGAGATGCAACTTGGCGTCGAGGAGCGCGAGCTTTCGGGTAATTCTGGTCGTGTCGAGTTGATGCGTGCACAATTGGAAGAAGCAAAACGTCAGTTGAAAAAATATGACGAAGGCGGAGTTGGGGATTATGTGGTCGCACTCAATAACGTACCCGAATTGGCGCGAAATCTTGCCGGGTTATTGCGTGAAGTAAAAATGCTCGAAACCATCAGTGCCTATTTGCGCCAACAACTCGAGACCGAACGTATTAATGAACAGCGAAAT
>JBBRNY010000049.1:0-18149 GCA_038229915.1 Kapaibacterium sp. (SeqCode) | reverse complement strand
GGGTTTCTGGTTTTCAGGGAGCGATCTCCCGTACTTCGAACGGTGGCGTAACTTGGACAAAACAAAACTCGACTGTCCCAAGCACTCAGCAAGTTGCGAAAGTCTCACTCACTGATGCGAATCATGGTGTGGCAGTTGGTGTCACAGCTACTGCTGGTGTCTCGGGAATTCCGACGACAGGATTTATTGCTAACACTTCAGATGGTGGAGCTACTTGGAGTACGATCGCCACACCTCCTCTGAGCGGATTGTGGATGTCCGATGTAAGCCACGGTTTTGCAGTAGGGTATTCCGGCACCGTGATGGAAACAGTTGATGGTGGGGGGAGTTGGACAACAAAAAATGTCGGTACGGTTCGTCTCCTTAACGTATTTATGAATGATCAGAACAACGGCGCCATGGTTGGCGAAAATGGGAAAGTATATATTGTCGGCGCGCACTAACGACCTTCTTTTATAATGGATAATTAAAACCCTTCTGAAAAGAAGGGTTTTTTTATAGTATTCACGACAAAGCGCAAGTGATAGACCCGTAAACACCAAACTCTACGTAACCTGAATATGTTATAAAATTCTATGCTGTTAGAATTACCGGTTATTGAAGCAAAGCCAGTAGGTCGCACGCCGCGTCCTGATTGGCTGAAGGTGAAAGTGCCGTCGGGTGAGAATTATTCGCGCTTGATCAATATTATGCGCGAGAATGATCTTCATACGGTCTGCGAAGAAGCGCATTGCCCAAATGTTGCAGAGTGTTGGAATTCCGGCACGGCGACGTTTATGATCTTGGGTGATACGTGTACTCGCTCTTGCGGATTTTGTGCAGTCAAGACAGGGCGCCCAACGTCGCTCGATACCGATGAGCCGAAGCGAGTAGCCGAAGCGACCAGATTGATGGACCTTCGTCATATCGTTATTACCAGTGTCAATCGCGACGAGCTTCCTGATGGCGGGGCACAAGTTTTTGCTGATACGATTAGAATTGTCCGTGAAGTAAATCCGAAGACGAGGATCGAAGTGTTGATCCCTGATTTTAAAGCGCGACCAGAATCGCTCAGACTTATTTTCGATGCAAAGCCGGATATTTTGAATCATAATACCGAGACCGTCCCTTCGATGTACAGAATGGTCAGGCCACAAGCGAAGTATCATTGGACGCTCGGAGTATTAAAACAAGCAAAAGATGAAGGCTTTGTGACCAAGACAGGAATAATGCTTGGTTTGGGCGAGCCGCGTGAAGAGTTGATAAAAGTAATGATGGATCTTGCAGAGATCAAAGTTGATATCCTCACACTTGGGCAGTACTTACAACCAAGCCAGCATCACTTGCCTGTTGCAAGGTTTTTACATCCAGATGAATTTGCCGAACTTCGCGAGATCGGAATGAATATGGGTTTCAGAAATGTCGAGTCGGGTCCGCTCGTCAGATCATCATATCACGCCGAGCAGCATATCTGAGCAATGTATCTGCTCTATCGGTTTGCAATAAATGTTGTAGTGTTTCTACTCCCGATCGTTTCGAGCTTTAGTAGTAAACTCAAACGAGCTGTTGATGGCAGAAAAGCGTTGTTCGCTGAACTCAAATTGCATTACGACGCTGTAACTGAGAAGAGAAAAAGAATTGTCATCCATGTTGCATCCTTTGGTGAACTCGAACAAGCCAAGCCAATTATCGCAAGATTAAAATCACAAGACCCGACCGTTCATATTCACCTTACATTCTTTTCTCCGAGCGGGTATGATAATACAAAAAAGAAATATCTCCTACCTGATCTGATCAGTTATTTGCCGTTTGACACGGTTCCAAAAGTGAAGAAGTTTATTGATATTACAAAGCCTGATCTTTTTATTTTTGTCAGGTATGACGTCTGGCATTCGATCAACAGAGAACTTCGTAAAGCAAATATTCCGATGCTACTGATCTGCGCAACAATGGATGATTCGAAAGCAAATTCATTGCTGACAAAAAGTTTATATTGTGGAACATATAAGAATTTTCAAAAGATAGATGCAATTCGCGAAAGTGACAGACAAGCAATGATCGCCTTAGGAGTTGATGCTTCGAAAGTCGAAGTCTGTGGCGATACACGGTTCGATCAAGTTGTGCAACGTAAAGAAGAAAGTCTTTTGCAAAATTCGGAAATATTATCACCGAAGATCACTGAAAGTATCAAGACCAATAATAAAATTACTATCGTCTTAGGTAGTAGTTGGGAAGTTGAAGAGAAAATGTGGAGTAATATATTTGCGAATGAAGAACTTGCGAAGAAAATTCAATTGATCGTTGCACCTCACGAAATAGGATCGACCCATATTGCATTGCTGAGTAAATTATTTCCTAAAAGTATTTCATATTCTAATATTTCTGCCTTCGAAGATGAGCCGGTGATTATCCTTGATAGTATCGGTAAGTTATTTTCACTCTACCAATATGCTGATATTGCTTATGTTGGTGGTGGATTTGGTGCCGGTGTTCATAATACGCTCGAAGCCGCCGTCTGGGGATGCCCGGTAATTGTGGGGCCGAATCATCGTCGGTCGCGTGAAATATCAGAATTGGTTGAAGCTCAAGGTGGATATGTTATTTCTTGGGAGGCAGAACTATTAGAAACTGTTGAAAAATTGCTTGCTGACAACACACTTCGAGAACGAACGGCGCTCGCGGCAAAGAATTATGTGATGACGGGAGTCGGTGCTGTCGAGAAAATAATGAATACGATCAGCCAATTCGATTAAGAGTCTTCGTATTTTATTTTATATTTTTTTATTGCTTCGAGAATCGCTTTCGCGAATTTTGTCTGACCTGCTTCGCTCTTAAGCAACGCTTCCTCGTGCTCGTTGGAAATAAAAGCTGTCTCGATCAATACATTTGGCATCGAAGCACCGACAAGAACAAAAAAACCTGCTTGTTCGACGCCATTACTCTTCAAGCCAACAATTTTTTTCAACGACTGCTGAACTTGTGACGCAAATTTTTCGGAGAAGCGAACGTCTTGGGCACGAGACATTGAAGTGAGGATAAAATCAATATCGGATAAGCCATCGTATCGCTTTTTATCTTTTTCAAATTCGATCACCGCGTTTTCTCTACTCGCGACTCTGATCGCAGCATCCGTTTTTCCGGGACGAAGAATGTAGGTTGCCATACCACCGGCCTTCGTTGGTTTCTTCGGGGTCGAGTTACAATGAATACTGATAAACAATTTCCCTTTACTGGTGTTGGCTATTTCACCTCTTCGGTAAAGCTCGACAAATTTGTCGGTCTTTCGGGTAAAGACTACTTTGCAGTCAGGAATCTCCGCTTCGATGAGTTCGCCAAGCTTTAAGACGATCGCGAGGGTTGCTTGTTTTTCTTTATAGCCATTGGTGCCGATAGCTCCGGGATCTTTGCCGCCATGACCTGCATCGAGAACGATAACGTCAAGTTTCGGATGCCTTTTCTTGGATGTTGCTTTTTGTGTCGCGTCAGTGAGCATCGAACGCGAATATACTTTTTCTATCGGGCACTGTAAGAAAAAATATGACAAGCCGATCAGCAACAATGCTATTCGGTATGTCTTCAACGATCGATCAACAACAGTATGCGTCTTCAGAGAATTTAACGGTAGTTTGTGAATTGAATAGGGAAGTCGAATTCGTGAGCATTCAATTGTTGGATGGCTGTTTGAAGATCATCTTTGCTTTTTCCAACAATACGAACGACATCGCCCTGGATCTGGGCTTGCACTTTCATTTTTGTTTCCTTGACAAGTTTTGTGATCTCTTTGGCTTGATCGCCTTCAAGACCACTCTTGAGCTTAACGACTTGTCGAATCGTGTCACCACCAGCGGCTTCTTGTTTGCCATACTCAAGTGATTTGAGCGATATACCGCGTTTGATCATTTTGCCATTGAGCATTTCGCTCAGTGCCTGAATCTTCATCTCGTCGGTAGTATGAAGTGTAATTGTTTTTTCTTTGAGATTTAACTCAATGGTCGTATTGCTTCCTTTGAAATCGTAGCGTTGCTCGACTTCTTTTTTCGTTTGATTGACCGCGTTATCTACTTCTTGGGCATCAAACTCAGAAACGACATCGAATGAAAATTGACTTGCCATATTCGTGAAATGATTATTGCTATAAATATTAACTGCTACAAAAATACGACTTCTATTTGCCGATGAGCCTGAGCTTGAACTCTTTGAGTGTATTCGACGGCACTTCATGTCCACCATCAAAGAACACTGTTTCGGTCGGCAACCCTTTGTCAGTAAGGAGTTTGACGCTCATATCGTGAGTCGATATCGGGATTATTTTATCGGTATTCCCACTGACAAACCATGTTGTTTTATTCTGCATTTTCTCAGAATATCGCGTAAAGTCAAGATCGGTTGGTGCATCACCACACCAAAGTACCACTTCGTCCGGGTTGATATTCCCCAGAGCAGCCCACCGCATAACAGTCGGGCAACCCTGCGAAAATCCGAGGAGTGTAAGACGTTTTATTGGTGAATCGAGACTAGTGATGACACTTGCCAAGACGTTATCAAGATAGCTGACATAGTCGGAAATCTCATTCAAGCGGTCTTCTTTTGTCATCCATGACGCACCGATATTTCCGCCAAATCCTCGTGTATAGAATCTTGAAAGGCCCTCAGGGGCTATCACAACAGTCTCCGAATCAATAATAGGCTCGAATAGCTTAATGAAGTCTGACCCCAACTGCATATAACCGTGCGCTACGATCCAAATATGCTTCGGCTGGCCAGAAAACGAGCCCAATGAATAAAATCGGGCATTTTTTTTTGTTTCGATATGGTGTTCGGTTGCTGTCATTATTAGGTTATTGGTTAATAAAGAACACTGGGTCGTTGGGACAAATCCCGTGAATTCATCGTTTAATGACCTCATGCGAATAAATGCTCATACCTTGGGCTGTAAGCTCAATAATGCCGAGACCTCGACTATCGTCGAGCAATTCCGTTCGCGCAATTGGGAAGTAACGTCCGATTCGTCGAATGCAGACGTATTCGTTCTCAATACGTGTTCGGTCACCTCAAACGCTGAGCGCGAATGCCGCCAGATCGTGCGACGGGTGTTGCGAGAAAACCCTAATACTTTTATCGCCGTCACCGGTTGTTACGCCCAGCTTCGTCCCGAAGAGATCGCGAGCATTGACGGTGTTGATGTTGTTCTTGGGGCAAAAGAAAAATTTAACATCTTCTCGAACATTTCTGATTTTATTAAAAGTGATACCCCGAAGATATTTTCTTCGGCAATAGACGAAGCGACCGATTTTCATATTGCTGCTACCGCTGATACTTCCGAACGTACCCGAGCTTTTTTGAAAGTGCAAGACGGCTGTGATTATACCTGCACCTATTGTACGATCCCGATGGCACGCGGTGTGTCTCGATCTACCGAGATCAATGAGATAGTGCTTGAAGCCAGGCGTCTGTCTCGTGACGGCTTCGGTGAGATCGTGCTTTCTGGAGTGAATGTTGGTGATTTCGGTGCAAAGACGGGAAGTAGCTTTTTTGAACTTGTCAAAGCGCTCGAATATGATAATGAAGTAACGGCGCGTATTCGTATCAGCTCGATCGAACCAAATTTACTGACCGATGAGATCATTGATCTCGTTGCAGCGAGTAAGAAGTTTTGTCCGCATTTTCATATTCCATTGCAATCAGGTTCGGATGCTGTCTTGAAGCTCATGCAGCGTCGATATAATACTGCGCTCTATCGCGAACGAATTGCGAAAGTGAAACAAGCAATACCGCATTGCGGAATTGGTGTTGATGTCATCGTTGGTTTCCCGGGCGAGACGGAAGAAGATTTTTTGAAGAGTTTCGAATTCCTGACCGAACTTGAGATCAGTTATCTCCATGTCTTTACCTATAGCGAAAGACCAAACACGAAAGCTGTTTCGATGAAACAAGTTGTGCCAAAAGATATTCGAAAAAAACGTAATGCCCAGCTTCGGATACTTTCAGAGAAAAAATTGCAAGCATTCTATCGTTCACAGATAGGAAGTGTTGCAACGGTGTTGTTTGAAGATGAGTCAAACATCCTTAGTACAACTCGCGAAGGTTTTACCGAGAATTATGTTCGTGTCGTTGTTCCGAATATGGTTGCTATGAATGCTCAAACGGCGACCGTAGCACTTCGGGAAATTTCAGATGAAGGTGTTGTTGCTGATGTGATCGAGATCACTTCTGTTCGTGCCGAGACCACACTCTTACCAATTCTACAATAGCATTGTTCCAAGAGATCGTATCACGCTTATTGAATGACCGAAACGAACGGCGCACACTCGTAGCTGTATCGCTATGTATCTTTATTATTCAGATACTTACACTGCGCTCGACAGTTGTGGTCGGCGAGCCATATTGGATAGCCTATTACATCCAAAAAGGATTTGGATTCGTGTATCCTTACCCATGGGACACGGTACTTACCCCGACTTGTTATATACCACCGTTATATGTCTATTATTTGCTCGGGATATTCGCGCTTGGCGGTGGGATAGTCATCGTGCAGATCACGGGGTTATTGTTTTTCCATAGTGCAAACCTATTTCTGTACTATTTTTTCAAACGCTACGTTCGCAAGTCGATCTTATTTGTCGGCTTCCTCGCGTTCTCTGTGTATCTTCCGCTGTGGTTGTTGTCAGAAAAAATTGATCCGGATGGTTTGAATGTCTTGCTCATCGCGGCGACGATATATCTGCTTGATGGCTTCCGAAGGAAAGTATCATTGAAGCAATGGATCGTTCTTGGGATACTCTATGGCATACAACTTCTTGTGCGTCCGGATATTTTAGTGGGAGTGTTCTTTTTTGGGTTGTGGCTGTTTTATATTATTCCTGACAAAAAAACTTTTCTTAAAGGTTATGCTCTTTCGTTGGGAATAATGCTCGTGATGGTTACACCATGGACCATCAGAAATTATCAGGTTTTTGGTCGATTCGTGTTAGTGAGCTCGAACTCTGGTTTTAATCTCTTTATGGGAAATAACCCGATCGCCACCGGAGAATTTCAACAAGCGCCGCCGAATGCCGAGAGTACGCTTATCGACTCTGCACGGGCTCAATACTTTAGAGAACATATATCATCGGTCGAACGAGATTCATATTTGTTTCACGTTGCAGCACAGTGGATGAGTGAACATCCGTGGGAAGTGATAAAACTTGACCTCAAAAAGTTTTATTATCATTGGTGGCTTCGAGAATCTGCTGGAAGCAATATTCAGGTGCCGCTTTGGATGATCTCGACTTACAACATCATCAGTTTATTACTTGCGGTTCTCGGATTGTTCGGACTTACTCAGCTTGAGAAGCGGACACGTTGGCTGCTGATCTCGCTTTTTGCATATTCGACGTTTATTGCGATGGTGTTCTTTGTGCAATCTCGTCATCGCGCATTAAAAGTTGACCCATATCTTATTATGCTTTCGATCGTAGCAATTCATCGCATATTTTCGAAAGAAAGATCTTCGTTGCCATCAAATACAACTCATCTCAATGCTTAAGATCACTTCATGGAATGTTAATGGTATTCGTGCCGCCGAGCGCAAAGGTTTGATCGACTATATGAATGCCGAGCAACCGGATATTCTCTGCTTACAAGAGACGAAAGCACAACCTGACCAGATACCAGAAACACTAAAAAATGTGCCAGGGTATAAACCCTACTTTTTTAGTGGCGTGAAGAAAGGCTATTCCGGTGTAGCGATCTATACAAAAGAAGAACCGAAGGAAGTATTCTATGGATGTGGCATCGAAAAGTTTGACTGTGAGGGAAGAGTTCTTCGGGCTGATTATGAAGATTTTATTCTCTATAACATCTACTACCCAAATGGAGGCAGAGGACCAGAACGCGTCGAATACAAATTAGAGTTTTACGAAATGATCCTTGCACAGTGGCAAGAGCTTCGTGATAATAGAAAGAAATTGATCCTCACCGGAGATTTTAACACGGCGCATTATGAGATCGATCTTGCGCGCCCCGATGAAAATAAAAAGACGACTGGCTTTCTCCCCATTGAACGCGCTTGGCTCGATAAGATCGAAGCTTTGGGTTATGTTGATGCCTTTCGTGTATTTAATCGCGAGCCTGAGTGGTATTCATATTGGGATCAGATCACTCGAGCCAGAGAGCGAAATGTTGGTTGGAGAATAGATTATTTTTGGGTGACACCGGATGTGATGCCGAATGTCGTTGCCGCACCGATCAAAATGGATGTAATGGGAAGCGACCACTGCCCAATAGAACTGCATCTCGACTATACAAAAAAATAAAAGAGATCAGTGCATTCCGGCTCTGCTTCCCAGTTCGATCGCGACTGAAATTGTATCTTTACCTCGTTTCACCATCGCGGTTACCTTGTCGCCGGGTTTATGATTTGAAAGTGCATTAGTATAATCGTAAATATTCTTGATATCCATATCTCCGAACTTGAGGATAATATCTTCACCAAGCAATCCTGCTTTTGCTGCAGGCGAGCCAGGCGTAACATCGGATATTTTTAAGCCCACGCCATCGTAACCATAATCGGGCACTCCACCGACATACACTTTAAACGAAGTTGATTTCTTCGTGGTATCGATCGGGACAATAGTGAATGGTAGTTTTGTGGCGGTGTTTGCAGTATGCTTGACCACTTCAGCAACCAATTTTAGAATGTTAGCTTCCCCAGTATAGTCAAGTTTGTCTTTTGTGTCGCTTGCGCGATGATAATCTTTGTGCAAGCCGGTAAAAAAGAATAAGACGGGTAGATGCTTACGATAAAACGATGCATGGTCAGAAGGTCCTTCGCCATCTTGCTTGTAACGTATGACAAACGGCTTTTTTTGTTTGGTGATCGGTTTAAAAATAGAATCCCAGCTTGGCGAAGTACCCATACCTTCGATAATTAAAATACTGTCCTTGAGCCGACCAACCATATCCATATTGATCATTGCTTGGGTATGCTCGAAAGAAATGAGCGGTGCTTTTACATAATGCTGACTCCCGAAAAGTCCTTCTTCTTCACCGCTGAAAGTAATGAATAAAATACTTCGTTTGAGGTCGCTTCGGTGTTTCACAAAGTACTCGGCAAGTTCAAGCACACCTGCGGTGCCGCTCGCGTTATCATCGGCACCACGATGAAATGCTTTTACCGTATCGAGTGCATTTCGCCCTCCCATCCCGAGATGATCGAAATGGGCGCCAATGATAACCACTTCATGCGAAAGAGCCCTATTGTTACCTTTGAGAAATCCGATGACATTTATTCCTTTTGTCGGGGTAGTTTTAGTTGAATCAAATTGACGTTCGGAAAATTCATAACGTTGATAGTATGTTTGGGAAGGGTCAACGACTTGAAGCCCAATACGCTTAAATTCTTTGCTAATATATCTGGCAGCTTTTTCCATCCCTACTTCACCGGTGCGTCTGCCGGCAAACTCATCAGAAGTAAGAATATTTAGACGTGTTTTAAGATCAGCGACCGTAATCTCAGTGGTCGTTTTTTGGGCAATCGAAATTGCTGGTAAGCATAGAAGCAGAAGTATGACGAAGCGTGGCATAGAATAGAATGATTAACATTTAAATAACCTCTCACGGTGGGACTTAGTTCTTTTCTTGTGCTGTCTGGGACAGTTGCGTGTGGGATTTGAGAGAATCAATCGAAACCAAACGCATCACCTATTCGTATTATCGAAGAACAATATATTTAAGCAATGGCACAATTCTCAGAAAGTATGTTCGAGTTCACCCCTGAAGCATTAGCGATGGTCGGTCAGGCTCGGTTGGCATATATACGTAAAGTCTATACCTATTTTTCGTTCGGTTTGTTGGCTGCGATAGTCGGTGCATTAGCGTCGATGAATACCGGGATGGTCTATTTTGCAGCAGAGAATAGGTTGATCTTGTTCTTAGCATATATTGGCGCATTCTTTTGGGCGCAATCAAGCGCAAATAAACCCACTCGGGCTGTGCCGACAATGATCCTCTTTACATTTATCAGTGGTGTGATGCTATCGCCGCTTCTATTTGCCATTGCTCATTCTTATTTACCCGGCACTGGTGTGCAAGTGATCTATAACGCGTTGTTTCTGACCGGTATCGTTTTTGCTGGGTTAACAACGTACGTTTATGTGACAAAGAAAGACTTTAGTTTTCTTGGCGCAACGCTTACGATAGGGGCTTTTGTGCTGATCGGGGCAATTCTGATCAATTCGTTCTTTGTTCAATCAGGAAATTTCGATTTTGCTATCTCTATTGTCGGAGTGATCATTTTTTCGGGTTTTGTATTGGTAGATACTTCGCTTATACTCCGCAGAGCCAATGAAATACCGCCTACCTCAGCGGCGTTGCGATTATTTCTCGATTTCTTAAATCTGTTCTTGTTCATCCTTCGCATTCTTTCGGGCTCGCGCGGTAGAAGTTAACAACAATCCCCAGTAGGGCGGACTTTAGTCCGCCCAAATAGATTCATAGAGTCTCTACCGAGATTTCAAAAAAATACACTTTCCACATTCTCCCATATCAGCCGCCACAGTACATTTGTGTGGTATTTTTGCATATCACAATATATCTATGTCTGAATTAAAGAATCTTCTACTTGAGATCGATGGCTTCGTTGCCATTGTTCGACTCCATCGCCCGGCAGTGCTGAATGCATTGAATTTGGAATTGATGGATGAGCTTGTCGCAACACTCGACTCGCTCGATCGAGATGAGAACATCCGTGCCATTGTGCTTGCCGGAAGTGATAAGGCTTTCGCCGCGGGTGCGGATATTAAAGAAATGGCAACCGCAACAGCAGTCGATATGCTCTACCGCGATCAATTTTCGAAATGGGACCGTATCCGCAAGATCAAGAAGCCGATCATTGCTGCTGTGAGCGGTTTTGCTCTCGGCGGTGGTTGTGAACTGATGATGCACTGTGATATGGTGATCGCCAGCGAAACCGCTCGTATCGGTCAGCCGGAAATTAATATCGGCGTGATGCCTGGTGCAGGTGGAACGCAACGCCTGACTCGTGCTATCGGCAAAGTTCGAGCGATGGAAATGGTATTGACTGGGAAATTTATTACTGCGCAAGAAGCTTATGAGGCGGGACTAGTGAATAAGGTTGTGCCGGTTGAGTTCTTTCTTGAAGAAGCGGTTCGCTTAGCGCAAGAGATCGCCTCGAAGCCACCTGTTGCCGTGCGTCTTGCAAAAGAAGCGGTATTAAAATCTTTTGATACGACCATCGAGATGGGCTTAGAGTTTGAGCGCAAGAATTTTTACTTGCTCTTTGCCAGTGAAGATATGAAAGAAGGAATGGCTGCATTTGTCGAGAAACGCAAAGCAGAATGGAAAGGGAAGTAACCAATTGTATGGCAGAAAATCAAACAGTACTCACCGAGCTTAGCGATGGCATCTATACGATCACTCTCAACCGACCGGAGGTGTATAATGCTTTTAATGAGCAATTAACCACTGAACTTCAAAACGCTTTCAAAGAAGCTGCAAAGAACGAGGCGATTCGTGTCGTTGTCTTGACCGGTGCAGGCAAAGCATTTTGTTCGGGACAGGATCTGAAAGATGCACCGACCGGTGGCGGAAAAAGATCTTTGAGAGATTCTCTCGAACGTCGATATAATCCGCTGATTCGTGCAATGCGAAATCTTCCGAAGCCAATTATCTGTGCTATCAATGGTGTTGCCGCAGGGGCAGGGTGTTCGCTCGCACTTGCTTGTGACTATCGACTGATCACAGAATCAGCAAAGCTTATCGAAGTATTTGTCCGAATTGGTTTAGTACCCGATTCGGGATCAAGTTGGTTCTTGGTTCGCAACGTAGGTGTCGCAAAAGCATTCGAGCTTGCGGCGACCGGTGATGATATTGTTGCATCGAAAGCCTTAGCTCTGGGCTTGGTCAATCAAGTGGTTGCCTCAGATCAATTAACCAATGAGACACGCAAAGTTGCAACAGCGTTTGCAACAGGACCCACAAAAGCTTATGGCTACATCAAAAAAATGATGGATAAAGTCTCGACGCTTTCGCTTGATGAAGCTCTCGATTACGAAGTTTATATGCAAGAAGCCGCTGGTAGAACCGAAGATTACACCAACGCCGTCGCCGCATTCCGGGAGAAAAAGAAAGCAGAATTTAAAGGCAAATAAAGAGCGTAGTTATTTCTCGCTTGAGCATTGTTATAGAAACGTTAATAACCAGATCTATAAATTGAAATCAATCGGTATAATCGGTGCCGGCACAATGGGTAGCGGAATCGCGCTCTCATCGGCTCTGGCAGGGTATGATGTTGTATTGAACGACATTAATGATGTCTATCTACAGCGTGCGTATAAAGGCATTGGTGCGATGATGGAGCAAATGACCGAGCGCGGCAAGCTTAGCATCGCCGATGCAAACGCGGCTGCACTGCGGATACGAACAACATCACATTTTGAACATCTGAAAACTTGTGATCTGGTGATCGAAGCGGCTGTTGAAAATCTCAAGATCAAGCAGGAGATCTTTACGAAACTTTCAGATCTTTGTTCTGACGATTGCATTTTCGCGAGTAATACTTCTTCGCTTGCGGTGACAGCTATTGCATCAGTTTGTCGCAATCCGGGCCGTGTGCTTGGTTTGCACTTCTTTAATCCGGCGCATATTATGAAATTGGTCGAGATCATTCGTGGTCAGGAAACGACCGACGATGTGATGTATCGCACCGAAGGCTATGTGAAGCAGATCGGGAAATCTCCTGTCTTAGCAAAAGATACTCCGGGTTTTATTGTCAATCGTGTAGCAAGAAATTTTTATGGCGAAGCGTTCCGTCTGGTCGGTGATGGCATTGCCACCGTCGAGCAAGTAGATACTGTGCTCAAAGCCAATGGTTTTGCGATGGGCCCGTTTCAACTGATGGATCTGATCGGTATTGATGTGAATCTTG
Source organism: Kapaibacterium sp. (SeqCode) (assembly GCA_038229915.1). GTDB lineage: Bacteria > Bacteroidota > Ignavibacteria > Palsa-1295 > Palsa-1295 > JAFDZW01. The sequence continues at coordinate 5,245 of JBBRNY010000049.1, read as the reverse complement.
CCGTAACCCAATCGGTGTACGATCAATTTTTTGGCGAACCGAGATTTCGTCCACATCCGATGCAACAAAAAATGGTCGAAGCAAATACGCTTGGTCGTAAAACCGGAAAAGGATTTTATTCGTACTCCATAGGGAAATAACAATGGCAATTCGAATTCTTGGCATTTGTGGAAGTATGAAGCCCGGCTCATCGACAGCCGCAGTGTTGCACATGGCGTTGCGTGCGAGTACTTCGGTCGGGGCAGAAACAGATTTTTATGATATCTCCGAGCAACCATTGCCATTTTGTGATGGAAGAAGTGAGGACTCGAGCTATCCTCAGGAAGTTCATAAATTCAAAGAGCTAGTAAAAAATGCTCAAGGTATCATCGTTGCTACTCCCGACTATCATAATAGTTTTACAGGAGCATTGAAGAATGCGATCGATCTCTGTGGCTTTGAGGAATTCGAGCACAAGATGGTCGGCATTATCGGTGTTTCTGGTGGCTCGATGGGAGCAGGGAATGCGATCAGCCACTTACGAGGTGTGATGCGTGGTGTTGGGGCATGGGTAGTGCCGCATCAAGTATCAATTTCGAATTCTAATAAAATGTTTAGTGGACCCGATCAGCTCGCTGATCCGATCCTTGAAAAGCGATTGTTAAAGCTGGGCAAAGATGTCGTGAGATACGCGAATCTCTTTGCCAGCGGCTTGTTGGAAGAGGAATAATGTATGGCTATGAATTTGATTTTAAATTTATTACTTACTTCACTTATGATCAATCTGAACCCGGGCGATCAAGCCCCGAATTTTTCTGTAAAATCCACTGATGGGACAACCATTTCCCTTGCCGATTACAAAGGGAAGTCGAACGTGATCTTGTATTTTTATCCTGAAGATATGACATCGGGATGCACGGTCGAAGCCTGTAACTTTCGCGATGACAAATCAAAGTTCGATGGATTGAATACCGTCATATTTGGTGTATCGCTCGATGACCAAAAGAAGCATCAGCAATTTATAGAAAAAGATCATCTCAATTTTCCATTGCTCATTGATGAAGGTGCAAAGATTTGCACGGCTTATGGAGTCCCGGTCGAGGATAACTTATATCCACATCGTTGGACGTTCTTGATCGGCAAAGATGGCAAGATCGCAAAAATCTATCAAAAAGTAGCAGTCCGCCAGCACAGCGAAGAATTACAAGCTGATATAAAAGCCTTACCGTAAGATTTTCTTTTGTAAAATTAAAATGCCTCTGATACTACAAATATCAGAGGCATTTTTATTATGTCGAATATCTATTACGATTTTTTCTTGCGGATCTTTTTATAGTTGACTGGTCTCTTCTCATTAAAGGCAGAAATTCCTTCGGCTACTTCCTCGGAATTATTATGAATAGAAAGCCAATCACGCGCGCTACCGATCGTAGTATGCCAGCTAAAATCTTTCCAAAAATTGAGTTGCTGTTTTGTGTAGCGTAAACACTCTGGCAATTTATTATACAGTTTCTCGCACATCACTGCCACTGCGGCATCAAGCTCGGCCGCTGGGACGACTTGATTTACCAAGCCCCACTCCAGTGCTTTCTGAGCAGGTATCTCTTCGCAGAGGAAGAGTATTTCGCGAGCACGGCGATCACCAACCATAATTGGCAACCACTGAGTAGCTCCGGCGGCGGCAACACTGCCTCGAGCCGCCCCAACCTGACGGATATGAATATGATCGGCTGCGATCGCAAGATCGCAAGAAATATTTACTTCATTGCCACCGCCGACGACGATACCATTGAGTTTTGCGATCGTTGGTTTCCCGATGTTGCGCAAGCGTTCGTGCATCTCGATAAAGACGCGCATCCATTTGTAATAATCATTTGGGTTGCCGAGGAAAAATTCTTCTTGTTCTTTCAGATCAGCACCCGTACAAAAAGCGCGCTCACCGGCACCTGTGATCACCAAGACCGCAATATCATCATCCCACATCACGTCTTCGATCGCTGTGAGCATCTCGCGCAATGTCGTGAGATTGAGGCAATTCAAGACTTCGGGACGGTTGATCGTCATCGTTGCTACATAATCTTTTTTCTCATAAAGAATATGAGTAAAGTCGTAGTTTCGCTTTTCTTGATAGGGATTGAGTTCGTTGGTGGATTTACGAGCCATAGGTTTCTAAGGTGGTTATCAAAACTGTTATTAATGGGCAGACTGAGAGTCTGCCCCATTATCAAAACGCGAACAATAACTTATAAAGTTATTGCATCAACTTTGCCGATACACATCGAAACGAGTGGACCTGCAAAGCCCATCAAGTCTTTTCCGGCGGCTTTATTTTCTTCTGAAGCCATTGCCGATTTGAAAGCATCCATATCATCAAAATACATATTGCATTGCAAATATGGTTGCTCGGCAAGTGTCGAAGTCGGCGGAGTAAGCATCTTCGAGTACTTGGTTACTTCAAGTTTACGAAGCCCCGGTACTTTTTTGATAAGCGGTGTATGAACATCGTTATAGTGCACATCAAACGCGGCACTATCCTCAGGTGTTTTGTAGATCGCGGTTAAAACTACCATAGTGTAATAATATTTTTTTAGTGTACTTTTTCGCCGCCGCCATTGGTGTTGCCGCTGGTTGGGGTTGCAGGCCCGGTACGGAAACCAAACGGATGATTGTTCTGTCCTTCGACACGAATCTCGCCATATTGACTTTCGTAGCGAGTAATGTTTTCCTGCATTGCTCCGAGCAAGAGCTTCATGTGCTGTGGGGTCATAATAATACGCGAGAGCACGCGTGCGCGCGGCACACCGGGTGTGACACGAGTATAATCAATAATAAACTCAGCAGGGGAATGGGTGATGATCGCGAGGTTTGAATATATTCCCTCGGCTTCTTTTTCGCCCAATTCGATCTGGAGTTGTTGTCCTTGTGGTTCGTTGTTATTGTCCATTTGTTTGCTTTACCTATATTACTTAGAAAGTTTGTCGTACATTTTCATGGCATCGTCAGCACTCTTCGAGTTTTTATTGGCGACATAGACTTTCATCATTGCTTGCCAATACCATTTATCATTTCCTACGTCAGTGCTCTTAAGGGCTTCGAGATCAGAAAGGGTTTTATCTTTCATCTCTTTTTTGCCTAAAATATCATAGAGTTGAAAGAGATTCGAGAGCGTATTGTAATCTTTCGGATTAACAGAGCGAACGCGCTCATAGTAAGAAACCGATTTTTCGAGCACCGGTTTTACGTCTGCTTTCTTATCTTTCTTTTGTTGGTCTGCTGCCCAGTTTTGATAGGCAACGCCGAGATTATACAGAGCATTTTCGAATGCCGGATCTATCGAGAGCGATTTCTCATACGCTTCGATACCGCCTTGGAAGTCTTGTGTTTTTAAGAGCACGGCACCGTAGGCTGCATAGAGTTGCTTCGATGGATGTTCGTTAAGCAATCGTTTGTACATCGACTTTGCTTTTTCCGGTTCATCAAGTTTGGAATAAATATCAGGGATGATATTCGAAGCATTTTCGTCTGATGGGTCGAGACGTTGGATAGCCACGAGCAACGGTATCACTTTATTATAGAGTTCTTCGGCTTTGGGTTTGTCGCCTGCTGCCAAGGCTTTGTTGCCCTGAGCATAATAATAGCTTGCGAGATTGAGATAGGTATTGATCGAAATGCGCATCGGCTGCATACCGGCTTCCGACGACGTAGTAAAACGCCATCCCGTCAATTGCAAACCACGACCGCCTTTTGTTGCTTTTTCAAAATAAAAGAAGCCATCATTTGAACGGTATGTATAGACCAATACCGAATCATTACCTGAAAGCGGCACCATTTGCTGTGAACTTGGTGAACCACCGATCGCTTTTTCGACTGACTCGGGCGACATCTTCAGCGTGACACCGAGCGAAACGCCCTGATCGTGAGAAGAGCGAACTTGTTTTAGTGCCTCTTCATAGATAGCCATTGCCTTCAGTGTATCTTGGGCAGCAAAATATACATTGCCGAGCACTTCGTAAGTCTCCGGTTGATCGGGGGCTACTTTCTTTGCAGATTCGAGAAGACTAAGCGCAGATTGCTGTGCTTCTTTGCTGTCGGGGTTCTGTTCGAACGCGCCAACGCCACCATTGTAGAGTTTGATCCAAGTGTTGCGACGAACATCTTCTACTTGACCACGGAATTTGATCGCATACAGTCTAGCCGTATCGATCACTTCGGCGATCTTCTCGTAGTTATTGAGGTCATAAAGATTTTGTACGTACAACGCCCAGCCCTCATCGCTATGGGGGTCGCTCTTGAGCGCGGCGAGTAACAACTCATTGGCTTTATTATAATTACGTTGACCGCGGTAGAGTTTGGCGCTCGATATTTCGGCACCGCCGCAACCGACATATTGAAGTGAGAGCGAGAAAATTGCGAAAAATAACGCAACACGTGTCAGTTTCTTCATAGGGACAGAAAAATGATAATATCAATGAAGAGATGAGAACACCATTTCCCCGAGTTGAATTTCAACCACCCCAACCCCTCCTTGGGAAGGAGGGGCTCATGTTTTTTTTAGTTTGTAAATTGGAAATGAATCGGTAAATAATTTTTTACCAAACGAGGGATTGAGGTGTTCAAGATAGAATAAAACCACCCCAACCCCTCCTTAAAAAGGAGGGGCTATTTAATTTATGGTTGAGGTTTAAATGGCAGTTTTGCAACGATGAAATTTCAAAAATGAAGAAGCCTAAGCCTCAGCACACAGAGATTATCCATGGTGACGAAAAAAAGAAAGCCCCTCCTTTTCAAGGAGGGGTTGGGGTGGTTGATTTCCCCCGCCCATCACTCCTCCCCTTGATCTCCTCGATCATCACCAAAATTTTCTCCACACACATATCGACGCTATACAATACTTCACCATCGGTAAAGCGTATGACATCGACGCCATTAGCTCGTAAAAATTCGGTTCGATGCTGGTCATATTCTTTTTGCTCGGGATTTTCGTGTGTGGCACCATCCACTTCTACCGCGAGCGAAAACTGTGGGCAATAAAAATCAACAATATAATTTCCGAGACTATGTTGGCGTCGAAATTTATATCCACCGGCTCGATTGGATCGAAGCCCGTGCCACATTTCAATTTCAGCACGCGTAGGATTGTTGCGCAGTGAACGACGAAATACTTTGAGGGAAGGATCGTTGTTGAATTTCTTTTGCATGATGCAAAAATACGAATGGATAGGTGGGTAGTGGGGGAAATCAACCACCCCAACCCCTCCTTGAAAAG
>JBBRNY010000048.1:0-18812 GCA_038229915.1 Kapaibacterium sp. (SeqCode) | reverse complement strand
AGGCATCAATGTGATGATGTTCTCGATGCCACTGTATGTTCAATCGCTTGGCGCTTTCTTTCGTCAAGGCTTTGGATCCGAGTCTTATTTTGAGGTTCTTAAGTGGCTATTAATGGCGCTCTCGCTGCCGGTTTATTTCTTGTTGGGGATGCCATTTATCGAATCATCGATCAGAAATTTCCGAAATGGTTGGCGTACGAATGCTGATGCGCTTATCGCGATCGGAGTAACAGCTGCGATGTTGGTCTCGATCTTCAATACTATATTTCTAAACGGACCGGTATATTATGAAACAGCAGTTGCTATTTTAGTAATCGTCACGACTGGAAGATATCTTGAAGCAAAGTCACGGGCAAAAGCATCAAAAGCCGTTGAAGAACTAGAGCAAAGTATGCCTTCTCTTGTATCACTTATTCAAGAAGACGGTACTGTTCGCGAAGTACAAGTTGCATCTGTTGCTATAGGTAGTAACATTCTCTCAAAGCCTGGCGAAGTGATTCCCTTAGATTGCAAGATACTTAGCGGCAACGCACGTATTAGCGAAGCAATGCTCACCGGGGAGCCGAATCCGATTGAGTATAAAACAGGCGATCATCTTCTGGCGGGTTCGATCAACTATGACGGCTTACTCCGTCTGTTGGTTACGAAAACAAAAGAAGAAAGCTATATTGAACAATTAAAGAATTTATTGATCGAATCAAAATTACAACGATCACCCATTCAAGATACAGCAGATCGTGTTGCAGAGATTGCTGTGCCGATCATTCTGGCTGTCGCTATCGGCAGTCTTTTCTATTGGTCATTTGCAACTGATTGGCGTCATGGTTTATTTGCATTCTTAAGTGTCGTATTGATCGCTTGTCCTTGCGCAATAGGCATTGCTACCCCTGCGGCATTATGGATGGCTGTCACCCAAGCTTCGAAACATGGTATTCTGTTCCGTTCGTTGGGTGTTGTCGAACGACTTGCTTCTATGCGAACATTATTCTTCGATAAAACAGGGACCCTTACCAAGGGTACTCCGAATATTCAGGGAGTGTCACTTATTACTTCGTCAGATTCTTCGGTATTGCCGACTGAGGATATTCTTGGCTTTGCGGCAAGTGTTGCGGCAATGTCATCGCACCCACTTTCAAAATCGATCGCGTCGCAGTATCATTCAAATATCAATAGTGTGTTGAGTAATGTTTGCGAAATTGCCGGGCAAGGTATCTCGGCTGTAGTTGACGGACGAGTGGTTCGTATCGGTTCAGAGCATTTTGTAACTGATGCACACAGTCCATCATCGAATGAAATGACAACAGTATTTTGCTCGGTCGATGATCAGGTGTTACAGTTCAAATATGAAGACGAAATTAAGCCTGAGGCTGTCAAAGTATTTCAGGTTCTCGCCTTGAATGGATATAACAGCGTTATTTTATCAGGAGATGAGACCGCTGTTGCAGAGCGTCTCGGAAAAGCCCTTCAATGTAAAGCTATTGGGAAACTGTTGCCGGAAGACAAATCACGAATTGTTTCTGGGGAAGTAAACGCCGTGTTTATCGGTGATGGGTTTAATGATGCTCCTGCGATCGGAGCCGCGCAAGTCGGCATCGCAATGGGCAGTGGTTCCGATCTTATCCGAAGCGAAGCAGATGTTATTATCTTTGATAATGATCTTCGCCGAATTCCGCAGTTGCTCACACTATCGCATTTGACAATGCGTATCGTGAAGCAAAATTTATTCTGGGCTTTTGCGTACAATGTGATCGGTGTTGTCTTTGCAGCGCTCGGATTTCTTAACCCTATTATCGCAGCACTTGCAATGACGATTTCGAGCCTTATAGTCGCTCGGAACTCGATGCGCCTTCGCAGTGGTAATATCTTTTCTCAGGAGGTGAGCAATGCCTGAATTATGGCTTGCATTAGCAGCCGGAGTACTTTCGAGTATGCACTGTGTAGGGATGTGCGGACCGATCGTTATCGGATGCTCTCAGAATTCCACTCAACCGATACAGATCAATATTTCTGGAAATTCGGCAGTGCTGAGAGCAACAACAGCTTCGGTTGTGATCCCTCAGGTGCTCTATAATGGTGGTAGAGTAATATCGTATGCGACTATCGGGATGTTCGCCGGCTTGCTTGGCGGAGTTACAATGATCTCACCGCTTATGCAACAAGTATTTACGATCACGTTCGGTGTGTTAATGATCGCAGCTGCATTATTTCAATTAGATATTTTCAAACATAGATCAAGTTCGGTATCGAAGAGTAAATTATTCAAAGCTCTTGGCTCACTCATACAATCGCGCTCTTCGGAATCTCGTTTTTTGATCGGCTTGCTGACTCCGCTTCTGCCTTGCGGGTTGCTCTATGGCATGGCATTGCACTCGGCAGCAACGCACTCGCCCATACTTGGTGCACTCGAGATGGGAGTCTTTGCGTTGGGCGCCGCGCCTGCGCTGATCTTGCTTGCAACGCTATCGCACTCGATCGGTGCCCGATTTCGTAAATATGGATCAACTCTCGCCGTTGTCTTATTGATGACAATGGGGTTGCTCACTATTCTCCGAGGTGCCGGGCTTTACTCGAATCCATTCGAGTCGAATGGCGTAGAATCTTGCTGTAAGCCGCAAGCACAATCGTTATCAAAATAATATTGAAAGGACAATAATAATGTTAACTCGCATACTTAGTTTAGTCGCATTAATCGTTATGATCACGTTGCTTGCTTTGAGCCTACCGACGTTCATCGATTCGTTTAATACCAATCCTTCGGTTACATCGATCATGATGAGCGGCTTGGTTGTATTATTGATGCTTGCCGGCGCTGTGATGCTTCTGCTTTTTGGGGTACTTGGTATTAAAGGCGAAGTAGTAAAGCAATGAACTCAAAGTACCGCGCAAATATTGTTACCGTACGATATTGGGTAAATGGGGCGGTAATCGTCGCATTATTGGTGTTGCCGATACTTCGTATCGTAAAGTTTGATTTTCTCAATGGAGTGTTTTATGCGTTCGGCGAGAGAACGACTTGGCTTCAAACTGCAACAGCTTTTCTCTTTATTTGGGCAGGATCTTATGTATTTACACTCATCGCAAATTATCTCTATGGACGTATTTTTTGTGGGTGGATCTGTTCGTGGGGTACTCTTCTAAAAACACTTCGTTATACAAAAGAAACAGTAAAGCGAAAAAAACTTGCTCCGGTCCTTCCACATCTCGCAACACTTATTGCCTCACTTGTTGCGACGGTAGGCCTTCTGAATTGGTTTACTGATATTTCAGTACTTTTTTCGCCCACGCACAGCGCGTTCGTGCCATTTGTAATAGTATTTGTTTCTTTGGTGGTAATAGCGTATGTGATGCTTTGGAAAGTGGGATTGAACTTCTGTCAGCTCTACTGTCCAATTGGATGGTATTTGAATGTCACTTCGCAAAAGCACATGATGCGAATTGATTTTGAACCCGCGAACTGTACCCTCGGCGAAGTCTGTGTCCATGATTGCCCAATGGCGCTCGATCCAAGATTACTCGCTACTGATACTGATGCCGATTCACACGGCCAGTGTGTATTATGTTATGATTGTCTTTCTTCGTGCAATGCTTGTGCCGCAAAAGTACCGGGTACAAAACCATTAACCATAGGCGTTAGCAAGCAACCGGTTTTGGAACTTGATCTTATCGGGATTCTCAAACAAATGCGAGTTGACAAAGACGAAAAACGCAAAGCAAAACGCGCCGCGGCAAAAGGAAATCTTAGTTCACCGCTTGTTCAACTAACAGTGGACGATTCCATAGAACTTAATAAAAAAGGCGGTTTGTGAAAACCGCCTTTGTTTAATTTAGTTGAGGTCGAATAATATTAGGTGCGAAGCCTCGTTCGCACTGATCGTGAGATCAGTCTCATCGCTTATCGCAAGACCATCTCCGGAAGTAGCAGTAATGCCACCAATGGTGAGAGAGCCGGATATTACCTGCAGCCATGCCGCACGTCCGGGCTCTAACACATAATTCGTTGTTGTGCCTTTATCAAGCAACGAAGCAAATACTTTCGCATTTTGCCCAATAGTCACCGAGCCATCAGCTCCGTCGGGGCTTGCGATCAGTCGAAGCTGATTTGTTTTTTCAGCATCTTCAAATCGTTTTTGCTCATAACTTGGGGTGACGTTTCTCTCTTTTGGAAATATCCATATCTGATAAAGATAGAGTTCTTCATCAAAAGGATTCGCTTCGCTATGAAAGATACCCGTTCCGGCACTCATCCGTTGCACATCACCCGGGCGGATCACACCTGAGTTGCCCATACTATCTTGATGTTCAACAGCTCCGGAAAGAACGTAGGTAATAATTTCCATATCACGGTGCGGGTGCATCCCGAAACCTTTTCCGGCAGCAATTCTGTCTTCATTCATCACACGAAGGGTGCGGAAATGCATCCATTTGTCGTTATGATAATCGGAGAAAGAAAAAGTGTGATGGGTGTTAAGCCAGCCCATATCTACATGCCCTCTGTCATCTGCTTTTCTGATCGTAATCATACGTTTATAAATAATTAATTACGTGTACATACGTTTTCGAATCGAAGATGTTCCCCCTAGATTTTGGGCAATAAAAAAGCCTGTCGAGGTCACTCAAAAAGAGCATGGCTCGTTACAGGCTATGTCCGCGAAATTCGTATAGATTTGTTTACGCGGCCACTACCATAAAGAACTCGATACAAACGATTTTGTTACACTTGGCGCTGAAGAAAATCAATTGAATAATGAAGCTGTCAATAAAACATATCGCCGTTAGTCTTTTACTTCTTTATGGTTGCGGGAAAAAAGCAGCCGATACGCCTTTACCTCAAACTGAAGCCCCGGCACCCACGGTGCCATCTGCGCCGAATGTGGGTTTTGATATAGTCAACACATTTCCCCACGATCACGAAGCTTTTACCGAGGGTCTGCAATACTATAATGGCTTCCTCTATGAAAGCACCGGGCTCAATGAGCATTCACATCTTCGCAAGCTTGATCTGAAAACAGGGAAGACGCTCCAAAATTTCGATCTTGACAAACAATATTTTGGCGAGGGTATTACAATTCTCAACTCGAAGATCTACCAACTGACCTATACATCTCATATTGGTTTTATTTACGACCTGAAAACATTTAAGAAGCTCGGCTCGTGGAATTATCAAGGCGAAGGTTGGGCGCTGACCAATGACGGCACGAATATTATTATGTCAAACGGTTCGAGCAATATATTATATCTTGATCCGAATTCGCTCGCAATTATTAAGACTATACAAGTCACCGATGGGGGGCTCCCGGTCGAACGGTTGAACGAACTCGAATATATCCGAGGCGAGATCTGGGCGAATATTTGGCAGATAGATCGTATCGCGAGAATTGACCCTTCTTCAGGAAAAGTCATTGCATGGCTCGATTGTGCTAATCTGATAACCCCTGAAGAACAGCAACACGCCGATGTACTTAATGGTATTGCCTACGATCAACAGAACGACCGTGTTTTTATCACGGGGAAACTTTGGACGAAGATCTTCGAGATCAAACTCAAATCGAAACCAACGGTGGCACAATAATAATGCAACAAATAGAATATTTATCATTGGTATTTGAAGTCTCTCTTGAGGATGAAGATTCTTTGCAGGGATATTTTATGCTTAACCATGACCCGCAAGGATTTGAAGAACAGCCAAACGGATCGTTCGTGGTTCATCTTCTTAAAGATGAATGGAATGATGATGCGCAACAGCAACTTTCAGATTTTCTTGCGCCATTTAATGGAAAGATTAGACTTCTCGATACGATCACCCAGGCAACAACCGATTGGAATGCCCAGTGGGAAGCGTCGATCGAGCCGCTTCGTATCTCTGATGATCTGACCATTACACCAAGCTGGAAACTCGACGAAGCAAGTGCATTCGCGACGACTTTCCAAATTGTGATAGATCCAAAGATGAGCTTCGGCACCGGTCATCACGAAACAACTCGTCTTTGCTTGAAGATGATCGAGCACATTGATTGCTCGGGTAAAAAAATTCTCGATCTTGGCTCAGGTACAGGCATTCTCGCAATGTATGCAATGATGCGCGGTGGCGCACATGCAATCGCGGTTGATACTGATGAATGGGCGTTTGAAAACTCAAAAGAAAATTGTGAGCGCAATGGTTATGGTCATGAGAAAATTGAATTGCGATTAGGTGAACTGTCGACTGTTGTCACTCTGGAAGAACACTTTGAAATTCTTATTGCGAACATTCACCGCAACGTCTTACTGACGATCAACGACCAGATCGCTGAGCATCAAACGAGCGGCGGCATTTTGATTCTTTCAGGTTTATTAGAATATGATGCCGATGAAGTAGTCGAGGCTTACCAATCTTCAGGGTATCAACTTCAAGAGCGCCTCCAAGAAAATGAGTGGGTATGTTTACGATTTAGTTATAACGGCTAAAATGCGAATAGCTGTTCTTGATATCGGGACAAACACCGTGTTGATGCTGATGGCTGAGAGCAGTCCCGATTCCTCGCCGATCATTTTTCGAGATGAACATTCGATCGCACGTCTCGGCGAAGGAGTAGATAAAACAAAACGTATCACCGAAGAAGCCTACACCCGTTTTGCAGAAATTCTAAAGCGATATAAAGAACTGATCAATACCAATGCTATTGATCGTGTGACAGCATTCGCGACCAGCGCAATGCGTGATGCAGAAAATCGTCAGGAAATTATTAGTCGCGTAAAAGCAGACTTTGGTATTGATATAGTACTCCTCAGTGGTGAAGATGAGGCACAATGGAGTTTTCGTGGTGCGCTGTATGGTTTGATGAAAGAGCAACTCCGGGGTACGATAGCGACAATTGATATTGGTGGTGGCAGTACGGAAATCTCTATCGGTAATAATGGTGTATTTCACAGCGGGACGAGTATTGATATTGGTGCAGTTAGAATTAAAGAGCGTTTCTTCAGTTCGAACATCCCAGACAACGCAATACAAGCAAGAACGTATATCCGCACTCAACTCGAACCGGCGACCAATTCTCTGCCAATTCCAAGTTCACTCGTTGCCGTTGCAGGAACGCCGACCTCACTTGCAGCAATGAAGCACCGACTGAAAGATTTTGATATTGCTATCGTCGATGGCACTGTTATTGAGATCGATGAACTCGCGACATTGATTGAAGAAATGTTCTCGATCACGACTGCTGAGTTGGTCAGTCGTTACCCAGTAATTTCCTCGGCACGAGCAGATATTCTTCCAGCAGGTTCGCTCATACTCTACGAAGCGATGCTTCAGATGGGTCTTGAGTCCGTTACTGTTAGTACAAAAGGTCTCCGTTATGGTATTTTATTAAGAGAATTAGGGTATTAATGGGTAATGCCAAAAGGAGAAAATCCCCTCAATTTTCTGTTCTCCATCTCCAATTCCGATTTTCTCCGTAATTTTGCACTTTCACCCACTTTTCTAATCGACTTATAATTTATGCGGATTCTTGTTCTTGGTTCTGGGGCACGTGAACACGCTATTTGTTGGAAGCTAAAGCAATCGCCTATCGTTACTCAGCTATATTGTGCCCCCGGTAATGCGGGTATCGCACAAGCTGCCGAACTGGTGAGCGATCTTGTTCCGACCGATGCAAAATCGGTAATCGGTTTCGCGCTTCGCGAACGTATCGACTTAGTCGTTATCGGGCCCGAAACACCACTCGCGGCTGGTGTTGCTGATATACTTGACGAAGAGCATATCCCTGTATTCGGTCCGCATCGTAATGCTGCCATACTCGAAGCGTCGAAAGCATTTTCGAAAGAGTTTATGCATCGGCATAACATCCCGACTGCGCGTTACGCTGTCTTTACCGCACCCGAACAATTAGAAGCTCGCACGTTCCTCCGTCATCTTAACTACCCTGCTGTTATTAAAGCCGATGGGCTCGCCGCAGGAAAAGGCGTGATCATCGTTGAAACTGAAGCCGAAGCGATCGATACGATGGACGATATTTTCAGCCGTCGCATTTTCGGCGAGGCAGGGACGCGGATTGTGATCGAAGAATTTATGGAAGGTGAAGAAGCAAGTGTTTTTGCACTCACCGATGGCATTGATTATGATACGCTCATCCCGGCGCAAGATCATAAACGTTTGCTCGATAATGATCGCGGTAAGAACACTGGCGGAATGGGTGCTTATGCACCGGCTCCGGTTGTAACGCCTGCTATACTTGAACAAATTCGGAAAGAGATCATCGAACCAACGCTCCGCGGACTGCGCGAAGAGAATCGCCCTTACAAAGGTCTTCTCTATGTTGGTGTGATGATCAAAAACGGCAGAGCAAGGGTAGTTGAGTACAATGTGCGTTTTGGCGACCCCGAGGCACAAGTTGTTATTCCATTGTTGCAGGGTGATTTTGCAGAGATATTACTCGCTTGCGCAACCGGCAGGCTCAAAGAACATTTGCCATTAAAACATTTCGATGCGACCGCAGTCACGATCGTTATGGCAAGCCAAGGATATCCCGAATCCTACGAAACCGGGAAAATGATAGAAGGTCTTGATCATTTTAATCAACAACGGGAGATAGAACATGGCGTTGCTGTCTTTCACGCCGCCACCAAACTCGATGAGATGGGGCATATCGTTACATCCGGCGGGAGAGTACTTTCTGTTACGGCTATTGGCTATGCGGATGAATTACAACAAACTATTACTACGGCATATAATGCTGTTCACGAGATCTCATTCGACGGCGCATATTATCGTGCTGATATCGGTCACAAAGGCATCAAAGCATAATTCAGTTCGGCATAAAAAAAATGGTTGTGATACTATTGTATCACAACCATTTTTTGTCTTTAAATAAAGGGGATCAATACCCAAATATTTCTTCAAGTGAGAGTTCTTTTACCGGTCCCCACTTCTCGAGTTTTTTCATATCGATCTTCTCTCTCGAACCAAGTACCAAGATCGTATAATGATGATCTTTGATGTATTGCTTCTGGAAATTATTGATCGTATTGAAATCCATTGATGGTACCTGATTATAAACATCCTGACGAATGTCATGATCGAGGCCACGTTTTTGTGCAGTCTCGTAGTTAAACAAGATATTTTCGCGAGTGATACGCTCGGTTTCGATCTTCTTCAAGATCGCATCTTTTGATTGATCAAAAAGCTTGTCGGCTTTCGGAAGTGTCTCAAAGAGTTCGAACATTGCATCCATCGTCTCCGGAAGTTTATCGGCTTGTGTACCGACATAAGAGAAGACATAATTAGGCTTGTTCATTTTCGATGGTGCCTGATAGTTAGACCACACTGAATAAGCAAGTGCCTTCGATTCACGGATAGTTTGGAATACTACCGATGACATACCACCGCCAAAGTACTCATTGTACATTGTCTGCAATGGTACTTTTGTAGGATCATACATATATGATTTCGAAAGCAGAAGTACTTCAGCCTGTTGCATTTCAAAATTTACGAAGTACACTTTATTCTCATTGGTTTCTTGGTAGATATAATCAGCTACTTTCGGTAGCGGGGCAAGATGAGATGGTACTTTGTGCAACTTCGCGAGCATTGACATTACCGTGGATGATTGCTCAGGTCCATAATAGAGAATACGATGTTCAAATGTTGGTAGTGCCTTGATCTTCGCGATCAATTCTTGCGGTTTTAATGCTCGAAGTTCGCTCTCGGAAAGAATATCCGTTGTTGGGTTATACTTTCCATACTTACCATAGTCAGCCATCGCCCCTCGTAAGATCGTCCCTTTGTCTTGTTTAGCATCGGTACGAGCTTTGAGTGTACGATCAACCAACTTACCGAGTGCATCTACATCGGGCGTTGCCGAAGAGATCAATTGTTCGAGCAATGTAACACCCTCGCTAAAACTCTTCTGTAATCCACTCAGCGAAACATAAACCTGATCTTGTGTTGCCGATACGCTGAGACTCAAGCCAAGACTATAAAGTTTTTTCTTTACATCTTCGGCTTTCATATTTCCTGTGCCGAGGAAATCGAGATAGCCAAGCGCAAATGCCATCTTCTTATCTTCATGCGAACCCATATCGAGCAAGTAATACAGCGAGAACAAATTGTTTTCAGTATTACGTAAATAATGGAATGGTACATTCCCAGGAAGTGATTTGATCTCAAGATCTTTTTTGTAATCAATGAACTTCGGGGAAATGTTCTCGGTCGAAGTAGCGATCAAGTTCTTCAAGAATGGCGACTCTGCTTCACGATTGACCGATACACCAGTGATCTGTGGCTTTTCTACTTTCGGCGAATTGCGTTGTCCGAGTCGTTTATAGACCACAACGTAGTTATTGCGATAATATTTATTCGCAACATCCATAATTTCTTTTTTGCTGATCTTTGATAGATCGTCAAGTTGGGAAACAATGGTGTTCCATTCCTGATGATGAATAAACGACTCCATCATCGAATTGACTCTTGCACCATTGCTTTGATTAGCTTTGAGGCGCTGGACGGTAAGATCATTAATAACAGCGGGTATTAATGCATCACTAAAATCACCCTTCTTTACTTTTTCAACCTCAGCAAGCATCAATGATTCGACTTCCTCAAGTTTCTGCCCTTCGAGCGGAGATCCTTGAAGATGATGGATGCTATAATCTTTCTGCTGCAGCAACCAGGTGCTGGCATTAAGCACTTTTTGCTTCTGATTAAGGTCGAGATCCATCAAGCCGGCAACACGATTTGAAAGGATCATGTCGATCATTGTTGCAACCAATGCTTCGCGTGAAGAAATACCCGGCAAGCGATAGCCGATATACACATTTTCCGGATCGGGCCCTAAGATTTCACGACGAATAGGCGAGGTGATCTCTTCTTCGGGTTGAAAAGAAAAGGTCGGAACGGGCTTTGCTTGTAAAATACTAAATTGATTATCAATGTCAACGATCGTTTTATCCATATCCAGATCGCCGGCGAGAACAATTGCCATATTGTTCGGGATATAATTCTTCGCAAAATATTCTTCGATCTTTTTGATCGATGGGTTCTTCAAATGCTCGACCGTACCAATGGTCGTTTGTGTACCATACGTATGATGTTTGAACAACTGCGCCATCAATTCTTCATCTTCAGCTTCGCCATCATTGTCAAGACCACGATTTTTCTCTTCATAGACAGCTTCGAGTTCGGTATGAAATAATCTTAGGACAGGGTGACGGAAACGTTCTGACTCGATCTCAAGCCATTTGTGAATCTGGTTGGATGGAATGTCATTGACATAGACGGTTTGCTCGAACCATGTAAATGCGTTCGTCCCTTTTGCTCCAATAGCACCAAGCATTTTGTCATACTCATTTGCAATAGCAAATGTTGCGGCAACACCTGAGACCGAGTCGATCTCATGATACTTTTGTTTGCGAATGGCTGGATCGGTGATTTTCCGGTATTCTTCAAAACGATTTGTGATCTCGTCGAGCAACGGCTTTTCTTTCGCGTAGTCGAGACTACCAAAACGATCGGTGCCCTTAAAAAGCAAATGCTCGAGATAGTGGGCGAGTCCGGTAGCATCCGATGGGTCGTTCTTACTGCCAGCACGAACGGCGATCATCGTTTCAATGCGAGGCTCATTCTTGTTGACCGAAAGATAGACTTTCAGACCATTCTGTAATGTATAGATTCTTGTTCCGAGCGGATCACCCGAGACAGTGGTGTATTTA
This sequence comes from Kapaibacterium sp. (SeqCode), assembly GCA_038229915.1. Lineage (GTDB taxonomy): Bacteria > Bacteroidota > Ignavibacteria > Palsa-1295 > Palsa-1295 > JAFDZW01. The sequence continues at coordinate 7,130 of JBBRNY010000048.1, read as the reverse complement.
TATTTTCCATCGGGAGAGGTGTGCTCTTCGACTTTAAATTCATTTTTAGCCGAAACCAAACTTGCGCTATAAACGAAAGCAATTACCAGTATCAGTGTACGCATAATAAAACGGGATTTGATGAATAAGATCGCCTTGCCTACGAAGAGCTCCGAGCGAAGTTTCCCGGGCAAGTCAGGTGATAGGCAATCTGAGGATTGATTAGTTCCGAATCATCAGCGCCGAGGAGCAATGCCTTCCTTGAATATCAATATTCAAGAAATAGGCCCCACTTGGCAAGCCAGAGACATCTTTGGGGAGGAGTGAGCGGTTACCGGAAATAGTTTGCTCGTCCCAACGACGTACCTCAACTCCAAGTACATTCGATAGACTTATCGAAGCCTGTGCTTGAGGTAAGGATTGGTTGAAAGAAATTACAATAGATTGTGATGCAGGATTTGGGATGATCGATAACAGTTGGAGCATTTCTCCTCGAAGCGCTTGAGCGAGAAATTGCGAGCCACAACTATCGGAGATCGTGAACGAAGTACTGTCAGCATTTGCAAGTATATCAAGCGGACAAGCCCGATCATTACCGAGAGAAACTGCAAAAAGTACGGGAGTCGAAGTCTTATTCGTTTCGAATACATCAAAGATACAGTTTAGCACCGAACCAGTTTGCAACACCGGCAACGGCGAACTGAGTGTTACTTCGTCGGTCGAAGCATCGATCTGTGTGATCGTGAATGGTGGTATAGTTGTCAGTAAAGTTGATGGGACGATCGTTTTTAGTAACAGCAGGTCGTGGTTGTATTGCAATCGAAGTTTTAACGAATTGGTCTGAGTTTGTAAAGCACTTATGAGACTCAAGACACCCACTGCTTTATCTCCTGCTTTCGCGGTCCCGATTTGAAATGCAAATTTGGTAAATTCCGTATCACGAGCTTCGAGAATAGGTAAGAACTGAGAAAGTGTGCGAAGTTCTTGTAAATTAGTGCAATTTGGTTTACGGCGTGCAAGTGAACCTTGAAATGTCAGTAATGATCTTGATGCACTCGGCCCCGCATGAAAGCGAAATAGGCAGATCGTATCGCCATCCAACATTGGCGCACCAATGACGTCGATAGAAATGAGTCCCGGTAATGACGTATCGATGGTCATAATGTTTGCCTGCGTAACTGGTCCCGCGTCGATACCAAACAACGAAAATAATATCGTATCGAACGGAAGCTCGATATGAGCAAACGTAAGATCATCACAAATACTTTTTCTCAGATGAACGGCAACGGTAAAATCATGACAGGTTTTTGCCTCGGTCGTATCAAAAGTAAACGTTGAAAGCAACGAATCGCAGATCACCGGCATTGTCTCGCCGATATTATAAGAATAGGCGTCTGCGACACTAAACCCAGATGCAAACGCAAAGACCGGCTCCGACGATTTGATGTGATGTATGCCGCCCGGAATTTGGACATTAATAAATGAGTATGTTGTGCCGAATATGGGTTGTGGTGTACCTTGTGTCCTTGCAGACAACCCATCGAGTTGCAATTGGGCTTCCGCAGTTGTGGGGTAGATGATCGTAACAAAATTCGGAAACGGTTGTCCGAACGACCCTTGGAAATCCGGTACGAACCACTCGAGCGAATCTAAAAATTGCGAACGAGGCATTACCGTGATCATCGATGGATCGCTCAGTGCCGTTGCACGGTTGAGTTCGAACCCGAGTGAAAATTGATAGCAATGTGCTGGTGCTGTTACGGTAAAAACTTCTTGACGGTTGACAAATGGGATCTCGATAACTCCATTTGACGATTGATAGGTAAGCCCGCCACCCGAGATCGCAAAAAAATCAGGAACATCGGAGACGAACATTAATCCATAACCCGGATAGTCACTAAAGGGAGCAGTATAGAAAATAGTATCGGTCAAACGCCGAGGAAGCTCCATATTCAATAGTTCGTTGCACGCCTCAGTACCTAATGGCACGTAACCGCACGTTAATCCGGAAAGGACACTGACAGGTTTTGTTGATCGTACTAATGAGCCTGAAAGCGATGTGCCGGCAGGGATGCCATTGCTATCGGCTTTTACAATATAACACTCGCCTTTATTAAGTGTGGTTGTAACAGTATTATTATTTACTGCCCCGAGTGGTATCACCGCAGGCTCGATGGTGACGGTAGTATTATCATAAGGAGCGGTGATAACAAATTCTGTTTTATTATCTTCGGTCGGATCGTTGTAGATACCCCAAGTTGCGATACGGTAAGATGTGTCAAGTGCATCATCAGGATAGACCTGAGTCATCTCGCCGGCTGAGGCAAAAAAATTGTGGAAGATCAGCTGAACCGGCACCGTTGTTTCGATGAGTATTCCTTTTGATTGTTTACCAAGATCATTGAGAAGCATCAATGAATAAGGCAGTCTGATCGTCGTGACATCCTTTGAAGTAAAAGCAAATGTTGTGGAATATCCCGATGGAGAAGTGATCTTTCCGGTACCACAACCGGAAGTGATGACATAGAGATAGAGTTGTGATGAATCTGCCGGACCAAACGGATCAACAAGATTATCGGGGCCTTCCGGGATAGCAAATGTAAAATGTGTCCCGTATGTCGCAATAGGTTGCGCGCTTACATTGCCACTAAATATGGCAACAATGCAGAGGAAAAAAATAGCAACTCGGATATGAAGAGGTATCATCTTCTTTAGAGAACACAAAATGTTCTTATTTGTAACACTGATACCCAAAAAAAAAGCACGGGACATATTATCCCGTGCTTTTTTAATGTTATCGCAATCTTATCACTTTTGAATAACGACCGAGCCACGGCTCAATTCGTTACCAGATATAACCTCGATCGTGTAGGTACCCGATGTGAGGATAGAAGCATCAAGATCAACAATACCTGATGTAGCGGCTGTCGATGACATAACTGCCTTGCCGAGAAGATCATAAATTTTGATCTGAGCAGGCTCTGTGATACCATTGATCGTTAAATGAATTCTCGAAGCTGTCGGATTCGGAGACACCGAGATCGTTAACGGCTCGAACGAAGTCGAAGCACCAACATTGGTAAAGCCAACGGCAGAGCGTGAGCCATCGAGATCGATCTCCGAAAGACGATAAGTTATCGCACTCTGCGGAGCAGATCTGTCAACAAGTGCATAGTTTGCACCGAGACGAGCATTGCGCGCATTCAAACTTCCGGCAAGTACCCATCCGTTTTCTGATTCACGATCAACCTCAAAATGATGAACATTCTCTTCTTTGGCTGTACTAAAGTTGAGGGCAACTTCACCATTTGTACTACGGTGTCCGCCAAAACTTGCCAGCTCGATCGGCAGAGCAACAGCTAATCCTTTGAATACAGGACGAACCATCGGCAATAGCGGTCCACCACCACTACCGTTACGGGCAGCACCACTGGCAGTAAGATATTTATTGCCTGACTGGTCGCGGAAGCCGTCTAGGATCTCAGGATAAAGCGCTGTATATTTCGGGCTTGAACCTGTTTTTGTTTGGAAGACTAAGCCGCGCGAGCCATCACCACCAAGACCGAAGCCTTGTGTCATATTACATTCGATACGATAGACTGAATCGGCTTGCATCCAGATCGGATTAAACGTAGCACGTTGGAAGCCACGAACAAGTGTGTTATATGAGAATGAACGGCTTGTCAACAGTGTGCCGTTGGTGTCTCGCACGCTAATCGTCCAGTTTGTTGTGCCGGTTGCATCGAGATGATAGAAGTCAAAGCCTCGCAATGAATCAGAAGCGAGTGGTTTGAGATCCATATAGAAATGTGGGTCTGCAACGACCATCGTACCTGATGAATCCGGAACGCCATCATCCCATGCGTACTTGTCATCAATATATAATGTACGATAGAGTGTGACGGTATCATTCTGACGACGGATCTCATTGAAGTTCTGCTCCATTTGGATCTTCGATGTAAATACACCACTTTGGCTGCCTTCAATTTGCCATACCGGGAAAGAAATGACTGTATCAGTATGTGGGGCAGGTGTGTAGATCGACTGAATACGATGATATACTTCACGGTTAAATGCATCTTTTATGACCAGGCGCACGGCATAGGTTGCAAGATTAGTCTGCACACCGTTACTACCGATCTTCACTTTTGGTGTAATGAGTTTTACATTACGTGGGATGTGAGTATAGTTTACACTTCCAAGATCCATATCGTATGGTTCAAGTTCTGTCTGTCCGTTGGTCGCGGCATTCATTTGGAACCCATCGATCACCCAGTTATCATCATCTTCAAATGGTGCACCATAAAGCGCTCCATCTTTTTTTGCTACATAACGGAAACGGATACGAGTGTGATCGTGAATAAGTGAAGCAGGAAGTTGTACGCGATATTTTTGAGTTTTCACATCAAGCCCGCCGGTAAAGGCAGCAATTCTTGACCAATCAGCTGTCGCAGGATTCCATTTTGCGCCGCTTGAGATCAAACCTTCGACGATCATACTATCACCACGAAGTACATTGTTGATGCTATCGGTCATCACGACTTCTGGCCCGACGATGGTTCGATTGGTTACGCCCGCAACATTGCTGTCAGCTTTCGAGCCACGTTGGTAGCTAAATATCACCCAGACATTTGACTTGCCAGTGAGGTTCAGCGGGGTAGATGTTAGGGTGTCAGCAGAGTTATCAAGGAAATAACGGTTGCCATTTGCATCTCTGCGATTTAGGACAACAGCGCCTGAAGCTACTGGAGGCGCCGGATCGAACATTACATCAGAGCCATTAGCCCATATTGCACCGTTCGAACGCCAATTACAAGCATCAAGCTTGAGGAAATCATCAAAAAACGGGACGGTGCCCGGACTCATATAAACGAAATCACGGGTAACGATATTATCCGATGTCCAACCGTCTGTTCCGAGACTTGGAATAGTAGAAGTGGAAGTCAAACGGTACGATCCGCAAGGGATAGCTTGAAATATTGTTCCGACGGCATCGATTGATGAATTAAAACCAATGTCAAAACTATCTGTACGCGAATAGACCTGAGCGTTTGTTGCAAGGTTAATGATCGTATTCTGAACATAGACTTTGCGATCTTGACTTGTAAGATTTTCTATCGTTATTTTAGGCGTCATCGAATTCGACGAAAGCTCATACTGTTCGTATGGTGGGTTAGCCACGGTGGTCGAACGGAAGAAATTCGGGATAACTCTAAGGAAACGGATGGCAAGTGAATTATGCAAATTCTGCGCATATAACGCCGAACTATAGCTCTTTGCATAATATGTCCCACGATCAAGATAGGTTGTGCCATAAACACTTTGTGCATTTTGCAAACCGATCGTTGCATACTTCTGGAACATCTCGGCGGATGTGAGGCCATTATATGCGCCATCGAACGACTTATAATTGAAGGTGATCGAAGAATCAGCTTTTGCAAATGCTACTTGAAATGTTGCTCTGACAAGTCCATTCGTGCCCTTGAGAAACAAGTTGTAATACGTAACATAGCATGAATCTGTGGTCATACGATAGAAGACTTTCGACGAATCACCGGTGGTACGAAACTCCATATCGCCCCAAAGAGGGCAGATGATCGCATCATAACCGCTGAATACACCTGCGGGCAATAATGTGTTGGCGGCGGAATTAACAGCCTGTACATCGAATGTATCGATCGTTAATTTGATCAATCCATTGGTCGAATAAAAACGTGGTGGCAGGCGGCGATTATTATTCTCATATGTGATGACAAATGAGTCAGTTGCAATTGCTACTTCACCGGAAGCATCATCATTGCTTGCAAACCCAGTCACACGATGCCAATTACTGCCGTATAAGGTATCGACAAATTTAAAGGTAGGAGCTCGAGGGTCATTATCATCTGAATCGACGAGATAATATTGGTATTTCGGGCTGTTATTTGCGGCTGGGTTTCCGCGACGTGCATCAACAGTTCTTGCTGCGACGATCAGTACGAGAAGCAAGAATAAACCGGTAGCAATTCGTTTCATATCCATGACGATTAAAAGTGACACAATACCATATCTTATGGCTTAACAAGTAACCCAAATGAGCCTATTTTCATTCACATTCAATCAGACAAACCGAGACGCTAATTATTTCGTTATCAACCATAGATGAAAACTACCTATTCTCAGTGGATCGAGGGCAAAAGCAAGCGCGAAGAAGATAAGCTTCAGGAGCTGATCAACTTATTCCAAGAGCTTCTGCTCCGCACATCGGGCGACGCCAACGAAGCACTCCAATGGATGCGCTATCTCGACGAACAATATAAGATCTTGGGTCCGGATATGACCTTTGATATGTTCCTTGACGAATTGAAGAAACAGGGACTTATTGAAACCGATGAAAACTCGCTTATAAAACCGACAAACAAAGCAATAGGGAATATTAAGCGGAGTGCTTTGCTCGAAATTTTCCGAGGTTTGAAGAAATCACCGGGTGGGATGCATGACACACCACACTCCGGTGCTGGAGTTGAGCGAACGAGCAACACCAAAAGTTATAGCTTCGGCGATCAATCGACCAATATTGATTTTATCCGCACGCTACAAAACGCACTGCGCCGCTCGCTCCGCGAAGGAACGCTCAACGAAGAGTCGATGCTTGAGCATCTGTCAATGAATGAGGATGACATCGAGATCTATGAAACTGAGCACGCTACAAATTGTGCAACAGCTCTGCTGATCGATATTTCTCATTCGATGATACTCTACGGTGAGGACCGTATCACTCCTGCAAAAAAAGTCGCGATGGCGCTTGCTGAGCTCATCCGCACCAAATTTCCGAAAGATCAACTCTATGTTATTACCTTCGGCGATGAAGCTGAGCTTATCAGCGACGCGGAGTTGCCATTTCTGGAAGTCGGACCCTATCATACGAATACTCGTGACGGCCTGAGGCTTGCAAGACGGATGCTACGTAGGAATGGCAATGCCAATAAGCAAATTTTTATGGTGACCGATGGCAAGCCATCGGCAATGTTTGATGACAACGGTAGGCTCTATAAGAATTCTTTTGGTCTCGACCCTAAGATCATTAATAAAACGCTCGATGAAGCCGTGGCTCTAAGACGCGAGAAAATACCGATCACTACATTTATGATAGCTCAAGACCCCTATCTTGT
>JBBRNY010000047.1:0-18814 GCA_038229915.1 Kapaibacterium sp. (SeqCode) | reverse complement strand
AGCCCTGAAGAATTTGATTTTACAACCGATGTCTCTACCCAAGCTGTACCATTCCAACGAAGTGTATAATCTACAGCAGTGCCATTTCCAATACCACCTGTCGAAGCGATGGTTAGCGTACCTGCTAGAGTTGTCAATGTAATGTTCGTACCTGCAGCAAGTGTGGTCCAGGTCGGAGTCGCTGCACCGGCACTCGTCAGGATTTGACCTGTCGTTCCATTTGCACCGTTGAGTTGCAATGGGCTCGATGCTCCATTTAAGTTTACTCCAGCATTTACTTTTACCAACCCTGCTGCAGTTGATGTCACGTTGGATGTCTCAACCCAAGTCGTGCCATTCCAGCGAAGTGTATTATCAGTCGCAGTACCATTCGATAATAAATTTCCGGTTGTCCAAGTTGGTGTTACACCAGTACCTGCGCTCGTCAAGAATTGTCCTGTGGTTCCGGCAGATCCGTTTAATGATAGAGGGCTCGATGTAGTATTCAAATTTACACCACCATTCGCGGTTACCAAACCTGTCGCGCTTGATTTTACTAACGCAGTTTCTACCCAAGCTGTACCATTCCAACGTAAAGTATTATCATTGGCTGTTCCTGCAGTAAGGGTTGCGAGTGTTGTCCAGGTCGGTGTTGATCCGGCACCTGCACTGGTTAATACTTGTCCCGATGCTCCGGCAAGACCATTGAGTTGCATTGGCGCAGTCGTACCGCCCAAGTTCACGCCACCGGTTGCAGTAACTAAACCTGTTGCACTTGATTTCACTAATGCTGTTTCTACCCAAGCTGTACCATTCCAACGAAGGGTATTATCATTGGCTGTTCCGGCAGTAAGTGTTGCAAGGGTTGTCCAGGTAGGTGTTGCACCGGCACCTGCACTTGTGAATACTTGTCCCGATGTTCCGCTAAGACCGTTGAGTTGCATTGCCGCAGTTGTGCCGCCCAAGTTCACTCCACCATTGGCAGTAACTAAACCTGTTGCACTTGATTTCACTAAAGCTGTTTCCACCCAAGCTGTTCCATTCCAACGAAGCGTATTATCATTGGTTGTTCCTGTTGGTAGTGTCAGAAGGGTCGTCCATGTTGGTGTTGTTGCACCACCTGCACTCGTCAAGAATTGTCCTGATGTTCCTGCAAGACCATTGAGTTGTAACGGACTTGTTGTGCCGTTAAGATTTACTCCAGCATTTGCCTTTAAAAGTCCTGCTGTGGTTGAAGTGATATTAGCCGTTTCAACCCAAGCAGTACCGCTCCAACGTAAAGTATTATCAGTTGATGTTCCTGCGGTCAACGTAGCAAGAGTTGTCCAAGTTGGAGTTGCACCTGCACCCGCACTTGTCAATACTTGTCCTGATGTTCCAGTAAGACCATTCAGCTGCATTGTGCTTGTCGCCCCATTCAAGTTTACTCCGCCATTTGCAGTGACTAAACCTGTTGCCGAAGTCAAGACGTTTGTATTCTCAATCCAATTCGTACCATTCCAATGAAGTGTACTATTGGTAAGAGTACCTGTTGGAAGCGTATTGATGGTTGTCCAAGTCGGTGTTGCACCGGCTCCTGCACTGGTTAAAAATTGTCCTGATGTTCCGGCGATACCATTCAATTGCATTGGAGATGAAGCGCCATTCAAATTCACACCACCATTTGTCGTGATCAGACCTGCATTGTTTGTCAATACGTTTGTATTTTCAACCCAGCTGGTGCCGTTCCAATGGAGTGTACTGTTGGTCAGTGTTCCGTTGCCTATCCCACCTGTTGCTGCAATTGTTACTGTTCCGGCGGCATTGGTCAGAGTAATATTTGTTCCGGCTGCGAGTGTTGTCCAAGTCGGGGTATTGCCTGCGCCCGCACTTGTTAGGAATTGTCCGCTTGCTCCTGGTACGCCATTCAGTTGCATCGGCGCAGTAGTACCATTCAAATTTACGCCGCCATTGGCAGTGACTAATCCTGTTGCACTTGATTTTACCAAAGCTGTTTCAACCCACGACGTTCCATTCCAACGAAGTGTATTATCAGTACCGGTTCCGGTTGGGAGCGTGTTGATCGTTGTCCAAGTTGGTGTATTTGCACCGGCACTCGTTAATACTTGTCCTGTCGTACCGTTTGCACCATTGAGTTGCAATGGGCTTGTTGCGCCGTTAAGATTTACACCGGCATTGGCTGTGACTAAACCTGCGGTAGATGTTAACACATTCGTATTTTCTACCCACGTAGTACCATTCCAACGAAGTGTGCTATTGGTAAGAGTACCTGTTGGCAATGTATTGATCGTTGTCCAAGTGGGTGTAGCTCCAGAACCTGCACTCGTTAATACTTGACCTGTTGTACCCGTAATACCATTTAATTGCAATGCCGCTGTTGTACCATTGAGATTGACCCCACCGTTTGCAGTAACTAATCCTGTTGCGCTTGATTTTACTAAAGCAGTCTCAATCCACGATGTGCCATTCCAACGAAGTGTATTGTCGTTTGCAGTACCGGCAGACAAGGTATTGATCGTTGTCCAAGTTGGAGTTAGTCCGACACCGGCACTTGTTAATACTTGTCCTGATGTGCCTGTGACTCCATTGAGTTGCATTGTACTCGTTGTACCATTAAGATTTAGCCCTCCATTGGCGGTGACTAAACCCGTTGAACTCGATTTTACTAATGCGGTCTCTACCCATGATGTACCATTCCAACGAAGTGTATTATCTGTTCCTGTTCCGGTAGGCAATGTATTGATCGTTGTCCAAGTAGGTGTAACTCCGACACCTGCACTTGTTAATACTTGACCCGTTGTTCCTGTTGCGCCATTGAGCTGTAATGGGCTCGTCGTACCGTTAAGATCTACGCCAGCATTGGCAGTGACTAAGCCTGCGGTTGTTGTTAGCACATTCGTATTTTCTACCCACGCAGTACCATTCCAACGAAGTGTACTATTGTTCAGCGTTCCCGTCGGTAAGGTATTGATCGTTGTCCAAGTCGGGGTAACTCCGGGACCACCAGTGGTAAGGACTTGACCTGTAGTACCTGTTAACCCGTTGAGCTGGATCGGGCTTGCCGTTCCATTCAAATTTATTCCTGCATTAACTGTTACCAATCCCGTGGCGCTACTTAAGACGTTCGTATTTTCTACCCATGCAGTGCCATTCCAACGAAGTGTGCTGCTGGTTACTGTGCCTGTTGGTAATGTATTGATCGATGTCCAAGTCGGCGTGTTTCCCGGACCATTACTTAAGAGTGCTTGCCCAATCGTACCTGCGCTGCCATTTGCGAGAATGGGATTTGCTGCACCAGAAAGATCAATGCCATTCGAAACGGTTAATTGTCCTGAAGCAGAAGAAAGGATGTTAATATTTTCCTGCCATTGTGATGTTGCGAGATTCCAACGAAGAGTAGAGTTATTGGCTGTACCATTAGGAATGATACTAGCATTCGACCAAGATGGAGGTGTACTTGAACCTGTGCTCATCAATACTTGCCCGTTATTCCCGGTAGCAAATTCCATGATAGTTCCGCCATTGGAATACATAAGGCGGTTGTTGTTGAGTGCTGTGCCGGAGTTGGTACCACCATTCGAGACCGGCAAAATACCCGCTACTTCTGCTGTTGCAAGATCAACAGCATTCGAAGTTGAACCGACAGAGACAAAACGATTCGCTGTGATAATTCCACTGCCAATCGGTGATAAGTTCGAACCGGCACCGATAGTCAATAACTGCCCTAAGTTCACACCCGCTGTGATCTGGTCGAATGAGACCAATCCAACGGCAGCAGACCATGTCAATGCACCAGTATTATCAACCGCGAGATACCCTGACGTTGCAGGTAGCGAAGCTGGAAGCGTATAAGTAATGTCGGCAGCTTGAGTCGTAGCTTTGAACGCAGTAAAATTATTTCCTGAGGCAGCTGGCTCAGATAATCGTAACGAACTCGCCGCTCCGCCATTAGTTAGTGTAAGGTCATTGTTAATGAACGTCTGACCACTCTGTGCACTTGTAAAATTTTGATTCTCAACCCAATTCAACCCATCCCAATGAAGAGTAGAGTTCAGCGTAGTACCGACAGGTAAGGGATGAGTAACAGAAATGGTGTTGCTCACAATAGAAACGCCATTACCAGCAGTATATACACTCCCACTATCATTACTCGGTATCCATCGCACACCGTTCCATTTGAGTATCTGACCGAACGTTGCTCCGGCTTGATTAAGCTTTAAAGGTGTGACCGACCCATCTGCCAATTTGGTAGTAGTAATGCCGCTATCGGCAACACCAACTCCGGCAAATGGACCGTTACCGTTCTGAATTGTTACTGACTTATCAATTGGTTGTATTCCCGCAAGCCCTTGACTGACAATATTTGGATAGGCGTGTAAAGAAATAACTTTTCCGGTCTGCTTGACTGAGATCGTACTGTCACCTATGATATTTAGCGGTCCATCAATCTCATTAATACTTGTTACTACCCCTCGTGCATCTGATGCAAGCCCTCTCGCAAACTCAGCAACTTCTGAATGAAGCGAATACGGTACGGCTACTATTGGTGTTCTTGGCGACAGTTCTGAACTACCGTCAACACTAAGTGCCAAGAACAGCGGGCCATCAAATTTGAAAGCAAAGGGAATGGGTGTTTTAGATCCAACTTGAACCGAAAAAATACCCCGTTCAATTTTTACAACCTGGGTTTCGCTATAGAGAGCAACACCCCCAATGTCATTTGCATACAATGACACCGTGACGCTGTGATCACCGTCTGAGATTGGTTGCCCATTCGAGCTCTGAATCAGTCCTTGATAATTAAACTGTCTTGGTACTTGCGCAAGTACATTTTGGACTGTAGCAAAGATAAACAAGCTGCAGAATAATACAGCCGAAAACACGGAAAGCTGCTTCGTAACCTTCATCATAGTTGTACCTACTTATTCTATATAATAAGCCAAAACGTGTTCACAGAAAACTGTTCACATTACCAACGTGATACAGTTGCATTGGGGCAAACTCACCACAACGCTAAAAAAATTAGCAAAACTTTGCCTTAGGGGCAATTCGTAGATGTAAATATAAGCAATTTTTTGCCGAATTACAACATTTCACACAAAAATAGTAATTCACTATTTCGCCATTGTACTTTTGACAAGAGACCATTTGCCAAAGGAAAGGCTGCAATTCGTTCTATTTCAATAAGTTAAAAATATTATTCCCACTCTATAGTCGCTGGAGGCTTCGAGCTAATATCGTAAACTACGCGACTTATTCCCTTGACTTCATTGGAAATTCGGTTTGAGATGACTGCGAGAACCTCATAGGGTAATCGAGCCCAGTCGGCAGTCATTCCGTCAATACTTGTGACAGCACGAATGGCACAGACCGAATCATAAGTACGCTCATCACCCATCACTCCGACGGTACGAATTGGGAGTAATACTGCAAATGCCTGCCATGCAGAATGATACACATTATTCGAGTGTAGTTCTTCAAGGAAAATTGCGTCAGCTGCGCGAAGAAGATCAAGTTTCTCTTTTGTAATATCACCGATCACACGAATCGCAAGTCCGGGACCGGGAAAAGGATGACGTTCGATAAATTGCTCAGGTATGCCAAGTGCACGACCGACATTTCGAACTTCATCTTTAAATAATTCGCGTAATGGTTCGATCAGGTCAAGATCCATCAGTTCAGGAAGTCCCCCGACATTATGATGAGATTTGATAGTAGCAGAGGGACCTTTGAATGAAAGCGATTCGATTACATCAGGATAGATCGTCCCTTGTACTAAAAATTTTGCACCTTCAAATTTCTTTGCTTCATCAGCAAGGACATCAATAAATGCTTTGCCGATGATCTTTCTTTTTTGTTCTGGATCGCTTACACCTGCAAGTCTCTCTAAAAATAGATCACTCGCATCAACAAAATCAAGATCAATACCAAAGTGATCGCGGAAGGTATGGACTACCTCGAGGCTTTCACCACGGCGCATCAAACCATTGTCAACATGAATACACTTGAGTTGCTTGCCGATAGCTTTATGAACAAGCGTCGCAGCGACGGCAGAATCAACGCCACCCGAAAGAGCACAAATAACGGTCTTATCTCCAACGGTTTTTTTGATCGCTTGGATCGTCTCATCGATGTAATTTGCGGAATTCCAACCACTCTTCAATCCTGCAACATCAAAAAGGAAATTAGCGAGAATCTGCGCACCGCCGGTAGTATGCACGACCTCGGGATGAAACTGTACACCATAAATTTTCTTTTCTTCGTTAGCAACAGCACAAAGCGGAGAGTTAACACTTCTTGCAACAGCCTTAAAACCCTCTGGCATTTTTGTCATCTTGTCACCATGCGACATCCAGACGTTTGCACGCTCTGGAAAATCAGCAAAGAGTTTGCAAGTTTTATCTTCGACGATCAATTCTGCCCTGCCAAATTCTCTTTTTGCACTTTTATCAAATTCACCACCAAATTCGTACGCGATCATTTGAAGGCCGTAACAAATACCAAAAATGGGCTTCCCCATCGTGAAAATTTCTGAAGAGCATTTTGGAGAGCCTTCGGCATAGATACTCGCCGGACCACCGGAAAGTATAAATGCAGAAGCATTAAAACTTCTGATCGTTTCGATGGGCGCAGTACAAGGATATATCTCGGCATAGACACCCTGTTCACGGACACGACGGGCTATGAGCTGGGTATATTGAGATCCAAAATCAAGGATGAGAACGGAATCGCCTGAGTGTGCCATAAATTATGTAGTGCAAAAAAAAAACGTTCTTTAATGTATCATTTGAGTAGATACAAAAAAAAAACGTTCTTTTTTCACCCACGTTCTGGCGAGTGAAGTTCGATTTTCAAATCGAAGCGCAGAAAAGGAAAAAAGCATCGGATTAGTTCCGTGACTGCAAGATACTATTTTAACAAATAATACTCTGTGCCTCTCGCACTATCAAGTAAAGTAACTCTCATACCAAGTTGCTCAACTTCTTTAACGATGTCATGGTCAAGACTCGTAAGGACATTAATACCTGAAGCAAGAACGTATTTACTAATAGCATTATTGTGTCTGGCTCTCAACGCTTCCACATTTACTTTGCCGTCAAGATTAACAACATTCCCGGACATAAATCCGGCAGTGCCTGATGAAGTCATACCAATTTTATACTCCTGATGATGCTGAGCCCAAACACCAGTCCAATACAAATAACTTGTTTCGGGGAATGTAAAGTTATAGGCATAATGGGCTATATTAAATACAATAGCGACACCAAGATATGCGGTTATAAAATACGTTAGTGGTGACTTCCTGTCTTTTGATTTCCAATATTCATAAATCCTTGGGATTAACAGCATACCGAACAGCATCGCGGCGATTCGAATCGGGTGAAAATACCGTGCGATAAAATGTGGCGCGGCGAAAAAGAACGTATAATATACTATAAGAAAGATTGAAGAAAAAACAAGAGCATACAATGGCTTTATCTCATAGCTTTTCTTGAGTTGAGCCACAATGTGGTAATATTTGATCACAAATATTACAGTGAGCAAAGCCAAAATACTTAGACCGATGACCAAACCACTTGCTGGGTAGTGTATCGGGATATAGAATAACACCGGTATAATATTTGCAAGTTGTGTAATAGTGTACTCTACATTCAGAGAGATGAAGTTTCCGATGGATTCTGATTGTCCACTTATTGGCATCAGACTCCCAAATACCCTGTAATTATATATCCACCAGGGTGAGCTGACGAGGATTGCAACTACACCAACTATCAACACGGGAGAAATTCGCTTGACAAATGAATCTTCTTTCCGAAATAGAAAATCAACCCCGACAACACCCCCCACAAGGAAGATACCATCAATGCGCGACAGGACCGTCAAGCCGAGTACGGCACCAAGTAAAAACCAATTTCCGATATGAAGCTTCTTATCTTCCTTTTCTAAACAAATTACTCTGCTATACTGATAAATGCTCAGCAATATCATCATCGCATAGAGCCCTGTTTCGAGACCGACGCCGTTAAAAATAAGGTTCGACAAAACCATCGCCCAAACAAAGGCACCTACTAAGGCTGGATCAATGCCATACTTGACATCCTTCTTTTTCAGTTGATTAATAACCTGATAGACCAAAAAAACGCATAGACTTTCAATGATGGCTAAAAGAATGAACGTGAATCGCACTCCCAACCATTTATCAGAACCAGCTAAATAGAAACAGGTACTATACAATATTACGATCAGTGGTTGAACACCGTTCGTTGGGTGAACACCATCGACGCTAAAGCCTTCACCTTGTGCAAGATGCTTTGCACAATCGAATGCATAAAAGGCATCTTCTTGATAAGGGCGTACAGCGATCTGCGCATCCGGTCGGAATGCTAATGCTATACGCGTAACGATAGTAAAGAGGATAAGGAGCGATAGTTTGGTGCGAGTACTCACTATACGCTCTTTATAACAGGATTATTGCCCGATCAATGCTTTGTAATCAGCAACCGTCAGTGTTCCTGAGATTTCTTCAGGCTTGGACATATCCACCTTCAACAACCAACCATCACCATAAGGATCTTTATTAACCGATTCAGGTGCATCGTTGATAGCCGAGTTGACTTCAATGATCTTTCCCGAAACTGGCGAGTAAATATCACTGACCGTTTTAACGGCTTCAACAGAGCCAACCGAGTCACCAGCATTAACAGTCTTACCTGAATCAATATCCAAGAAGATCACATCACCAAGTTCGCCTTGTGCAAAGTCAGTAATGCCGATCGTCGCAACATTACCATCAACTTTTATCCACTCGTGCTCTTTTGTATAGGTCAGTGTATCAGGAAAATTCATAATCGTAAAATAAATAAATGATTAGTACTTTACCTTTGTCCAATCAAAGGTCTCTAAAAATTTTGTATCAAACTGCCCTGCACGGAATTGCTCGTCGCGCATTAATGCTCGGTGAAATGGTATTGTGGTTTTGATGCCTTCGATCACAAACTCATCAAGCGCCGATTTCATTCGATCGATCGCTTCGGTTCTGTCTGAACCCCACGTGATCAACTTACCAACGAGTGAATCATAATATGGAGGGATGCTATATCCAGCATAGGCATGAGTATCCAAACGAACTCCATATCCGCCAGGAGCATGAAAACTGGTGATCATCCCCGGAGAAGGTCGAAAATCTTTCTCGACATCTTCCGCATTGATACGACATTCGATCGCATGACCATTCGGCTTGCGTTGTTTCTTAGAAATTTTTCCACCAGCAGCAACATGAAGCTGTTGGGCGATTAGATCGATACCGATCACTTGCTCGGTCACGCAATGCTCTACTTGAATGCGGGTATTCATTTCCATAAAATAGAAATCCCCGTGCGAATCAAGTAAAAACTCGATCGTACCAGCACCCACATATCCAACACTTGAAGCACCCTTCACTGAAGCGGCACCCATCTTCGCACGAATCGCCTCGGTCACAACCGGAGACGGTGACTCTTCTAATAATTTTTGGTGGCGACGTTGGATAGAACATTCACGCTCGTTGTAATGAACGACGTTGCCGAATTTATCGCCGAAGACTTGGATCTCAACGTGGCGAGGACCTTCGACAAACTTCTCGATATAGACATCGCCATTATTAAAAGCATTTGCCGCTTCGGCTTGTGCCATTTGATAATTTGTCTCGAGTTCTTCTTCTTTGGTTACGACACGCATTCCTCGACCACCACCACCAGCGACGGCTTTAATGATCACCGGATAACCAATTTCCTTTGCGACATCATAAGCATCAGCCACACTCGTTACGATACCTTCAGAACCGGGCACAACCGGAACGCCGGCTTTTTTCATTGTCTCTTTGGCACGAGCTTTGTCGCCCATCGACTGGATCATCTCCGGCGATGGCCCGATAAACGTAAATCCTGATGAATTACAAATATCAGCGAACTCAGCATTCTCGGCAAGGAATCCATAACCCGGATGAATAGCCTCAACACCTGTTAAATGTGCAGCACTGATGATCTGAGGAATATTCAGATACGATAATTTTCCTGCCGCCGGACCGATACACACCGCTTCATCGGCGAAGCGGACATGAAGCGAATGGCGATCAGCTTCTGAATACACAGCGACGGTTTTAATGCCAAGCTCACGGCAACTACGAATAATTCGTAGTGCGATCTCTCCGCGGTTGGCTATAAGGATCTTGTGAAACATTATATATTTTTTGTCGGAGTAATCAGTGCGGTGATTAATCTAATTCGATAATAACCAATGTCTGTCCGTATTCGACAGGCTGTCCGTTCTCAACACAAATTTTTACGATCTTTCCCGTTGCATCACTTTCGATCTCATTCATTAACTTCATCGCTTCGATGATACAAAGTGTTGCGCCCGACTCGATACGCTGACCAACCTGAATATAAGAGTCTGCATCAGGCGATGGTGCACGGTAGAGTGTCCCCACGATCGGAGATTTTACTTCATGCGTTTTCGCAGAAGTTTCCGGTGCTGCATTTGTCGAAGCAACCGGGGGTTCGCCAGATGTAGCTTGAGGCCCAGCAGGGGCTGCCATTGGTGCACCATAGGCATACTGCGGTGGTGCAAATTGGATAGGCGAAGCGGGCTCTTTTTGACGAGCAAGTCGTATTTGCGTACCCTCTTCTTCGATCTGCATTTCTGTCAAGGTCGAATCGTCAAACATCTTGACAACTTTTTCTAAGTAACTCAAGTCCATTGTGTACTCCTTTTCAATTGATCCGAATATCAATAAGTCTTGTGATTTGACTTATTTTTTTACACGCTCCATATACTGTCCGGTACGTGTATCTACTTTTACTTGATCGCCCTCATTCAAAAAGAGCGGTACGTTTACCATTGCACCTGTTTCGAGCTTCGCGGGCTTTGTGCCGCCGGTTGCGGTATCACCCTTCATACCTGGGTCGGTTTCAACGATCTTTAAGATCACTGCTGCCGGTACTTCTAACGAAATAACTTCCCCATCTTCCGAAAAAAGGATATCTGCGCTGTCAGATTCACGGATATACTTTGAAATATCTCCGACTTTTAACATCGGTACCGTGATCTGCTCGTAATTGGCATTATCCATAAATACAAAATCTTCACCATCCTTATACAGAAATTGGAATGGTTTTTTTTCCATACGTACCATATCTACTTCTTCGCCCGAGCGGTAACGCATCTCTTTGAGATTGCCAGTTCTGAGCGAACGGAGCTTTGCCTGTACAAAAGCACGCAGATTCCCTGGTGTTCTATGCTCGTATTCTTCGATACGATAAAGCTCGCCGCCATCCATCCTGAGCACTGAGCCGATGCGAAAATCATTTGTACTTGCCATAATTAGCTATATAATATGATACTTATTAGTTTTAACGATATATCTAGAACTGCAAATTTACGGAAGTATCCGACCTGTTTTCCCATTTCCGATCTATTTCGATCTTACGAGAATCAACTTTCCGACCGCCCGCTCGCCATCAGTGGTAACGGAATAATAATAAACCCCGCTTGCGACAAGTACCCCGATGTCATCTCTGCCATCCCAAACGTGAAACCAATTACCGCCGTATGGACTCGGATACGACTCAATATGTCGCACAAGAGTATTATCAACAGAGTAGATATTCACATACGATGAGATTGGTCGGTAGGGTTTATCTGAGGCGAGGATGTTCAATTTCTCGCCATTGCCGGAAATTAAAAAAGGCTGGGGAAATACTTTCGTCTCAACATTTTGCAATGAGAATGACGTATCACAATATGTTTGCAGGAAATCAGAAGTAAAATGGAAGATGCTATCTTGGCATCCAATCGTTGCATCGGGTGCTTCCGAAATGTCAGTATTTCTGGTCAGAACAAAATTGTTTGATCTACCTCCCGAAGCACATTGAAATAATGCCATCGAAGCTGGGTTGATTGACATTGTTATATCAGTCCCATTTGAAAGCTGACTAATCGGAATAAGATTCGCCGGATATTGTTCAAGATCAGGAAGGAAGCCATTGCCCCTGTATCTGTTACCACTTTGCATCAGCACCGTGCCAAATTTTTTATACTCATTACAAAAACTTGATTGTTTCGTTGCAAGTACAGAGTCAAATGCTAACAGAAAATCGGATTTTTTTGTTGAGTACCATTCCCAAACCGAGCGGATAATCTTATCGCCAAATCGTTTGGCAAGAAAGCGCATCCAGATACTTTGTCCGTATCCATGGTCACTATCTGCTCTGTCAAAGATGAGATTGACATTGGGTAGATAATTTGGTAAGTATTGTAAGTAGTCGGGTATCAACGGTGTACTTCTCATTTCAAGCCAAACACTGGTCATCTCGCGGAAGCTAATATCTCGGCTGAGTTGTCCATAACCATAATCACCATATTGTATCAGATGATGGAATTCATGAAATATGGTTAGTCGTGCAGCATCAATACCTTTGGTGGAATATCTATCTTCAGAGAAATCTCTGTCAATGATAATATAAGAACGATATTTAGGCAAACTCGAAGGCGAATAGTCGAACGGCTGGTTCACTGAGATCGTAAGCCCATACACACCGTTTCCTTGCTCTATGAGATAAATATGCCACATCGAGTCAGCAAATGTATAGGGCGGCTTCGGATAGCCAAGCGTATCTATTTCAAGCAAAGCTGCTTCATCGGCATTTAATGCGGCCGCTACCACATATTCATTGGTCGCAGCATTCTTACCGGTATGATCATAATGGATCATAAACTTTCCGGAATTTGAAACAAGTGAATCCTGCATTACAGGGGCATCTAATATGCCCAAAGGCTTCCCGGCTTTTATGTGCTGACGAGCTATAACCATTGACGCCTCAGTGCCACAATGAGTGTCGTGCGTGGCATCGGCTATCTCCTGTAAAAGTGTTCGTTTTTGGGCATAGCCTTCTCCGACACTAATTAAAAACACCCAAGCAAATACCGCCACTATCGAAAGCAGTACTCGGAATGGACGAACCGTGTTTAAGGGCACTCTGTTAGTAATAATAGTTAAAACTATGAATGGGAAATCATCGCCCGAGTGTAACAAACGGTATATGATTTTCGTCTATACAAATAGAGGTAAATTTTAAGGCTACGATTATGGCACAAGAAGGAAATTTTTCGAACAGGGTTCAGGACGTTATTCGTCTTTCGCGTGAAGAAGCCATCAGGCTCGGTCATGATTATATCGGCACCGAGCATTTACTGCTTGGGATCATCCGCGAAGGTGAAGGCATTGCCGTGAAGATTCTACGCAATCTCGGGGTTGATCTTTATAAGATTAAAAAAGCGGTAGAAGATACCGTTCGTTCCGGCGGAGCAACGCTCACGATCGGCAACATCCCGCTTACCAAACAAGCGGAAAAAGTGCTGAAGATCACCTATCTCGAAGCGAAGCTTTATAAGAGCGAAGTGATCGGGACAGAGCATTTGCTAT
This sequence comes from Kapaibacterium sp. (SeqCode), assembly GCA_038229915.1. GTDB lineage: Bacteria > Bacteroidota > Ignavibacteria > Palsa-1295 > Palsa-1295 > JAFDZW01. The sequence continues at coordinate 5,373 of JBBRNY010000047.1, read as the reverse complement.
TATCATTGCTTCGTGATGAAGATAATATTGCAGCCCAGATTCTTAATCAGTTTAACTGTACATACGATGGTGTTCGTGCCGAACTTGATAATATCATTTCCGGCAGAGCAACTTCCGCACCAAAACCACAATCGACCGAGAAGAAGCCCGACCGTACAAAAACTCCGGTACTTGATAATTTTGGCAGAGATCTGACCAAACTTGCCGCTGACGATAAACTTGACCCGATCATCGGACGCGAAAAAGAGATCGAGCGCGTTGCGCAGATCCTCTCGCGTCGCAAAAAGAATAATCCTGTGTTGATCGGTGAACCTGGTGTCGGCAAAACAGCTATTGCCGAAGGGCTCGCATTGCGTATCGTTCAAAAGAAAGTACCTCGCGTCTTGTTTGATAAACGCGTCGTCACGCTCGACCTTGCCGCATTAGTTGCCGGTACAAAATATCGTGGCCAGTTCGAAGAACGTATGAAAGCCGTGATGAACGAGCTCGAAAAAGCCAAAGATGTTATTCTCTTTATTGATGAGTTACATACCATCGTAGGAGCAGGTGGCGCTTCGGGTTCACTTGATGCTTCGAATATGTTCAAGCCTGCGCTTTCGCGTGGTGACATTCAATGTATCGGTGCAACGACACTTGATGAGTACCGTCAATTCATCGAAAAAGATGGCGCACTCGATCGTCGTTTCCAAAAGATCCTCGTCGAGCCACCTTCAGTAGATGAGACTATTCAGATTTTACAAAATATTGCCCCCAAATACGAATCACATCACCAAGTACATTACGGCGAAAAAGCTATCGAGACTGCCGTTCGTCTTAGTGATCGTTATATTACAGACCGCTTCTTACCTGACAAAGCAATCGACGTAATGGACGAAGCGGGCTCGCGCGTCCATCTCGCGAACGTACACGCTCCGAAAGACGTCGAAGAACTCGAACGTCAGATCGAAGACGTGAAGGTTCAGAAAAATCTTGTTGTCAAAACACAGAACTTCGAGGAAGCCGCAAAACTTCGTGATCTCGAAAAGAAACATCAACAAGATCTCGAAGCCGCTCTCTTGAAATGGGAAGCCGACCTGGGTTCTCAGGTCTATGAAGTCACTGAAGATGACATCGCCGATGTCGTTGCAATGATGACTGGCATACCCGTTAACAAAGTTGCCCAAAGCGAGAGTAACAAACTCCTGAAGATGCACGAAGCTCTTCGTGGTATGGTGATCGGACAAGACGAAGCGATCGAAAAACTTTCTAAAGCTATTCGTCGCACCCGTGCCGGCCTCAAAGATCCGGCTCGCCCGATCGGAAGTTTTATCTTCCTCGGACCGACTGGTGTTGGTAAGACCGAGCTTGCAAAATCTCTTGCACGTTATCTCTTTGATACCGATGATGCACTTATTCGTGTTGATATGTCGGAATATATGGAGAAATTCTCTGTGTCGCGTTTGGTCGGGGCACCTCCGGGATATGTCGGCTATGAAGAAGGCGGACAATTAACAGAGAAGGTGCGTCGCAAACCATATTCGGTCGTGCTTCTTGACGAGATCGAAAAAGCACACCCTGACGTATTTAACATCCTCTTGCAAGTCCTTGATGACGGTGTTTTAACCGATTCGTTGGGTCGTAAAGTTGATTTCAAGAATACGATCATCATTATGACTTCAAACGTCGGATCACGTGACATCAAAAAACAACCGAAGATCGGTTTTGGTGAATCGTCGAACGCCGATGAATATGGTCGGATGAAAGATCAGATCGATGAGTCGCTCAAGCGCCTCTTCAATCCTGAGTTCCTCAATCGTGTTGATGAGACTATCGTCTTCCGTCAATTAACGAAAGAAGATATTGTGAAGATCATTCAGATCTCGCTCAATAAACTTCTCAAGCGTATCGAGCAGATGGGCGTCAAGGTTGAACTTTCAGAAAAAGCACTTGGCTTTGTAGCCGAACGAGGCTTCGACAAACAATACGGCGCACGACCATTACGTCGAGCGATGCAGAAATACATCGAAGACCCAATTGCGGAAGAAATTCTCAAAGGCTCAGTCAAAGATGGCTCTACGGTAAAGGTTGATGTAGCCGCGAATGATACAGAGCTGTTATTCCTGATCGAACATACGGGCGAAGCTAGCCAAACGATCACTTCTCATCCGACTACAATTGAAGATGTGATGAAAGAAGCTGGTATCACTCCTATTAGTGATGTCGAAGATGAAAATGCTAATCCGGAGAATATTGATCCGATCGGAGAAGTAAAGAAGTAACACCTAATAAGATCATTAAAAAAGCCGCGAATGATATTCGCGGCTTTTTTAATTTTATACACGAAGCAAGGCCTCAGCCCTTCTTCATCATCTTAGCGTGCTGGGCACAATACTTTCCCCCATTGACAGCTTTCCGGCTACACTGTTTACCTGCTTTTGTTGTCGCTTGGCATTTTGCGGCCACGACATCGTTCTTGGTGGTTTTTGAAACTTTCGTGGTTTTAGTTTTGGGTGCAGTCGGTTCTTTCGTACCGGCAGCCATCACTGTCGTTGAAAGGAACAAGATCGCAATGATCGCAATAATTTTTTTCATACTGTGTTTATAATTATTGAAGAAAACTGGTTAACACGTTATTCAAAGATACAACAAAAAAGGCCTGTTGTTCAAAAAAAGTTAATTTTTCTTATACAGCCAGCACTTCTTTCTCTTTCGTGACAATGACCGCATCGATCTCTTTCACTTTGCCGTCTGTCTTTTTCTGAACATCATCTTCGCCGCGTTTGCGCTCATCTTCTGAGAAATGCTGATCTTTCTCAGCCTTCTTTAGGGTTTCCATTGCATCACGGCGGACATTGCGAATTGAGACTTTCGATTCTTCGCCGAGTTTCTTCACTAGCTTTACGATCTCTTTACGACGATCTTCGGTAAGTGGTGGCATCGGGACACGAATGACGATTCCATCATTTGAAGGCGTCAGACCAAGATTCGCAGCGATTATAGCACGTTCGATAGCACCCATCAAGCCCTTGTCCCACGCTTGTATGCTGATCGTATGGGCGTCAGGTACTGTCAAATTCGCGACTTGATTAATTGCCATTGGTGTGCCATAGGCATCGACACGAACCGTGTCGAGCAAAGCTGTCGAAGCGCGTCCGGTGCGAATCTTACTCAGTTCATGTACAAAGCTTTCAACTGCTTTCGACATTCTATGTTCACAGTCGGTTGTAATTTCTCTAATGGAAGTCATAATAGATACGGATTAGATGTAAAATTTTTATCGGTTACATTACTATTTTCGAGCCAACACCTTCTTCGGTTACCGCTCGAAGCAGGTTACCACGTTCGTTCATATTAAACACCACGATCGGCAATTTGTTTTCCTGGCAAAGTGCGATCGCTGTCATATCCATCACACGTAGCCCGCGCTGTAACATTTCAGCATAAGTGATCTGCGGAATATGGAGTGCGTTCGGATTCTTTTCAGGATCGGAATCGTAAATACCGTTAACTCGAGTCCCTTTGAATACGGCATTAGCATTGATCTCAGACGCACGAAGTGCCGCCGCAGTATCGGTTGTAAAATAGGGGTTTCCGGTACCCGAGCCAAAGATCACAATTCTTCCCTTTTCAAGGTGGCGCATGGCTTTGCGACGAATGAACGGCTCGGCAATTTGTGTCATGGTGATCGCTGACATCAGACGAGTATAAATACCTTTAGCCTCGAGAGTGTTCTGGAGCGAAAGTGAGTTGATCATTGTCGCCAGCATCCCCATATAATCACCTTGGACTTTCTGGACACCATCAATGCTATCCTCGACGCCTCGATAAATATTACCGCCACCGACTACGACCGCTACCTCAACCCCTAATTTTTGGACGGAGATGATCTCATCCGCAAATTGATTGACGACTGCCGGATCAATACCAAACTCTCGTTCGCCCATCAACGATTCTCCGGAGAGCTTCAGCAGAATGCGTTTGTATTTTGGCAGTTGTGACATAAGGTTTGGGTGGTGAATAGTTGACAACAAGAATACTGTACAAAAATACGCTCTAAAAAGGTTGGTTCGCTCAGATATGAAAAGACCCAAGCATCGCTCGGGTCTTTTATAAACAGAGAAGGTTAATTACGCGGCTTGCGTGGTAGCATCTGCGTGATGATGATGCTCTTCGCCAAGCTGCATCCGAACGAAACCTGTAACGGTCACGCCTTCGCCGACTTCTTTCAAGAGATCGGTCACGGTCTTCGATGCATCCTTAATGAAGCTTTGTTCGAGCAGAACATTATCCTGATAGAACTTCTCCATCTTGCCACCGAGAATTTTCTCGATGATCTCGTCTTTTTTGCCTTCGTTCTTCAACTGAACGCGAAAAATATCAATTTCTTTTTCGATCGTCGTTGTGCTGACATCAGTGCGACTCAACGCAAGCGGGTTCATTGCTGCAATTTGCATCGCAATATCACGACCAACAGGAATACCTTTTTCGGCATTCACACCCTTAAGAGCGACAAGCACACCAAGTTTAGCACCAGGGTGAATGTAGCTTGCAACAACGCCATCGCCGGTATCAACGAGTTCAAAGCGGCGCGCTTCGATCTTTTCTCCGATACGTCCGGTTTGTTCGCCGACTGCTTCTTGAATGCTAATTCCATTCGAAAGTTTTGCCATCAAGAATTCTTCCTGCGAATTCGGACTGGTCTTGAGCGCAGAATGTGCAACATCCTGTGCAAACTCGATAAACGAATCATTGCGAGCAACGAAATCGGTCTCTGAGTTTACTTCGGCAATGAGCGCCTTGCTCTTGTCTTCAGAGACAGCGGCAACGATCACACCTTCTTTTGCAACGCGATCAGAACGTTTGGCTGCACTGGCAGCACCCTTCTTGCGAAGGATATCAAGAGCCTTCTCTTCATTGCCTTCAGCTTCTTCAAGGGCTTTTTTGCAATCTGCCATACCAGCGCCGGTACGGTCACGTAATTTTTTTACTAATTCTGCACTGATTGCCATATCTACTCCAATTCAAATAATTAAACTTTTTTTTGACTTAATAAAAACGGCGAGCATTGGTTAGAGGCTCGCCGCGGTCAGTTACAATAGCAGTAACCTAATACTTATGCTTGCGCGACTGCTTCTTCTTCTTCGACGCCTGATTCTTTTGATAAGCGTTCTTTCATAGCGCCATCATCAAGCTTCTTTGCTTTGGCGGCAGTGCCACCGGCAATGATCGCATCAGCGAACGCATGAATAAAGACCTGTACCGAACGAACAGCGTCGTCATTTGCCGGGATCGGATAGTCTGCAAGATCAGGATCAACATTGGTATCAACCAATGCAAAGATCGGTATACCAAGGGTACGAGCTTCTTTGACAGCGATATGTTCTTTCTTGATGT
>JBBRNY010000046.1:0-19585 GCA_038229915.1 Kapaibacterium sp. (SeqCode) | reverse complement strand
TGTTAGTGTGCCTGCCACCCAAAACAACAGAAGCACGAATTAATGCATCGATCGTTATCAACGGGGCTTTGAGGCGACTCAATGCCCCGTTTTTTTATGAACAAAATGAGTTAAAATTCACCTACTCGGTGTAACTTGTTCGTTTCCAAACTGTTTATATAGCAGATATTCACTATCCTAATTAGCATCTTATGTATCAACGTCGTAGTGTTTTGAGATTGTTTCTTGCTCTGTTTGCTATCGTAGCTCTTACAGAGGGCTCGTCCGCACAGATCAATAAAGCTGTTGCCCTCATTAAAGGCGAAATTCACTCACCTGATGGCGGGATCGTCAAAGACGTTGTGATCCAGATCTACAAAGGCTCGGAAAAGGTAAATAACACGAAATCGACGACCGAAGGGAAGTTTCAAGCAGTGTTACAGCCGAATGCGACCTATCGTTTTATCTGCTCAAACCCTAATTATTATTACGTTGAACAGGAGCTCAATATCCCGGCACTTGAAAAATATCAGGAAATTCCGATGAATATTTCAATGCGCAAACTTGAGCTTGGGATGCCATTCCCGTTCAAAGCACCGGTGTTCGAGCCGAGAAGTTCGTCGATCTCAAATGCAGTTGCGTCTGATCTTGATGCCATTTCAGCTCAGATGAAGCGTAATAATAAAATATCGCTTTCGGTGACCGTCTATCCCGATGAAATGCCATCGGGCAAAAAAGCTTCTATCCAAACCGATCTTGCAAATTCAAGAAAAAGTAGGCTCTCGGCCTATTTCCTTTCCAAAGGCATTACCACGAGTTCGATGTCGATCAACACTTCCAATAATGTGCCTGCTGGGCAGTTCGAGCGTGTGGCTATACCCGAAGAGACAAAAGCTACAAAAGGCAAAAAGAAAAAGAAGTTGCCCGTTGCATCAAAAACAATGAGAGCACCGCAAACTGCCGAGCTCATTATGAAAGTCGGATAATTATTTGACGTAATGCTTTTCACGAAGCGCCGCATATCTTAGGTGATATGCGGCGCTTTGTTGTAATTTTGTGCTTCACAACTTTATCGTGATCTTCGAGAAATGCCCGCTGAAAAATCTTCTGCCGACAAACAAACGCCCTTGATGAAGCAATATGCTTCGGTCAAGTCAAAATATCCTGATACGATCCTGTTCTTTCGAATGGGTGATTTTTTCGAGACCTTCGGCGAAGACGCTGTCGTCACCGCTCGTGTCACCGGTATCTCACTGACAAGACGTAACAACGGCGGAGGCGATACCGAGCTTGCCGGTTTTCCGCATCATCAGATCGATAATTATCTTCCGAAGATGATACGCGCTGGTTACCGCGTGGCTGTTTGCGAACAACTCGAAGACCCTAAACTTGCTAAAGGGATTGTTAAACGAGGCGTGGTCGAAGTCGTAACGCCAGGTGTCCAGCTCAATGAAAAAATGCTTGAGACTGGGCGCAATACTTACGTCGGGGCGTTCGTCCATTCTGCTGATCGAGTTGGGATCGCCTTTGCCGATGTTTCGACCGGAGAGTTCTCTGCCGGCGAACTTCGCACGTCTGATCTGGGAGAGCAGCTTGTCTCGCTTGGTTTGCGAGAGCTTCTGGTGAGCCGCCGAGATAAGCCCACGATCGAAACGGCATCGTATTATTTACAACTTGAGCAGAAGCCACTGCTGACAATTCGTGAAGAATGGGGCTTTCAGTATGATACGGCTCGCAAGCTCTTGCTCGATCATTTCGAAACAACCTCGCTAAAAGGTTTTGGTATCGAAGAGTTACAATTAGCAACGGTGGCCGCAGGTGTAGTGCTCGATTATTTGCGCGAGACTCGCTCGGCAACTTCTCTTGGGCATATCGGTCGCATTAATTTGCACAACACGAGCAATGCATTGGTGCTCGACCAGTCAACGCGCCGCAATCTCGAGATCTTTTTTTCTTTCGATGGTGATGAACAACACGGCTCGCTTCTTGGAGTGATGAATGAAACGAGCACGGCAATGGGTTCACGATTGCTTCGTAGATGGCTTTCGTCGCCGCTACGCGATGAGAACGAGCTCAACCGACGTCTTGATGCTGTTGCATTAATGATCGGCGCTCGTGAGCAGCGTGAGCGGCTCAGGTCATTGTTTCGTGAGCTTGGCGATCTCGAACGACTCTCCGGTCGTATCGCCGCCGCCAGATTACTTTCTCCGCGGGAGTTTCTTACGCTAAAGCAAACGCTGTGGCGATTGCCGGATATCAAACTTGTTCTTGCCGAAATTTCCGAATTTGCTGCACCTGTAACAGAGGGCTCGAATGCCAGTGATCTGCTCGGACGCTTACACACCGAACTGAACGAACTTGCCGAGCTTGCCGAACGCATTGACCGAACCATCGACCCCGAAGCACCAGGCGCGATGGCGGCGATAGGCTATATCAGGAACGGTGCAGACCCAGAGCTTGATGAACTTCGAGCATTGAGTTCTTCAAGCAAAACCAGTTTGATGGAAATCCAGGCTCGCGAGCGCGAGCGCACCGGGATCAATTCGCTCAAGGTAGATTTTAATAATGTGTTTGGCTATTACATCGAAGTTTCAAATACTCACCGAGCAAAAGTACCTGAAGATTATCAGCGCAAACAAACATTGACCAACGGCGAGCGTTTTATTACGCCGGAGTTGAAAGTGTACGAACAGAAAATTTTTGGCGCAGAAGAAAAGATGGTGAGCATCGAAACTCGTCTTGCCGCCGAGCTGCGCGCTGTTATCATCGGCCACCTCGAAGCGCTCCAGCATAATGCCGCATTGATCGCCCTTGCCGATGTGATACAGTCTCTTGCAACGGTGGCTTCGCGCGGAGCATGGGTCAGACCCGAATTCAGTACAGGGAATAATTTTAGCATTGAAAATGGGCGGCATCCCGTTGTCGAAGCGTCGCTACCAGTTGGAGATAGATTTACTCCGAACTCGATAAAATTTAAGAGTGGTGAGAAAGAATTTTTTATTATTACCGGTCCGAATATGGCCGGAAAGTCGGTGTTCTTGCGTCAGACCGGTATTATTGCATTGCTAGCACATATTGGCTCGTACGTCCCGGCAAGCAAATGTAAAATGCCGATCCTCGATCGTATCTTTACTCGAGTTGGGGCTGGTGATAATCTATCTCGCGGGGAATCAACTTTTTTGGTCGAGATGAATGAAGCGGCGAATATTTTAAACAACGCCACGAAAGATTCGCTCTTGTTATTCGACGAGCTTGGGCGTGGCACTTCAACGTTTGATGGGCTATCTATTGCTTGGGCGATCTCGGAATATATTCACGATAGTTTGCCTGGCGCCAAGACGCTATTCGCAACGCATTACCACGAACTCAATGCCCTCGCCGATCGCTTCGAACATATCGGTAACTTAAAAGTAGAAGTTCGCGAAGCCGATGGCAAAATACATTTTTTGCATAAGATCACCGCAGGTTCTGCCGATCATTCTTACGGCATAGAAGTCGCGGCGATGGCGGGCATACCGCAGGAAGTGATAGCCCGTGCAAGGGAGATCGTCCGTGAGCTTGAAGATACTGAACTCAAAATAGCCGAATCGAATATACAGCGCTCTATTCCATTCCCGCCGGCAAAAAGGGAAGTGTCAGAGCCGACGATCGACGAGCAACCGCAAGAGTTTCAAGAGATCTTTGCCGAGCTACAATTACTTGAACCGGATTCACTCACGCCGCTTCTCGCATTGCAAAAGCTTTCTCAGTGGAAAGAAAAATTGAAGAAGTAGAGTTTAATCAGAAGATGTATTTCTGAGCTCAGACCACGACATCATCCCAATCTTCGGTTTGCAAGCGAGCGGTCACATCTTTAAGCGCCACCCATTTTTCGCTCAGATAAGGAATATATTCCGACGCTGCAACGAACGTCCAAATATAGGCAACGATCGAATATAATTCGCCGATCGTAAAACGATCGAGATCGAGTGAGATATAGAGTGTCGCCATAAACATGATCAGCAGTAACACACGCAAAATACTATAACCGAATGCCTGCGTATTACTAAAGATGATCTCGAGTCTTGAAATATCATCGTAGTATTTACGAATAACATTCGGGTCTTTTGTGGCAAACGTGTTATACTCCTGCTCATGAAGATCATTGAGCTGTACTTGCACTTTGGCGATGCGCCCCATATACGCCTTACTCGTGAGCGCAACAAATAAGACCAAGCTGCCTCCGACCATTGCCAGGCGCCAATCAAAAATGGCGAGTGCACTAATACCACCGGCAACATTAATGATCTGTTCGATAAACTCGGGGAGGTTGTATTGAAAAAACTCGATATTCTGCCAGGCAAGCGCGCTCCGTCCTGCGATCTTCGATAGTTCTTCGCCTTTATGAAGTTGTTGTGAAACAACCGAACTCGAAAGTGCCGCGAACATTCTGGTATAGACCTTCGTATCATAGACACGTCGTATTGCCCCGACGATCGAGCTGATCGCAAATAAAACAAGCCACGGAATGAGTGGCGGTATGAACGGTCCTAACTCTCGAGGTAACGAGAAAGCAACCGGGTCTTTTTTCTTTTTTCCAATAGTTTGAGGTCGTACTTTCGGAAGTTTATTAAAAGCTTTTCTGAGTGAGTCTCTACTCGGAGTTCGCTTTTTCAGTGTGGCTTGCTTCCCATTCTTTACGATTTGACGAATGGCTTCGCGCTTACTTAAGGTTTGGGTAACACTTTGTGAAAGTGCAAGCGGTATCGTCGAGTCGTCGAGTGCGCTATGGGTTGCGGAATCAATATACGCTCGTTCGAGACTACGAATATTTCTATCAAGCACTCGGCGGAGTGAATCACGGCGTATCTTTCGACGTGTTTGTGATCTCGGCGAGAGCGGTCTTTGGGGGGGCATTGCTGCAAACCTATCAGTTCGATAGAGTGCGGGCATGATCGTAAAGCCACCGACATAGCCGCGTTGCTCTTCGATAGAAGAAGTCTCATCGTCGCTCTTGCTTTCGAGAAGAGAGTCCCGAAGCCCCAGTGAATCAAGTAAATGATCTCTGACGGAGTCGATGGTTTGTTGTAGAATGCTATTGGTCACCGAGGAGTCCACTTCGTTCTCAATGCGATTGGCATCACGAAGCTCATCGATCGCTTGTCCGAAAATATAAGGTTCTGCAATAAAGGTCACATTCTCAACGATCACCAAAGCAAAGGCGAGGATGATCTGTAACCGATATCGTTTGAACAGTAATCGAATCATTGAATTATTAGAACGTATTGAGTCGATCTATGAAAGCCGGATCAGCCACTAAGCGTTTCACCGATGCAATGTCAATTGAGGTATTGCGATCTTCATTGAGATGTTCGACAACACTTCTGACGGCTTTATGCGCGGCACCACTGATCTTGCCCGGTTTCAATGGAGCGAGAAAATCGATGCCTTGTGCGGCGGCCAGCATTTCGATGGCAATGACGGTCTCGACATTATCAACGACTTGTTGAAGTTTTAATGCCGCGATAGAACCCATCGAGTTATGATCTTCCTGGTTGGCACTTGTTGGGATAGAATCCACACTTGCAGGATGTGCCAACACTTTATTTTCGCTCACGAGTGCCGCGGCAGTGTATTGGGCGATCATCAAACCAGAATGCAGCCCACCGTTCGGTGTGAGGAATCTTGGAAGCCCATGCGAGAGCGAGCCATTGACGAGGCGCTCGGTCCGGCGTTCGCTGATGCTCGCAAGTTCGGATAGGCCAATGGCCAGATAGTCGAGCACAAGCGCAATGGGTTCGCCATGGAAATTTCCACCTTCGAGATGAGCGTTGCCCGATTCATCGGCAATAATAAGTGGATTGTCCGTTGCAGAATTTATCTCGATGGTGACCACACGCTCGACAAATGCGATCGTATCACGTACCGCTCCGTGAACTTGGGGAATGCACCGCAGTGAGTAAGCATCTTGAACACGCGAGTCGTTTTCGAGATGCGAATTTCTGATCTCGCTATCTTCAGTGAGGCGAAGCATATTTTTTGCGACCATTCGCTGACCAACGTGAGGTCTTGCATCGGAAAGACGATCGTCAAAAGCTTTGTCGGTGGCGCGGAGTGCTTCGAACGACATTGATGCAGAAATATCGGCTAACTCGGCGATGCGTTTTGCTTTTGCTAATGCAAGCGAACCAAGTGCGGACATCATTTGTGTGCCGTTTATTAACGCAAGTCCTTCTTTTGCTTCGAGTTTCAATGGCAAGATGTTCGCTTGCTTGAGTGCAACGGCGGCATCAATATCTTTTCTTATATTGCCATCGGGAATACTGATCGTCCCTTCACCGGTCAGAGCGAGAGCTAAGTGCGCCAGTGGCGCAAGATCACCTGAAGAACCAACACTGCCTCGTGATGGAATGACTGGAAGCAGATCGGCTTTGAGGAAACGGAGCAATTGCTCGATCACAACTTCCCGAACACCGGAATATCCTTTGGCAAGTGCATTTGCTCGAAGTAGGAGCATTGCGCGAACAACCTCAGCAGGCAGTGGTGTGCCAACACCGGCTGAGTGTGAGCGCAAGAGATTTTGTTGAAGCGCAGAAATATTCTCGCGGCTGATAGAAACGTTTGCAAACTCTCCGAAGCCTGTCGTGACGCCGTAAATTATTTCACCACCATCGACCCATTCCTCGACCAATGCTCTCGAAGCCAATACTTTTTTTCGAGCAGTTTCGGAAATATCAATATCGACGATCTCTCGTCTTGAAACGCGTTCGACATCTTCGATGCTAAGACTGTTGCCGTCAAGAAGTAACACGATAGGGTGATGAGTATATGAATGGCTCAAGAATCATTCGAGCGTCGAAAGAATTCCATCAGAGTGTGATTCAAATTTTTTTTCTAAAATATTATTTTAAAATATGCTTCCGCTCATCGGTTCATATCAACTCTTTGCGAACATATTACTCATGAACATCCTGTTGATCGGGCTTCATAAGATCTGCTCATTCTCAAGTACGTATGAGATATGCGATTTAGGGTCGAATGATTATGAAAACATTGCTATATGCGAGGTTCGGACATTTTCCACACATAACACTGCGGTAAAATAGGCTTTTTTCAGCATCTTGTTATTTACCAACAGCGGCGTGGATAACTTTGTGGATTACGTTAGCGGTAAAATGTAAGATGTGAGCAAGTTGTTAAATGCGTTGGGGTTATACACGCGATAGATAGATATATGCTGTTTTCACGAGTTTCCACGAACAGTATGGGCAAAACTTACTAAATCAAGCGTCCTTAAAATAGGACAAGAATAGAGGAAACTTTTGACTTCTTAATTGATAAGTAGTGGATAAGTAGGTGTTTTAACATCGAATTATTTGGTAATACCGGGAATTAGTCAGGCTCCCCATCGTCCTCTTCGTCTGTCTGCAACCCTCTCATTTGTCGTAAGATGCGGGAGGCGCGTCTTTGGATATATGGCGAAGGGTGTGAGGCGCTCCAGCGTTCGGGGTTCGGAAGGACCGAAGCGAGTTGCGCCGATTCGGCATTCGAAAGCTCTGATGCGTGCTTATGAAAATGATACTCAGCACCGGCCTCGATGCCATAAACATTCGGGCCAAGCTGTGCAATGTTTGCATACATCTCAAGAATTCGTTGCTTGCTCCAGAAAAATTCTATCAACACTGTGTAATATGCTTCGACACCTTTTCTGAGAAACGAATGCCAGGGTGGAAGAAAAAGATTTTTCGCTGTTTGCTGAGTAAGTGTGCTTGCTCCGCGCATCGGGCGCTTCGGGTGACGCTCGTGTTCGCGCTGCGCATTCTCGATCTCTTTCCAATCAAAACCGTTATGCGAAAAAAAACTTTGGTCTTCGCCGGCAATGATCGCTTGCGCGAACGAGTCGGGCATTTTGTCCCAAGAGATATTGGTGTGTGAGAACGAGACCTGCTCGCCGCTAAAGATGTGGCCGATGCTTTGGAAGATCATCATCGCTGAGATCGGCGGATCAATAAAACGAAGTACTATCACTTGAAGCACCGGAACGACGATGGCCGCAACAACAACCATCAAAGCAATGCGTAGCGCACGTTTGAAGGCAGAGCGTCGTTTGGGTGCTTGATTTTCTGTAACTGTATTATTAATGTCCATAACAAGACGATCACTTTCGCCGGCAGAACTCTACACACAAACCCTCGAAGAGGTTCTCGGTCTTCCGCTCGGAGGCGAAATGCTCTTGCGCAAAGAAATTCGCAGACGATACGAAAAACTTGCCGCGAATGTTCGAACCATCAGTATGGGCTTAACCCGTGATCGCAAGAATTTTATCGAAGAGCCATATCTCAATGACTCAGAACTTCGGCAAGCATATTTGCTCTATTACACGACAACAAATATGCTCAAGATCATTCCTCCACTGAGAGAATTATCTTTTTCCGGTTTTTTTGATGCTGGCAAGCCGCTTCGTATTCTCGATCTCGGCTCCGGCACTGGGGCGGCACTTTGGGGATTGATACAATATCTTGAATGCGAACGAGCAGTACCGATCACTGTGTCTATCACTGCTGTTGATTCGGTTGCAAAGAATCTTTCGACCATCCGTGATCTTCATAACCGCCTCAGCAAACGATGCAAGTTCGTCAGTAGTAGTCTTGAAGTTCAGTTAGATAATCTTGAACACACAAAACTTGGGCGTTCGGAAGAGCGATACGACCTCATCATTATGATGAATACACTTAACGAGCTTAGTTCTGACGCGGAGCAAGCTCTGTACGGTCTTTTTACAAAACTTCTCGAAGATGATGGCCAGTTGATGATTATCGAACCGGCAGCGCGACCACAATCTCGGCGCTTGCTCTCGTTCCGAGACCAAGCGGTGACAGCAGGGTTTACGGTCTATGCTCCTTGTACGCGGCAAGTCAATTGCCCGGCGCTTGATCGCGAGGGAAACTGGTGTCATACAGAATATGATTGGGAGAGACCTGAATTTATCAAACTCATTGATGATTTTGCCGAAACGTTACGACTATCACTCAAGAGTACTTACATAACCATCAACAAAAACGGAAAAACTCTTTCTGAGTGCCTTCAAGCAAAAAATACGATTTCGCGCGTCGTGAGCGAGCGTTTTGATGAAAAAGGTAGAACGCGAGCGATACTTTGCTCCGAAAAAGGTCGGGGCGAATATACGCTCAATAAAAGAGATAAGTCTGATAGTAATAAAGTGTTTACGAATATTGAGCGGTATGATCTTTTGTCTATATCAAATGTCGAATCACGGGAGCATGATTCATTGGTCACCGAAGCATCCACGGTCGAAATAGTGCTCCAAAACTCGGGAGCACGTTAAGCCTATTTTCAACAATTTTCACTTTTTTGAAGATTTTTCGCCAAAAAATTTGGATTTCGAAAAAAAATGTTGCATATTTGTAATACAATGTTCCGTGCTCCCGTTATAGGAGCACGAATTAATCGGAATATTGGAGCATTTTCGGTAGTGATATCAAGCCCCTCAGCACAACCTATTATGATAGCAACACTTGACAGATTACTTGCGCTTAGTCGCAAATTGCAGGATGCGAGAGTTCAAAGTGAGAGTGAGCCGATCTTTGTCGGTCTTTCGCTCAACGAACTCCAACTTCTAAAACGCCTTGCCGATGATTACCTTCAGGAAGCTGAAGCCGTAACCTTCGAAGGGCGTGCTCATGCGGACGCGCTATAAAGTATAGTTCGGAAGGTTTCTCACTGAGACGGAACCCGGGAGTGGTATTGCGCGAAAGTGTGATCCGCTCCGCTTCTGTTTATCGTTGTGGGAAGAGAGTATTATTACTTGCCAGGATTTTGCGCATCAACAAATCTCTGACCTCATCTAAGCCTTGGATATCAGATGGGTCGAATCTCGATAGCAATGGGCTATCAATGTCGAGCACTCCGAAGAGCTCGGCATTGTGATGTAGTAAAGGTAAAACGATCTCGGATCGTGAATCCCCATCGCAGACAATATGCCCGGGGAATGTCTCGACGTTATCGACAACGACAATTTCTTTTCTTATAGCCGCTGTTCCGCAGACTCCCTTACCGAGGTGTATCTCTGTACAGGCGGGCTTGCCCCAAAATGGTCCGAGAAATAATTTATTGCCATCAAAGAGATAAAAGCCACACCAATTTATATCCTGTAACGTCTGTGCAAGAAATGCAGTAGCATTGGCGAGTATTGTTATTTGATGGTCGTTCGGGCTCAGCAAAAGATCGAGATCGGTCGTAACCTTCTTCCAGAATTCTGCACCTGTACAATCACTATAATCAGAAACTTTGAACATCGTGTGAATTAATTATTCGTAATTCGTGTATCTTTATGAGTTGTTATTGCTGCATTCGCATA
Organism: Kapaibacterium sp. (SeqCode); assembly: GCA_038229915.1. Lineage (GTDB taxonomy): Bacteria > Bacteroidota > Ignavibacteria > Palsa-1295 > Palsa-1295 > JAFDZW01. Next base: position 9,249 of record JBBRNY010000046.1, on the reverse strand, counting down.
CTCGAACCCGAACGAACTTCCCCCCGAAGAAGTGCTACTGTAACTTGTGCCGCATTTTTGGGTTATGTATATGTCGTTTGTAGTTGTGTCATTCAGTTACATAAGGAGTAACCGATGGATCGCAGGACTTTTCTTACCAGTTGGAGATCTTCCGGATCTCGCTTTGATAATAATTTCACGCCGCTGGAGCGTTCGCTCACAACAGGCTTAGAGCCTTACGTGCCAAGTGTATCTGCACCTTGGGATGAAATTCGTGCCGGGCATTTGCTCCGACGTACGATGATGTCCCCGAAATGGGCGGACATGATCACATTGCTTGACAAGACACCTTCACAAGCAGTTGATATACTTCTGAACACTCCCAGTAACCCGATGAAACCGGCTGTTGCCGACCACGACACCGAGAGCCGCGCCGGACTTGATGCCGTATTGGTCAATCAGTTGATCGGGACATGGGGTGGCGATGCAACTCAACTTCGTGAATGGTGGGCAGGGGTATTATTAAATTCTCCGCTGTCGATCATCGAAAAAATGACCTTCTTTTGGAGTGGTCATTTCACGACACAATTTAATGTAGATAACGTGGACTATGTCCAAGCTCCGCTCCTCTACCGCCAAAATAATTTATTGCGATCACTTGCCCTCGGTAACATTCGTGATTTGACCTTTGCCATCACTCTTGATCCGGCGATGCTTGTCTTTCTTGGTGGTGATGTTAATAATAAAGTCCATCCGAATGAAAACTATTCCCGAGAAGTGATGGAGCTTTTTACGATGGGACTCGGTCAGTACAGTGAAGGAGATGTAAAAGAGGCTGCACGCATTCTGACCGGTTGGCATGCAAGTCGCTATAATGATGAGCCTGCACAAAACGGACTTTTTAACGCATTCTTCGACCCCAACGCCCACGACACTGGGGCGAAACAATATCTTGGCGTGACGTTCTCAGCAACACCAGCCGACGAGAATACAGAGTTTCTTGTAAAAAAGAATGAGGTCGGCAAAATGATCGATACGATCTTTGAACAGCGCAAACAAGCTGTTGCTACCTTTATTTGCCGAAAGATCTATCGCTTTTTTGTCTATAGCAGTCCTGGTGGCACCGATGAAACGGTGATCGCCGCGATGGCGCAAATTTTTATGGACAATGATTTTACGGTCGGTCCGGTCATCTCGAAGTTATTGAAGAGTGCACACTTCTTTGATAATGCGAATATCGGAGCACAGATCAAAACACCCGCAGAATTTGTCATTGGGCTTGGCAGACAGTTGGGCTATGCCGCAAATGTAACGAGCAATATGTCTTCGATGCTTCAGACCGTCTTCAATCCGCCGAATGTCAGTGGCTGGACGGGTTGGCACGACTGGATCACCACCAATACATTCCCGGTACGAGCTTCGATCGCCGCGACGGCGATCACGGCATTATCGGATCAACAAGCGCTGACGTTTATCGGACAATTTCCTAATAATAATGATGCCGATAAACTAATTGATGCTATTGGTGCATTAATGTTGCCGCGTAGATTATCAAAACAACGGCACGATGATCTCGTGAGTCGTATCGTTGGCGGAGGCAAGTCGTACGAATGGAACGCCATCCTTACGACCAGCCCTGCAACAGCAGCACGAAATTTGCGTGATATGTTAACCACGCTTACAAGTCTGCCTGATTTTCAGTTGTGTTAATTTTTGATCTTTACGTTCAGCGAAAGGGAAGCCGATCATGAAACGCCGTTCTTTTTTAAAAACTGCATTAGCCTCGAGTGCCACCGCCCCATTTCTTTTGAATGGTGTCGAAGCACGCGCCACCTCGCCACTGCAATTCCTTGCTCAGCTTCCGACTGCTGCAGAAGATGATCGCATCTTGATCATCTGTCAGCTTTTTGGTGGTAATGACGGTCTCAATACGGCTCCGCCGGTTGATGACCCGAAATACTATGAGATAAGACCGAATATTGCGGTGCCGAAAAAGGATTGTTGGAACGGCATACCAAACGTCTATCTTCATCCTGCGCTTACTTGGGGTGATAAAGGCGGAATTGCAAGTATGCTTCAGCAAGGCTCGCTTGCGGTTGTTCGTAATATTGGATATCCGAATCCCAATCTGAGCCATTTCCGCTCAACAGATATTTGGCTTTCCGGTATTAATGACTCGAATGTACAAAGCCGACTTGATACCGGCTGGGTCGGAAGATATCTATCACAGAAATATCCGACATTTCCTGCGAATCTGCCTGATGATCCGCTCGCTATTCAGTTCGGGGGCTTTTCGCTCGCGCTCGAAAGCAAAGTTGGTAGAATGGGAATCGAAGTCAGCGATCCATCAAAACAGCAAGGTGTTATTTCGGCAAACGATGCGCTTGATGATCAGTCGGCCGGCACAGCATACTATGACGAATATCAATTCGTTGCTGATATTGCGGCTCGCTCTGATAAGTATGCTCAGCGTGTAAAGACAGCCTATGCCAGTGGCAAAGCACTTCTGAAAGCAAAATATCAGAATGACAGCTTTGGAAAACAGATGGCAAACACGGCGGCATTGATCGCTGGTGGGCTCAAGACAAAAGTATATGTCGTTTCTCTCGGAGGTTTTGATACCCACGTTACACAAACCTACGATTCGACCAACGGTGCACATCCATCATTGCTTTATTCATTCAGCGATGCCGTTGCACAGTTTATGTATGATATGGTGAAGCTGAACATGGCTGACAAGATCATCGGTATCTCTGTTAGTGAGTTCGGGCGTCGCCCCGATGAGAACGGAAGTTTTGGAACAGATCATGGTACCGCAAGTGTACAGTTCGTTTTTGGAACGCAGGTCAATAGCGGAATTTTCGGTACGCAGTTTGATCTGACAAACCGTGACGAATCAAATGATCTTGTCTATTCGGTTGATTTTCGTTCAGTGTATATGGATATCCTGATGAAGTGGTTCGGGATGACTATCGAGGACGCACGAGTGGTGCTCAAGGATGATACGCTTACGCCGATCAGTGTCATACAAGCACAGCACGACGCAGTGCAACAGCCACGAATGAGCAAGACCGATTTTTCGATCACTTCAATATATCCGAATCCTTTCCGCGACCAAACGACGATCGTGCTCGAACTTCCCGATACAGAAACGGTATCGCTTGAAGTAACTAATCTTGCCGGAGAGCGAGTGGCCGAAGTGTTTATGCAGACACTCGCAGCCGGTGTACACCAGATCCCGATCTCGCTTGCGGTAGCGTCGGGTTCGTATATTGTATGTGCGCGCACGTCGAAGTTGATCGTGACGAAAGCAATTCATTGCATTCGTTAAAGACTTTCGTTAGAGATTTTATTACCATCTCATTATACAACCATTTTCTCTTGAATCAGTTGAGGCTGTTCTTCTTGTGCTCATTGCTCGCTCTTTTATTACCGGCGAGTTCATCGTACGCACAAGTTGCGAAGTGTGATGCTATCCAATCCTGTGTTTGGAATGCTATCACGACCACCGCAACCGCGGGCAAGGCGGCGCAATATACCGATGTTGATACTTCCTATCTGATCAGAAATATTGATACAGCTATCACGTTTGAAATTTGGGCAAAGCCAAAACTGCAAGCCGGCAAACGAGTATATGTCGGTGGCATCTGGGGACCGAATAAAGATAATAATGATTCTTGGGTTGCCTATATAGAAGACAATAAAATCACCTTCGAACTGAGTGCCGACAATTCTTTCCTCGGTGAAGCCGACAATACTATTGCTACGGCAAACGTGCCTGATCTCTATACTCGTGGTTGGGTTCATCTCGGGTTTGTTTGGGATGGTGTGACGCAAACCGCAAGAATTTATGTCGATGGCATCTTACTTGGGCAAGCACGTAACGCACTCTATCCCATTTTTAAACTCCACCATCAAGAGAGCAATAAACTTCCGTTGCAGATCGGTAGTGCGAATAGTCTTTATGATGATACCGTAAAAAACCGCTCTTTTCTCGGACAGATCGATGAAGTGATGCTCTGGAGCCGAGCGCTCGGCGATCAAGAAATTCGATGCAAACGAGATAAGTCACTCGAAGGCAATGAGCCAAATCTGGAGTTGTACTATCGCTGTAACGATTCAAGTTATGTGCTTGATCTTTGTGATGCAACCAATCACGGGCACATCGGTCGTCTCAGAAGCGGTGCCCGTATGTATCCGAGCGATCGGCGTGTCCCGGTAACATTCTCCATTTCGCCGACTTCGATCAATGCCAATCTTATTTGCCAAACTGATACTGATTTTACTTTTACATTGCTCGATACTTCCTTCTGCGGAAATTCGATCTATATGTTTGTGTATTATGGCTACAGCGGATTTTATACATTTAACCAAAGCTCGTTCAATCTTCAGCAAAATGTCCCGCAGAAATTTACATTGCATTTTAGCAGTAATCTGACCGGGGATCTTGGAACGTACTTGTATGTCGTCAATCAAAATCGTTGCGGAGAATATCTTCAGATACCCATCACTCTCAAGCGCTCGACCGAATTGCATTACGATAAGACGACTATGGAGGTCGATACACTTTTTGTCGGATGTACTGAAGTAACTTCGAGCGAGGACACCCTCACGATCTGTAATCAAAGTACTCGTCCTGTGACAGTTACCGATGCACAATTAAAAAATCCAAAATTTAGTTGGCGTCCTTCCGGTGGCTTTCAAAATCCGCCGTTTGTCCTGCCGCCGGGTGCTTGCTGGAAGGTGATCGTGAAGATGATACAAGGAGATACGACTCGAACAGAATTTGATACACTCCATATTATCAGTGATGACAAGTGCCCTGGCAGCGGATATATTCCGGTACAAGGAAGATCGCAGGATGTATTTGTATTGATGTATCCGAGTGCAAAATCGCAAATAAAATCAATGGCGTTCGAAGCAGTATGCCCTGGGCAGATCAGCAATGTGCAAGACTATCAATTCCGGAGCCTCGTCGGTCAGAATATCTATATTGATACGATGATCTTTACCAACCCTGCATTCTTTGGTAAGAGATTCTCATTCCCGATCTTACTCAAACCGAAAACGGCATATCAAGCGGAGTTTATCCGTTTCCGACCGCCATCACCAGGTGCATTTACAGGACAAATGCAAGTCATTTGTCATTATCGAGGCTGTACGATCGTGCGAACGATCGACTTTACCGGAACAGGAATTTCCGTTGATGTGAAATTTAATTCGGCAGTGGTCGGCTTCGGCAATGTCACGATCGGAAAAACTGCACAACAGAGCCCGACCGTTACGAATATCGGAAAAGATGGGCGCTCAATGTCGTCCTATTTAAAAGTTGGTGATGTTTTTACGATCGCCGCAGGTGCTTCGTTTGGTCTTGCCCCAAACCAAACGGCAGCCGTAACGCTACAATTTAGACCTCGCCAAGCTATCACGTATTATGATACGCTCTGCGTCTTTGATAAACAATGTTTCGGGACGATCTGTATCCCAGTTAGTGGTACTGGAGTGTTCGATCAATTAGAGTTTAGCCCTGCATACTTGAATATCCAAAATGTCACCGGTTGTCAATGTCGTACTGATAGTATCACGGTAAAAAATCTCACAGCGGCGAACATCAATATTACCGGCGATCTCCTCAATGACCCGAGTGGTAAGTTTACATTACTCAATCGTGCCCCTGTCGGCAACCTTGCACCAGGACAAAGTTTTGTCTATCGTGTACGCTATTGCCCGAACGATCTTGTGAATGATCGAGCTGATAGATCGTATGTTTCGGTGAATATTGCCGGTGGTACGAAATATGAAATATTATTGCAAGGCACGAGCACGACGCCAAAACTTGCTGTTACTTCACTGACCACTTACGGACCTGTTGAAGTTGGGTGGCAGAAAGATGATAGTATTGCTGTTGAAAATATTTCCGGTATTCCTGTTCATGTGACTTCGATTGTTGTTCCGGCAGGATATACGCTGCTTTCAACAACACCCGCATTGCCGATATGGCTTAAGCCGCGTGATTCGATCATCGCTTATATTCAATTTAAGCCGACAGCGCAAGTTGCCTATAACGGTAATGTCGTTGCAACGCTCGATACTCCGTGCGGTAAGTCGGTTAGTGGTTTGCTGACGGGTGTCGGCAGGATCATCAAACTTGATGTACCGGTAACCTATATTAACTATGGCCTGCGCCGACCCTGCGAGTGCATCGAGCGCGAAATACCATTGCCGAATTACAGTAATTTTATTCCGATGAGTATCGACTCCATTTGGATCGATGCCGCAGGATTACCTAATCCGAATTCTACCGTATTCCAGTGGTTCTCGCGACAGACTGCCGACTCCACAACTCCGTATGTTATCAAGCCGCTCGGTACCGATACACTCGTGATCCGTTTCTGTCCGAATGTGCCCTCGATCCCATCGAATCTTATTATGAATGCGACGATTCATATCAAAGCTTCGACCCCAGCATGGAAGCAAACATTTGCTGTAGGCCTTTCGGGACGGAGAGAGTTAAATTTTACTCCGAATCGCACCGTCGGTCAATTCCCCGCAACCAGAGTTGACACCAGTGCACAACCGATCAGAATACGTGTTCGAGTACCCGACGCATTTACCAATCCGAGTGGTGATAGTGTCGTATTTACCAATGCATATTTTGTGCCCGACCAACGAGTATTTACCGTTGATGAGTGTGCAAACAAATTATTGCCCTGGACGGTAAAACGTGGCGACACGCTTTGCCTCAATATTAATTTTCGTCCTCGTGCTCCGAAAAAATATGAAGCGCGTCTGTATCTCGAGACCAGTTTCCCTTGTCATGGATATGACACAACCATCTTCGTAAGCGGCGAGGGGTTCGCACCGGCGTATGGTATGCAGGTGGCGTTTGATACCTCAAAGATCGGTCAGGATACATTGCATATCACCACCTGTGATACATTGGTTATCCCGATCATGATCACTCGTGATATTCCGCAGAATATTATCGATATGCTTTTTAGGATCGGCTATGACACGAGCAAGCTTACACTTCTTGACATTCTTTCGCCATATACCAATCTTGCCAGTGTCAGCGATACCGGCGACGGCGCACGATCTATCTTAAAAGATGCACGTAATGTCAAAGCAGGAGAGGTCGCTTACGTCCGTTTTATTCCCAAAGGTGATACTGCTCGTTTTGCTATCACGCTCGATCAAGTCGATTTTGATAGTGACTCACTGGTATTCTTTAAGATCATCACCGGGCTCGATCACGCATTCGTCATCATTGATGACCCACAAATACAGATACAAAAACTGGTAGATTTCGACACTGTAAAGATCAAAGATTGTAAAGATCTCACGCTCGTCGTTCGTAATCCGGGGCTTGTACCGATCAGATTTGATTCCTTAGGAACGTTGCCACGTTACCATAGTATTGTCGGGTCTGATAAACCATATCCATTGCAATTGCAGCCGGGCGACTCGATCGTCTTTACGATCAGGTTCTGCCCTCGTGCCGAAGGTTGGATCGATACAACCGTTCTTGGCTATTCAAATTTCCCATGCCCGATCGCTGATACGACTCATATCTTAAGTTACGGTTGGGCGCCGCCATATCCGTTTACGATGGTACTTGACCCAAATATTGGCATCGTTGATACTATTCGTGGTACCATAGCCGATACCGTCGAAGTGCCGATCATGATGGATCGTGATATGCCACAGACCCCGATCGATGTCAGATACTCGTTGAGTTATAATCGCCGTGCGCTTGAATATTTGTCATCAAGTTCATCGTATGTTACGCCGGTTGTCAAGACAAATTCATTAGGTCTGTCGGTTGAGATGTTGGGCTGTGATAGCATCAAAAAAGGTGAGATCACAAGATTGCGTTTTATTCTTACGGTGCCTGATTCGGTTGTCTCGCCGATGTATCTCACCCCCGGGGTATTCACCAGCGATTCGATCTTCTTCATCAAACCGATTCCGACAGGTGATACAAGCGCTATCAAAGTAGGACCACGTTGTAATATTACCTATCTTGAGTTTAAGGGTGGGCAGAATGCATTTACGATTCTCAGACCAAACCCAACAACCGGACGGATCGAAACCGATTTTGAGTTCGTGGGCGATCTCGCGCCCAAACTGATGATCTATACTTCGACCGGAAGTCGTGCGATGACCGTACTCGATGGAAGCAATATTCTCAAGAGTGGTAAGTATCATCTCGATCTCGATCTTTCGCCGCTTTCAGACGGTGCGTATGTTATTACCTTCGAAGCGGGACGTTATAGATCTACACAAAAAGTTGTATTAAGAAGATAAGAGGGAAGTGTGAGCGTGAGAGCTGTTGGTTGTGTGCGCAAAAATATAGTATCAACGATCATGCTAACAGCATTGCTGTTAGTCTGTTCGCTTTCATCTATGAGTTTGGCTCAAGGTCAAGGGCTTGATCGGCTTCGTGCTCAAGCTGCAAAAGATGATCGGTTACTATTCAGAATTGGAATGTACGGAAATTTTGCCGAGAATTTCCACACGACCCATGCGCACGTATTTTGTTGCGAAGATGGGTGCGGTGTTTTTGGGAATGGGACCGGGAAAGGATATAATATTGGGGCCCTCGGTGAATTGCCGTTAGTTAAAATGTTTGACCTTACGCTTTCGGTAGGTTACAGCGAACGCGGCGGAGATTTTGGTGTCGCAAGAACTGGTAACCTTCCGATACTCGACCCCAACTCTGGGCAGTATGTTACCCTTCAACGTGAGCATAACTATACGGCACAGTTGCCTGAGCTTGCCACAGCTTTAGGAATTCGTTTTACGCCATTCAAATCCTTCCCGATCTATCTCGGGGCAGGGCTTACGTATGCAATACCATTGTCTTCTTCTTCTAATTTTCGTCAGACCGAGCAAATACTTTCGCCGAGTGGTGTTACTTATCCAGAAACCCATACCGATTTTAAAGTCGTTGGCGAAGGTGTGATCGCCGATATAAAAAGTACCTTAGGAGCAAGAGGTGCACTTGGATATCCGTTTCCTTTGGGGCAGAATTTAACCGCCGCGCCGGAAGTCAGTTATTACTTCCCGTTTAATCAGGTGAAGACCGATTACCAATGGAAGATCGCTTCTATTGAAGGTGGCGTTGCTATTCGTTACGGTATCTATAAACCTGAACCACCCCCGCCCCCTCCACCACCGACCCCCCCACCCCCACCACCGCCGAAACCTAAGCCGGAGCCACCGGTCGTAGCCGTTGCAACAGCTTCGCCGCAACATATCGAGATCGTT
>JBBRNY010000045.1:0-19808 GCA_038229915.1 Kapaibacterium sp. (SeqCode) | reverse complement strand
CTGTCAGACCTAACCCGGCCCATGACGTAGTGACTATTTCATCACAGATGCCTTCGGCTGCAGAAGTGGTGGCTGATCTGGTCAGTAGTAGTGGGCAAACTGTAGCGCATCAACTCTTACAAACATCTTTAGGATATTCCGAACACCAATTTTCTATCGAAGGAATTCCGGCGGGTATATATATCCTGTCACTCAAAACAAATTACGGCACTGTTCATCACCTGAATATCGTTATTGAACATTGAAGCACCATTTCAATGTCAATACGCGCGGTCGTCATATTCCTCTGTGTTTTTTTTGGCTCGGTTAGTGTCGCTTTCAGCACATGGAAAGAAACGGGTCCCGCAACGTCAAGTAATCCCATCGGGTGTGCCTTTTTTTTTGATGAGAACTATGGATTTATTGGTGAGGGGATCTTTTCAAATACTCCTGCTTTCCCAAAAATTTATCGAACAACAAATGGCGGCAATTCTTGGCTAGAGTGTATTACTCCCCCTGTAACGCAAGGCCGAGTCAGCAGCATCTTTATGAAAGACTCGATGATCGGATATGCTTCGATCAGTTCTACCGATAACTCCTACCTCTGGAAAACAACTGATGCAGGTATTTCATGGCTTGACATCAATCCCGGTCAGCTTGAAAACGGAACTTGCGTGTATGTAACATCTTCTGCCGTTATTGAAACATCATGGAATTCGAGCGACCTGAGAGCAGGCGTTTCATTTGATGATGGCTTAACATTCAACAATATCTTTTCAGGCGGAAGAAGAAATTGGAGCAATGGTATCGACTTCAGTGATGATATGAATGGAATAGTAACCATGGGTCCTTCTAATGGTGGCGCTAATTGTTGGTTAACACATGATGGTGGTAGAAGTTGGCTTCAGGGGGCACCGACAAGTGAAGCGTGGTCTGTTTATGCCGTGAAAGGAAAAAATATTTTTTTTATTTTGCCCGAGGGCGATGCTTTTAATCGTAACGGGCGGCTCTATCGCACCAACAATACCGGTGTGTCTTGGCAACCCGTCTCTCTGCCGAATGCAAGACCTGCAAATTATACAGGACATATCGCCGGAGTAGATTCTGTTATTTATATTCAAACAGAAAAAACGTTTAACCAACGAGATGTTGGGCTCTTCCGCTCGACCGATCTTGGCGTGACTTGGAAATCTGTCGGCGGTCCATCGAATGAGCGTGATACTCGGTTTGTTGTCACAGGGTGCAGTGGCGAAGTCGTCTATGCTTTTGATGATCTCGGTGGCGTTTGGAAAACTACTGACGGAGGCGATGGCACATTACTTGGCATTGCAAAAGGCCCGGTGCTGGGGCTTGACTTCGACTCGATAGATATCCGGACGCACTTCTGCCAACCAGGAGTGGTGACCTTCCCACTGAGAAATTTAAATTGCTCGCCACTGGTCATTGATAGTATTATCTTGTTTGATACAACGGGAGAATTTTCGATCATTGATTCACCAAATACTATTTTAAGAAAAGGCGAGGATAGTATTCGCATTCAATATCAAAGTTCTGAGGACGAAAAACGTATTCTACGGATTAGAATAAAATTTTCTGAAGCTGGACGGACATTTGATACTATCCTCACGATCACCGCATTTCACTCGCGGACACCCGAACTAAAAATTGGGGAGCCGGCACGAAAAAAAGCCGGTGATACTGTTACTATTCCAGTGGGGATCTTCCCGCCGACCGATAGTATTAACATTAGACATCTAGAATTTTATTTATCATACAACGGAGATCTGCTCACACCGGTCAAGAATACGGCGTATCAGAGCTTCCTGACATTGAGCCAAAATTACAAAGCCATTTCTGTGACCTCAACAGTTGAAGGAATGCTGAAGTGTAGTATCGATCTGAATGATACGATCACGAACAGCTCAGATTTTACGAAGCCGATAATTTTCTTGCGATTTTTGGTTACTCTTACAAACACACAATCCTGCCCTGTAAAATTGGACGGGTTGGCAACGAATGGAGGCCCACCATTGGCGCTTTGTACGACGCCCACTACGATTTTTCAATTATTACCACAATGTGGTGACAGCACGATCACAGAGTATATGTTGACGGGCAAGATTCCGAAGTTCAATAGTATCCGACCAAACCCTGCGAACAATGTAATCACAATTGACTATGACCTCGCAGGTCGAAGCAACGCATCGCTGCAAATAGTAAATGTGTTGGGAGTGACGATAAGAGAAATTACTGTGGACGACAAAACAACACCGTCGGTAACAATACCAACAGCTTCATTGCCATCAGGCATATATTACTTGCGAATGAAGAGCGCTGATGCTGTCACATCGCAGCAAATAACGATCGAGCACTAACGGAGAATTTGTATTTTCGCGGTGCTTACGGTTCCGCGAGTCCGGTAGCTCACGATATACATACCTGTCGGCAATGACAACGAACTCATCGTCACAACCGAACTGCCAAGCTCGGGTGTTACGCGCTGTAACAAGACACCAATGGAGTTATAGAGTTCGATCACATCACCAGTCTCAGTAGGTTGCGAAACACTGCATAACAATTGATGTTGGTCTATGTCATTTTGTATCTGCAGTGTTGGGTTCGAAGCATCGGCATACTTCCGTACACCAAGCGACGGATCAAACGTAATGGTATCGCGGCTCAGCACGATCGCATCATCATCAAATCCGAGCGAGTCAACAATATATGATAACGGCTGAAAGAACTCTTGCACACGCTGATCGTTCTGCAAGGTGATCGTGTCCTTGATCGCGTTGTGATAGGTAAAGAGCTTGACAGGCATTGTAAAATGATCTTGGCTCGTCTGCTGTTGCGTGATCTTTACATGCAAGATCTTTGAAGCCGACTGCCCCCAGTGTATCTGATAGATCGGGTGCATCGTGCCATAGATCCATTGATCGATAAACTCTTTGATGTTATGCCCGAGCCGTACACTCATATACTCCTGAAAGTCGTCGGTGGTTGCTGTTGAATATGCAAACGCATTGGTATAATCACGAAGCGAATTAAAGAAAAGCGTATCGTTATTAATAATGCGTCGAAGCATATGTATCACACAGCCCGGCTTTGCGTATGTCGTGGCATAGTTGAACGGATTATTGAATGGCGGATCGTAAATTGGAATATCGTTCGGCGGACTCGTAAAATATCCATCAGCTTTTGATCGAATGATATTCATATACCAATCATAACTCCCCCATGACTCACCCCAGATCGCTTCACAAAAAGTTGCGAAGCCTTCGTTGAGCCACAAGTCTTTCCACGTCCGGCACGTTACTTTATCACCAAACCATTGATGCGCCATTTCGTGCGCCATTCCTTGCTCGTCGCCTCGAAGCCATGAGCGGTTTATCGTGGTGAGAGACTGATGCTCCATACCGCCAAAATCGAATCGTTGCACCGGGACTTGCCCATATTTTGCGAACGGAAAATGTCCGAAGCGTGCTTCGTATGCTGACATTGTATTGGTGGTGTTACGAAAAGCATACTGCGCATTATATTCGCTGCCATCTTTTACGGTGTCTTCATAATCAACAGGCCAAGCGTAATAGACAAGACTCAGTGTATCGTTCGGATCGTTAAAAGTCTTGTGTGTTTCGCTCCAGGAAATAAAATTACTTGCATCAGCAACCATCAGATACGTAGCTATCGGGCGGTCGCCTTTCCAATTCCAGATCATTGAGTTCGCATCGAAGGCTTGTTTCGAAACTAACGCTCCGTTCGAAGCAGTGGTGATCCCGTTCGGTGCGATGATCGAAATTTCTTCGTCTGCTTTGTCATACGGCAGATCCATACACGGCATCCAATAGTGAGCATCTAATGGTTCGCTCATGGTATAAGCAACATCTTCGGCGGTATAGACAGCATCATTCTTGGGGCCTTGACCGACGTATGTTCCTTTCGGGAAAAAGTAGATCCCTCGGTTTGTTAAGGTGTCGCGATGATAGGAAATACTGATCGTCATCGTCATTCCTTTTTGTCGGAGTTGACTCGGGAGCAAGACCATCAAATGTTCATCTTTATCGGGCTGTGGTGTTGGTGATATTCTTGTTGCATCTATCGAGACCGAGTCAATGATCATTAAGCCTGCATCGAGCATCACCGAAGATACCGATGAGTCGAGTTGCAAGGTGATGTCGTTCTTTCCGGAAAATTTCTGTGACTGTGTTGCGAATGTCTTGCGCCAATCAAGTGTAACGTGATATTTCAGAACATTAAACGGACGGATGGGGTAGTTCGGAAAATTCTCGATGCTTTGAGGTGCATTTGAAGAACTGAGATAAACATAACTCCGACGCGCTATTACATTCCCACCGAAGAGCATCATCAGTGCGAAAGAGCAAACAATAATTGTACCCGTGATTTTTTTCATAATTCAATCAGTCATTACAAACAAAAAAGACACTTCTTGCCGAGGGGCAACAAGTGTCTTTTTCAAATTAATCGAACCTTAAAAAAGTGATCACTCGATAATCACCTTCTGCGAAACGGCTTTGCCGTTACTGATCAACCCAACAACATACGTGCCTTTTGTTAGGCCCGATGTCGAGAATGAAACACTATGCGTACCGACATCATAAAAATTCTTATCGAGGGTTCGCACTTCCCTGCCGAGCATATCATAAAGTGTGATCTGGCTCAGACCAGCGGTCGGCAATGTAAAACGAAGTGTTGCACCCGATGTGGTGATCGGGTTTGGCTGAACGGGGCTTAGTTGAAGCGAAGAAGCCGCATCGCCAGCTTTCGTCACACCCAATGTGGTGAGATCAAGATAGAACATTCCTCTTCCATAAGTACCGGCAAGGAGAATATTATCATTGAGACCTTTGATCTTGAGTGTCAGTACCTGTGCCAACGGAAAGCCATTCATCAATGGATTCCAAGTGACACCACCGTCTTCGGAGTAGAGCATTCCACGATCAGTACCGACAAAGAGCTTGCCACTGCCTGGTTGATAAGCAACAGACCAACAACCGATATCGGGGAAGTTTGTTGCCGGTGTTGTAAAGGTTGCACCACCATCAACGCTTTTATAAAAATGCTTATTGGTAGTTCCGATGCCCTGAGTCACAACATAGACCTCGGCTTTATTTGCTGGGTTTGAAGTAATACCAGCCACCGTACCTACAACAGCTTTATTGGTCCATGATACTCCTTGGTCACTACTACGCCATACATTTGAGCCAGAGCCAGCCCACATATAATCAGAAGTCTGCTGAGAAAGATGGATCACTCCGCTTCTGCCAATGGTCTTGTCGCTCTTATGATCGCTGAAACCATCAACGCCACCATTGACACTTATCCATACATGAGAATTGCCGCCATAGGCAATGATCGTCCCATCGGATGAAACATCGTAAGCAGGATAAAATGGCGCGCCTTCGCCGCCTTGCTGTGTGTCAGGGTCTGTCCACAATCCAGGGCTACCATTTTGCGTAATGTATCCAGTTCTTGGGTCGGGACCGCTATACGTCTTTCCTGAATCGAGAGATTTGAAGAACGTTGTATAGACGTAGGTCGTGTAACAAATACTTCCATCGTCCGGAGAAATCCATCCTCTGCCGCCATCACCACCTCGAGTAGCAGTAAATTCTTTATCGTTTATCAATGCTCGGTTAGTGCTATTATCCTGACAACCGCCAATAACATAGGTAAATGCTTTATCGGCATCAACACCAACAAATTGTAATGTCGCCAAACCCGTATTGATCTCCGTGTTCCATGAGGTGAATGGCGCGGTTGTTTGTGCAAGCCCACCATCGGTACAGGCATACAATGTGTTGCCAACGAAGGCAACATGATGGATATCAGCGTGGGCATAATCTCCTGGGTAACTTCCGAGTGGTGGATTCCATCTGGAAAGCTTCGAGAATGATTTGCCCGAATCGGCTGATGAATAAATATCAAGTCCACCAACAATGATCTGGCGCGGATTGGTCGGTCGGACCGTTAGTGCATTGCACCACTCTTGTTGGTTGCCGATAAAGTTTGTATTATTATTATTGGCCATTCCTCTCCAGGTCACACCATAGTCGGTCGAAAGCCATATCCCCATTGTACTTCTGGTAGAAGCATTGCCTATCGAAGCATAGATAAGATTCGGTGCTGATGGTGCTGAGGCAACGGTGATACGACCAACACTCGATGTCGGAAGCCCTGTCGTGCAACGCACCCAGGTGTTCCCGGTATCGATCGAACGATAGATACTTCCGTACCCTGAAACATAGAGTTTCGCCGGTTCTTTAGAATTATAAGTGATCGAGAGCGGAGTACTTCCGCCGACCGAGACTTTTTTCCAAGACAACCCGCCGTCAGTGGATTTGATAATGCCTTGCGTCGAGCCTGTTGCGACAAACACATTCTGTGAATTGTTCGAGTCGATCAAAATTTCGGAGCAATAATTTCCGGCAATAGAATTGTTTGCAACATTGGTCCAATTCAAACCACCATCATCACTGCGGAAGAGTCCCATACCAGGTGTTGTTTTATAGCCGTCGCCTTCTGTTTCACCGGTGCCGACAAACACCACGTTCGGATGTTGTGGGTCGATCGCAATAGCGCTACAGAGAAGTGTCGCCAATCTATCGGACAGATTGATCCACTGGATAGGCTTTGCGGTAATATCATTGGTTTTCCAAACACCACCAGATGCGGCGGCGATATAGACAACATTCGGATTATTTGGGTCGGCGGCAACCCCACGAATGCGGCCGCTATTATGCCCGCCTTGGCTTCCGGCGATCGGTATCCATGCCGCAGATGCTAACGGACTGAACATTGAATGGTTTTGCATCGAGCGCATCACGTTGTATGCATTCTTTTCTATCTTTACAAGATCTTTTTCGTCACCAGAGGTGCGAATGGTATTCCAGTAGTCATTACGCGAGCGCTCCATTGCTCCGTCGTCGTACTTGTCATTTTCGGTGGTTGGGGCATATCCTTGAGCAAGACTCATCGATGAGAAAGCCAAGATGCTCAGGAATGTAATAATAGCTATTTTTTTCATACTTGATCGATCAATCTACAAATAAAATTAAGTGGCTTGTCTTGCAATATAGACAACAAAAAAACATTAGAGTTCTCTCACAATAATATATACACATTCGAGAGCAATAAGTTCTAAGGGACGGCAAAAAAATGACAAAAAAAGGGAGGAGAATTATCTCGACGGAGGATAAGGGGCGCTTCGGTAGAGAAACGTATGCTTCCTCTCTCTTTAAAACGCTCCAGAATCCTAAAGTTACAAAATTTGGTACATTTATTTTGTACTATTTTTTATAAACGCCTCAATGCTCTTTAATCGCCGTTTTATTCTTATTCTCAGCATCGGCTAAAAAGCTCAGGATCGTTTTTTTGATGCCGTCTTTGGTCAGGCCCTCGTCAGCAAGTAATTCAGCCGGTGCGCCGTGCTCGATGAAATGATCGCCAAGACCGATCATTTTTAATCGTGGCGACAAACCCTTGCTTGCATAAAACTCTGCTACAGCGCTTCCGAAGCCCCCCTGAACGACGTTCTCCTCTAAGGTGACGATCGATGCGAACCGATGAGCCAAACCCTCTAAAAGAGCCTCATCGAGCGGCTTGATGAAACGTGCATTCACCACGGCTACCGAAATTCCCTGATGCTCGAGGTCTTCAGCTATTTTTAGGGCATCATAGAGCAATGGTCCCACACCGACGATAGCAACATCTTTGCCGTCGCGAAGTATCTCGCCCTGTCCTATCGGGAGCTTATTAAAACCTGACGCCGCCAGCGGCACTCCGATACCGGCACCTCTTGGGTAACGCATCGCGATCGGTCCTTGCTTATACTCGGTTGCGGTATAGAGCATATCGCGAAGTTCTTGCTCATCTTTCGGAGCCATCAGCACCATATTCGGGATCATTCGCATATACGAGATATCAAACATCCCGTGATGAGTATGCCCATCGGCACCAACAAGCCCACCGCGATCCATTGCAAAGATCACATTTAAGTTTTGAATAGCAACATCATGGATGATCTGATCGAACGCTCGTTGTAAGAACGTCGAGTATATTGCACACACGGGCGTATATCCTTGTGTCGCCATACCGGCGGCGAAGGTTACGGCATGTTGTTCGGCAATACCGACATCGAAAAACCTATCCGGCATTTCCTTCTGCAATAAATTAAGCCCCGTCCCATCGGGCATCGCGGCTGTAATACCGACAACTTTTGGGTTTACTTTGCAGATCTCGACCATCGCATTGCCAAAGACTTTTGTATAGTCGGGCGGTGTTGGCGTGGTCACTGGTTTTGCGACGGCAACTCCTGTCACCTTATCAAAAGCACCACCGGCAGCATGATAACGCTGAACGTGTGACTCGGCAGGTGCATAGCCTTTACCTTTTTCTGAGAACACGTGAAGTAGGATCGGACCCTTTACGTCTTTCACAAAACGAAGCATCTCGACCAACTTAATAATATTGTGACCATTAACAGGTCCAAAATATTTAAAGCCAAGTGCTTCAAAAAGCATACCTGGAGTGAACGTTGCTTTCAAACCATCAACGATCTTACTTCCGGCAACTCGGATTCTATCGCCCGAGCGATCCCAGATCTTATCTTTTATTTTTCGCAGAGCTGGATTCGTGATGACATCGTTAAAATAATTATGAACCGACCACACATTCGGTGCGATCGACATTCGGTTATCATTTAGGATAACGATAATGTCTTTCCCCAACACACCACAATTATTCAATGCCTCGTATGCCATACCTCCGGTCATCGAGCCATCGCCGATGATCGAGATCACTTTATAGTCTTCACCCGAAAAATCGCGAGCAGCAGCAACACCGAGCGCGGCACTGATCGAGGTCGAAGCGTGCCCAGCTCCGAAGACATCATACTCACTTTCGTCCATTCGCAAGAATGGCGCAAGCCCGTCTTTTTTTCGAATCGTGTGGAGGCGCTCTTTCCGACCCGTCAGAATTTTATGGGGATAGGTTTGATGACCGACATCCCATATTAATTTATCTTTTGGGGTATCAAAAACATAATGCAGTGCAACCGTCAGCTCGACCACGCCAAGACCTGCACCAAAATGACCGCCGACCTTCGAGATCGTGTCGATCAAATATTCACGCACATCAGCACAGACTTCTTTGAGATCGCTCTCAGGAAGTTTGCGAAGATCAGCGGGAATAGAAATATCTTTTAGTAATGGGTATTGATCGAATGTCTGCTCGTCCATTTGCACTTGCTCCTAATGTTCCTCTTCGAAACTGGTGGTCTCGAATGTGGCTAATTCTTCGTGTACTTTAGAAAGGGTACGAACCTTTAACTCTGCCTGTTTCAGCATTTCCGAAAGCTTGGTTGTCAAGACCGTGCCCTCTTCATAGAGTTTGAGCATTTCGTCAAGCGAAGTGTTGCCCTCTTCGAGGCGCTCCACGATCGAACCCAAGCGTTGCAGCTCCGTCTCGAAACCTGAAAAATCTTCGGTCGATGTCTTTTTTGCCATATCGTAATTCATAACAGAGGTGCTCAAAAAGCGGTTCTATATGAGCGACTCTGTTACAGGTAATAATACAATTTATTGGATGCGTCGGATTAGAATCTTCCCGTTGTGCAGTCGAAGTGTTGCCTCTGAGGAAACGGGGAAATCTTTTTCGCCGGTTATCACGGTGCCCTCTTGGTTCTGAACAATGGCATACCCACGCGACAATATACTGTTGGGGTCGAGGACACGAAGCGTGGAAGAAAATTTATCGAGTGTGAGTTTCGATCGTTCGAGATGATACTCAACGGTCTGTTCGATGTGTTGGGAATATCGCACGATCATGTCGCCGCGCGACTCCATTGCTTGCTTTAAAACATACTTCAAGCCGTAGCCACTACTATGGCCATTTAATTCAGCCCGAAGATCTGTCACACGAGTGTTCATTCTATATTCCAATGCCGATGAAGCGCTACGTAAACTATCAAGGAGTTCTCGTTTATCAGGAGTGATCAGCTCTGCGGCGGCAGTCGGTGTCGGAGCACGAAGATCAGCGACAAAATCGGCTATGGTGACGTCGACTTCATGACCAACCGCACTGACGATCGGGATTGCCGAAGCGTAGATCGCCCGAGCAACCGCTTCTTCATTAAACGTCCAGAGGTCTTCAAGTGAACCACCGCCACGCCCAACGATCAACACATCAGGGCGCGACTCGGTCGGTAGAATATTAAAATCTCGAATGCCTTGCGCGACCTGCAACTCACTCCCCACACCTTGCACAGATGCCGGGCGTATCAACACTTCCGCGAGAGGATAACGACGGCGAAGCACCGTTAAGATGTCATGTATCGCGGCGCCGGTTGCACTGGTGACGATGCCGATGCGTTTGGGAAACTTTGGGATGGTGCGTTTTCTACTCTCGTCAAAAAGACCTTCTGCTTCGAGCTTCTTAAATAATTTTTCAAACGCTAATTGTAATGCGCCAATGCCGACGGGGCGAACTTGAAACACATCAAGCTGATAATTTCCGCGCGGTGCATAGAGCGAGAGCCGGCCACGACAGACTACTTTCTGGCCGCTATCAATATCAAACGAAAGCGAACGCGTTTTCCAGAACACGCAGGAAATTTGCGCCGTCTCGTCCTTTAGTGTCCAATACCGATGACCACTCCGATGATGCAAAAAATTCGAGATCTCTCCTTCGACCGTCACATCGGCAAAACGAAGTTCGAGCAGATCACGTATTTTTTTGGAGAGCTGTGTGACGCTTTGAACATCGGGCACAACCTCCTTCGTGATTTGTGCAGGAGCAGAAAACAAGTCATGCTCTTGTGCAACATCTTTCGCCATTATTTTACCAAGAGCTTTTGTCTTGAAAGAATTGTACCACTGGAAATATCTCGTACTTCTGCAACATACATTCCACTCGGGAGCGGTGTTTGAGATAGCGGCAGTTCATTGACTCCGGGATTTCCGTGTAGCGTGAGACTATATACTTGTCTCCCCATCATATCAGTAATGACGGTCTGCACTTGATGCGCAGCTTCGAGCCATAAATATTCGCGCTCGCCGGTGTGGTGGATCGTCGGATAGATGAGCGTATGCTCAGAAGAAATTTCAGCATTGCTGACACCGAGGTCTTCTTGATTATAGAGTACACGCAATACCATTTTATCATATAGGGTCGCACTATCTTTCACAGGAATATCAAACTGTGATTGCGTTTTCATATCCAAGCGAACCCTGCTCGGAAAAATACCAGAACTTAAAAAAATATGTTTAATGATCGATGGGATGAGCGCTTTATTCCACTCTAATCGTGCCGAGGCCGTACCTCTGGCAAGAATATCGATCTCAAATTTTAATTCAAAACTATCGAGCGCAGGTTTGTTGCGAATATCGATCGGTCCGCCTGAACCAAATTCGGGACGGCTGATGGCCTGTCCGCCCATACGACAATCATTATCGTTAAAATTGTCAGTTGGATATTCTTGCTCGCCACCCGGGAATTCAGAATTAAACCATTTCGCACCATCGAAGCCATCGGTAGCGGCGGTATCATAGCCAAAGACGACCGTACGATAGGCGGTGCCACTGCCATTAATAAAATAATAGAGATGGAGACTAAACTCTTGAGCTTGCGCTTCGAAAGCGGTAAGCGTGATAATAGCGAATATGAGAGCGAGACGTTTCATTCAAATTACTCCTGTTAAATACTCAAAAGCGGAAGTTAGTATAGATACTAACTTCCGCCTCTGAAAAAGATTACACTAAGTCGGTCGAGGTAGATGCCCTCGAACGCTGATTAGTGAACGATCGTCAATTTTTCTGTCTTGACGAAGTTACCAGCATGGATGGTATAGAAGTATGTACCTTCGCTGAGTTTCGAACCGTCAATCTTAACTTCATGAAGTCCTGCGCTCATTACACCATTAACCAAAGTCGATACTTCCTGACCGAGTGCATTTGTCAACGTGATCTTTACGTTCGTCTCAGACGGAACAGCAAAGGTGAAGTTTGACAATGTACTTGTTGGGTTCGGATAGCTTGACTCGAGAGCAAAGCCATTAACAACATCGCTCGCACCCTTGAGGGCAATAACGACCTGCTTTACGCTTGCATCACGAATGACCACTGTACCGTTACCGACAACAGAGCCGATCACGTTACCAGTAAGATCACGGACTTCAACTGAACCGTTGACATCAGCAAAGCTGAGTGACACAGGATAGTCTGTCGAAGCGATCTTTACAGTATGCTGATCAGCCGTTGCAGAGACGTTTCCGTTGTTCGCGGTGAAGCGAGCATCGAAAGAGATCATTGCAGGAGGCATTTCGAAATGGTTTGCAGTGATGTTGGTAGCAACATTACCGAAGAACAATTCCTGACCGTTTTGAGCAGCGTCACGAACAGTTACTTTCGACAACTCTGCCTTCAACTGTGAAGTAGCATCAGCTGTTACTTTGCAACCGCGAGCATCAGTCTTGGCATCAATGTTGTAATTAGCTTCATCAGAAACCTTTACAAAATAACCATGACCTGGGATCAAATATGCAACGGTACGGTATCCGTTACCTGGTACATATTCAAAGAAGTCTGTCTGACGGCTTGGGCTTGATCCACCAACTGGTGTGAAGAAAATGTATTGATCATTGTCAGTCACACAAGCAGGGACGCTAACACCACCAACTGAATTCCAACCTGCGTGTACACGTAAGCCAGAAAGTTTGCTTGTGCCTACACCAGCAACGAGATTATCATTACCGATGACCGTACCATAATGTATCATATAACCACGACCGAAATCAAGTGTCGGAGCAGGTGTCCAACCAGCATTCGATGCATAGCTGAACGGTGTTCCTGTTGAATTCGGGAAAATGATCGTCGAACGGTTGTCAGGAGCAATGACCGGCAATGAAATGAAATTCCATGCCTGTTTCATAAGATCAGCTGTGTGTCCTTTTGTACCAGGTGTATATTCGATGATGAAGCTGGTAATGCTTGGGTCACGAATAACGATACAACGCTGATTGCCTACGCCTGTAGCCTCACGCATATTGAACGAGAAGTTGCTTCCGTTCAAGACGTCGCGAATGATAAAGCGTGAACCTTCAGGAAGATCTGTTGGGTCGAAGCAAACATTCAATGGATAGCAAAGTGCGCTACCAGTGCTGAATGTTACTTTATAAAGGATCGTACCTTGATTGGTATTCGAGCGAATGTCACGGCTTGTTCCGAGGAAATTAGGATCCTGGAATGCAGGATCTGCATTTGGATTCAATGTCTCGAAATAAGCATAACATTTCTGTGTTGGGTCAGGGTTGCTGTTTGCTACAGCACGATCACCAACTGTAAAGATCGACTCACCGTAGAGCAGGTCAATTCCGTCGGTAGCACCGGTGCCGGTACCAAAAACGAGCTGACGTGTGCAAGAAGGTGCGCAAGAATTAGTAAGGTTCAAGCGTATGCCTGTTCCGTTACCTTCGCTCGGTTCATCAGGACGTGCACGGACAACGAACGTGACTTTAATACGTGCTGGCGAATTAGAAGCGCCATCACTGGTCAACGTGACATATCCGACATACACACCAGGAGCTAAGCCATTCGGGTCACCTGTAATGAAGAGCTGTTTTTCTTCAGAAGAGATAGAGCCGGTATAGTCAATTCTTGGAATATAGACGCAATGAAGAGTTGAGCCTGATGTCAAGCCAACTTGCAACCAATCTTGGTCTGAACAAATATTGATGTTCGTCAATCTGGTCGAACCAACAGCATCGCGAATCTGGAGATTCACTGATGGATTCTGCGGATTAACTCCCGTTGGATCATAGACCAATGTAGGAATTAGATCATAATTCTTGTTATCGGTAGTAGTGATCGCCGAGAACGGACGAAGTTCAAAAGCTGGCTGCGCAGAAATATAGACAGGCATCTGACCACGTGATTGTAGTCTGTGTCCGGCAAGATTGCCACGGAGGTAATTAGCAGGATCATACTGTTGGTCGCCAACATGATCAGCAAATGTGGCAGAGTCAAGACGCATTACTGCAGTATTAACGGTCCAATTCGGGATGATCTTGAAGCGAATGTACAATAAGATCGCTGAAGAATCTGTGTACTGTCCTGGTCCTGCACCAATTGATGTAAGCGGAAGTGGAACTTCGCTTGCACCAGTTACGCGGATCACGCGATGGAAAGGATTCGTGCTATCATTAGCAGATTGTTCCGTCCAACGTGTGTAGAAAGGAGTAGCAAGTGTTGAAGCCAACGCATTGTTCTTATCAGGTCCGACCATAACGATCGGTGAACCATGAGCCGGGTTATCATCAATACGCACAGCCTGATTAGGGTAGTGCAATTGGAATGTAAAGCTACGAATCGGGACAAGATTTTGTCCGTCAACGCCCGGAATACGCTGTGCGTCAGTCTTGAACGTACCGTCTTTGGTATTCGGGTTCTTCAACGGATCTGCTCCGTTATAGATGAACACCGGCACCAAGAAGTAGCGCTCACCGCCCGGAAGTGCATCCGGAACGACGTAGTTTCCATCAGGATAGTAATCTTCCTGATCGATTGAAATAAATGGGTATGGTGTGTAGTTAAACAGCTGGGCAAATGAAGACCCAACGCTTAAAGACAACAATAATAATGCAGACGCAACGATAGCTGCATAGCTTTTAGGCTTACGCATTGCCGATTTCTCCTTCGTGAATAATGAACTAACAATCATAGGTCAATTCTAACAACTTTCTATTTCTTCCATTGTTACTGTATTTTATCAACAAATATCAGCGAACAACGAAAAATTTTGTAAAAAACACTTGTTTTGACTTCGTTTCCTTGACGACCACAATATAGGTGCCGGCAGCGAAACGAAGAGGAAGCGTTACGGATTCTTTATCCGTGCGGTCAGTAAAGACCAACCCTCCGTTTATTTCAAAAATCTGTATCACTTTGTCCGACTGCAGATCGGTCTGCATACACCGGATCGTGAGTTCGTCGCCAGATGGCGAAAAAATTGTTTGTACCGACGGCTGAGGAAGCGACTCGTAAGAACTCACTACATTCAATGTGTCCTTCTTTGCTATCCCGAAAACCCGTATCGGTCGAAGAGTATATTGTACTCCTGAAACCAAATTATCTTGATTTAAGATCACTAATTGTGGCGTTGCCAACGATGTGATCGCTGTGTCAGTTCGATGTTGTGCCCGAACGACCAGATCAAAAGCCTTACCTGAAGGCTGTATCGCCGTTTGCGAAGTGAAGTCGATCTCAACCGAATCTCCACCAATATGCTTCTGAATTGTTGCCGAGGCGAAAGCCCCTGTAGCAATAATGTCAGTAACGGTTAGAGCAGAAGTATCTATTCTAAATCTAAGAACACCGGACTTTACAAGCGTCTGCTCGAGACTATCAATTTGTAAAGCGATGGTTGACGTTGAATCACTTTCTATCGAAAGAGAGTCACTTGAAACTCTTAAGAGTGATTTTTTCGGAGATTGCTTTATGCTATCAACATAAGCAACTGCGAATGGATACCAACTAATATCATCTCTACCAGGTGCATTGTCGATGATCACGGTATCAATGCCACTCGTCTCAGAGAGCACATCAACAAGCGTCGGAGCGATCAATGCTGAGTCTGCAAGGGTTGAGAACACCGAGGCTCGATAGTTGAATAATACATGATTACTCGTATCAAGCATCGTTGAAGCCAACACTTCAACTCGAAATTCGTGACTCGCACTTATATTATTTGCTGTCTTAATATCAGCATTCGCTGAGGCTGTTCCCGCAAAGAATCCCTGAATAGGGACGATCTTTGTTGCTTCATAACTAAAACGGAGGTCATATCCGTGGAAGTTACATGGCTTCGGACATTTCAGTCTATAGGTCACTGCAAAAACACTATCAGCTGGGAAGCCGTCACTTCGGATATGCTTCTGCTCAAAATGCAGATAGAGCACGTTCCGTTGTTGAAGCTGCGCATAAAGTGTTTGCGACCAAAACCCGCAAATAATAGCAATGAGAAATACGAAATATTTTTTGCTATTCACTGTCATTTGTCAAAGAACAAAATCTACTCCCAATAGAATCTCTATCGGGAGTAGATTCTTCAATACAATTTACTTCGTCAAGTTGATCTTGCCAACGAGTACTGAGCTGCCAGCACTGAGGTTGTAGTAATACACGCCTGCAGGAACAACTGCACCGGCGTTGCTATGACCATCCCATTGGATAGTATGCGAGCCAGCACTATAGGTCTGTGCACCGACGGTACGAATTTCTTTGCCGAGGAGATCATAGATCTTCATCGAAATTTCTTTCGCATCATTGGTTGTGAAATTGATGCTTGTCTGTGCATCAGCTGAAACACTGAACGGATTCGGTGTGACGCTCTGTACTGCAAAGCCTGATACATCACCATTGGTCGAAACACCAAGGTCGATGGTCGAATGCTGAGCAGGATATGCTTGATCGTTGATCGAAAGATTATTGATCTCGATCTCAGAAACATTGTTACGATCAGCGCTTACAAATTCGAGATACCCGAGGATATCACCGTCTTTGAATACACCGCTCGCGGCGAATGAAACTTTGCCGGTCTTAGCATTACCAAACATCATACCAGTCTTTGCTTCGGTACCGGTGAACTGTAATGCTGATGGATTAGCAGCATTCACATTCAACTCAATTCCGATAGGTCCGTTGACCGAGCCACGAATAACCATCGGAACACGAATTGTTCTGTCGGTCATTACAGCCTGCTTAGTATCAATCGTAAGTCCGACGATATTATTATCGACCGGGCCTGCAATTTCTTTATATGGTGGCACCTGTTGGAGCCATGGCAAGAACGGGATCTTAGCAGCAAGGTACATCAAGATATAAGCTGCATCATAGGCCGTGACTCTATAGAAATAGAACGGCAAGAATGCAGGTATCTGATAACGACCACTATGATTTGCATCACCATGGAATGCGTTACGTCCTTCGACGCTATCAAGCGGCGGATATGCCTGAGCGATCGATCCTAAGATAAGATCGGCATCAGCAAGTGTGACGAAACGGTTCTGGTGGAATACAATATTTGGATCGCTGCTTGTGATCTGTGTAAGATTTGCATCTCCATCACCCCACTGTGCGAGCGTGCCAGCTCCTTCTGGAACAAAGCTGATCACACGACCAGGCAAGCAACTTGCAGGCGGCCAGCAGGTGGTGAGTGAATCATGATTCAAACGTGAGCTATCTTCACCGGCATAAGAAGACGGGAACAAGCCATTCATAAATGAATAGCCGATGCTATCTTCAATACCAACGGTGCAACCCTGGGTTTTTACATTACCATTGTTGCCGATCGGTCCATAATGGAATTCGATCGTAGCGCGTTTGTCAGGAACATACATATCATTTGCCAACGCGTTCTCGATGAACTTTACCTGGAAGGTAGCGATCGAGTTCGGATTGGTTTTATCATTGATATTCAAATCTTTCCATTCTACAGTGAATACATGTAAGAATGAACCTGGGAATGCAGTTGGGTTTGGATCAAGGACTGACGTCGTTGTATACCAAACCTTTGAAAGCTTGAAACCGAGCGGTACATCGACCGACGATCTGTAGTAATGATCCCCAAAGAACGGAGCCACTGTATTATTAGGGTCGTTCGGAAGGAACAAGAAATACTTATCGTTGGTAATGACCGGAGTGGTACGCTGACCAACAGAGAGCCATCCGTTTACACAGATGTTTACACTGCTGTAGAGATTACCATTATAGTCAAAAGTATAACCTGCCGGGATGTCATTAGCAACACCGTCATCAAGATCAGTAACGTTCGAGAACGTCTTAAATGCGAACTGATTGACAGCTGTTCCGACCGGAAGCGGATTGAAGAACTGATTATTGATAACCATATCATAATGCGACCATATCTGGGCATTAGAACTGGTGACCGCAAAGGCGAGAAGTGCCGCAACACCCAAGCCAACAAAAAACCGCTGTAAGAGCTTCATATCTTTATATCTCCTTCAGAGAATTGACACAGTATTCGTTAAAAATCTTATGAGTGATTAACCATAACCGGAGCAGACTGTTACACCTGCTCCGGAGGTTATCTTGGCCTTTTATTTCGTCAAGGTCATTTTGATCGTGGCATTGAAATCACCGGCTGTCATCTTACAGATGTACGAACCATTGGCGACTGCATTACCTGCTGCATTCAGACCATCCCATACCACTGGATAGCCACCAGCATCGACCGACTCATTGACAAGTGTACGAACAAGCGTACCCTTGACGTCATAGAGTTCGATCTTCACATTCGAGCGCTCTGCTACTGAGAAGCGGAACGTTGTGCTCGTTGCGAACGGATTCGGATAGTTTGACTCAAGAGCAAACTTCGGAGCATTCGACGAGACGACATCTGACTTCGGTGGAACGAAGACGATACGAGCGTTCGTCAATGCGACGTTGTTGATCTCAAGACACATTGAATCAGTGTTCACACGAACAAGTGTGTAACTTGAATTATTGATCGGTCCTAAACCGCTCTTCATATTGATCGAGAATTCGTTCGGATCGAACGGATGCACGAGATAGAATGCGCCTGTGAACGGATCAGTCTTATCAAAGCAGCTCGGCTTCCAGCAAATACGGATCGGGTAGTAGTAACCACCGTTGTCCGAACCTGGATTGAAACGGATCTGCCATGCGACGTCAGTGTACTGATTGGTATCCTTACGGATATCAATATAGCTACCCTTGAGCGAGCCACCGACTGGAAGCTCCCAACGACCATCGAACACCGGAGAGTTCGGAGCAGCCGGTACTTCGAATTCGCAATAACGGATGTCAAGCGAGTCAGAAGCAAAGCGACCTGCACCAAAGCAGAGGCGTTGAATGTCTGAGTTTGGATGTGTTGCTGTTGCTTTGTTAGAAACAGTTACAGCACATTCAAATGTCGGGATGTCTCCAACATAGACACGATAAGTGATCGTATCAAAGTTACCATGCTGATCAGTTACCCCTACTGAAATGTATCGAGCAGGTGGTGGATTCTGACCAAAATATGTGTCATCCTCGTTAAACTGTCCACAGACGGTGATCTGTGTTGTATCATTACCAAGCGGTGCACCAATTGAAGACGGTTTTACTGTCCAGGTGTTGTCCGGCAACAATACTGTAAAGAGCAATGTATCACCAGCACAGAGGCGCAAGAGATCACGATCTTGAACGTTGATCGTATCGCAATACTGCGTCTTGTTCTGGATACAGACCGTACGAGGTCCGCGCAAGAAGCTCGGCTGATGCTGAGTTGAATCGACGTTTAAGTCGAATGTCTTCCAAGCAGTCAAACCACACTGATCTTGTACAACTACAGTAACCTTTTCAGGTCCACCGCAGAGACCTGGCAAACGCGGAGCATCATTGATACCCGGTACACCAGAGAGCACACCCGAAATAGGGTTGATCTTTAACCAGTTCGGTGTAGCACCGATGAGCGAATCTTTACCGGTCTTATAACGACCGTCACGATAGACAACTTCTGTCTGGCCTTTATAGACCAAATGGAATGTATGTGTATCAGCAAAGTTTGGATCATTGATCAAGATACGATTGATCACAGTTGTGTCTTTGACATAAGTGCTATAATCGAAATCTTCTTTTGCATTCTGCAATGCAGTAGTAATGATCTTCGGCTCTACGTTGATCGTTGCATGCCATTGTTGAGTTCTCTTTCCTGTATGACCATCGTCAGCCTGAATAGCAGCGATCGTATCAAGTAAGAGTTCACCGTTAACCTGTGGGGTCGGGGTGATCAAT
>JBBRNY010000044.1:0-19827 GCA_038229915.1 Kapaibacterium sp. (SeqCode) | reverse complement strand
CACAGCCGCAACAATAGCCCAAACTTCTTCGAAATGAAAAACATATTTTGCAACCCGATAGACAGCCGGAGCAATGAGCAACCATGCAACTGATGAAAGCAACACCGCAATCACTTCAAGATGCGAGGTAAAAACACCACCAATGGCAATAAGCATTACCCAAAGCGGTGAGGTGTCGGCCGTTACAAATTCGGGTGGATTGAAGCAGTAGCCATTCCCTGCCAACAGATTTTCGGCATAACGGCAATGGATATACACGTCATCGAGTGGCACACCGACAGTTGTGACATACGAAGTACCGCTATCACGATGGAGATCGTAGCGTTGAACGGCAAATAATATTGCAAGCACCGCCACACCTGCGACGATCAATAGCAACTCCGTTTTGAAACGGGAGAGCACGATTACGATGAATGAAGATAAATGATCATAAACATCGAGATCGCATAGGCAATGAAATTCAAGATCATCGCCGGATCTGTCAGGACGATCTCGGTCGGGTTTTCGCCCATATTCTTTTTATGCAGAAGGTAGAGATAGCGAAAAACACCGAAGAGCACGAATGGTGTTGTGAGAATAAGATTTTCAGTGCCAAATATTTTTACTGTACGCTCACTGACGGTATAGAGTGCGTAACTGATGACAAAACCCGAAGCGCAAATGGTACAAAGCTGTTCGGTAAATTCAACGGAGTAATGTTGGAGTACTTTTCGAGTATTCGAGTCGCCGCCTTTTGATTCGAGCATCACCAGTTCGCCTCGGCGTTTTGCCACAGCAAGAAAGAGTGACAAAAACATCGTTGTTAAGATGAGCCATGAGCTGATCGGGACGCCAATAACAAACGCACCACTGACAACACGAAGCATAAAGCCGATCGCGATCACAAAGACATCGATCAGCACGACCTCTTTGAGATACACACTATAGGAGAGATTCATCACAAAATATAATGCCAAGCACATCCCGAACCGATATGGCAATCCGAACGCTGTGGGGACAACGATGGCGAAGATAATGATCGAAGTTGACAATGCGCTTGGTACGCTGATCGCTCCGCTTGCAATCGGACGGTGCTTCTTTTTTGGGTGCGCACGGTCGCGATCGCGATCGACAATATCATTGACAATATAGACGATACTGGCAGTAGCGCTAAAGAGTGCAAATGCCGCCAGCGAGAGCTTTGCATACTCCCAATCGAACAAATGTTGGCTAAAAACGAGTGCCGCAAAGACGAACAGATTCTTGATCCATTGCTTCGGGCGCAGTAGTTTGAAATAGGAAGTGATACTCATTACCCCAAAAATACGGAAGTTATTGACAAATGTTGTGAGCAAGAATTATTGACCATTTTTTTTGGCGAGAAGCGTGTCTCATTTTCGACGGAATTGTTCGAGGAGTTTACCATGAATGGCGCCAAAACCGAGTAGTGAATCTTGATATTTTGCTTCGAGTTTCGCCGAGAGCTTCTTGCCGTTGGTGCGCTCGTCAATGATCGCACTCAGGCATTTGAAGAACCACCCGTGTGGGCTTTTGGCAAGGGTGTATCCCCTGCTTTGGAGGTATTTTAGGTCTTTGGAAATTAATGATTCGGCAAATAAATAGTCACCTTTTAGGGCAAAACAGACCGCTTCGAGTTTCCGAAGTTTTATCTCGAACGCCACAAGCCGATTTTTATCGTTATGACGGAATGCAGCATCAATATATTTTTTGCCTTGATCGAAGTCACCGCTATGGAGGGCAAATTCGGCATACGAAATGGCGGCTGTCGTGGCGGCTTGTGCGTTGTCAAGACTTTCGAGATGTTGCCCAAATATCCGATCGAGAATTTCTTTTGCTTCGGTAAAATGGTTCGTCAGTACCGCCAGCTGCACATAGCTTGAACAAAAGAAAAATTGCGATCTCATCACCGCTTCCCACTCGGCAAACACTGTTTGATACTGAGTGTAAGCTTCATCGAAATTGCTTTCTTGATAGAATGTATCGGCGATCATACATCGAAGGAGTACTTCATCTTCGTCGATAAATTCTTTTGGGTTTGCCACAATAATAGAATGCGCTCGAGTCAGTTGCTCTCTATTTTTTTTCGGATCGACAGAGACCGATTTGTAATAAAGCGCAAATGCAAGATAGAATTGAACAATGGGTTCGGGTGTATCAACTCGAGGGATGAGTTCACCGAGTCGGAGCAAGTCTTCGTAAAATTTTTCTTTTTGTTTTTGCTGCATCCCGAGCGAATTGCCATTGATGATCTGTTGTCGAACAAGCCGACCTTCGATCATCAGACGCTCAGCAGGGGTGATCTGATCTTTGATCTCAAAGTATCGGTCCATATATCTGCGAGCGATCTTCGGGTCGTAGGTGAGAAACGTCAGTTGATGAATATTCTCGAAACCGGAAAGATAGAATGCGGCGAGTGCTTCAGGATCGCCATCACGCAATAATTGACGCTCGTCAAGGGCGAGTTCGTGATAAAAATGTCGCGACAGATTTTTACGGCGCAAGAACAGCCAGAGTTCTCCGCCCCCATTGGGTACGAGAACATCATAACATTTTTTTAGAAGGAGCGAGTTGATCTTATCGAAATGGCTGCCGGTGATATGTAACAACTTCCCTGCCTCATCCTTCGTCGGAGCTTGGGATGAGATTCGCGCAAGGTAAAGATCAAACAACGCTCTTTCTTTTGCCGGTAGCTCGAGAGAACGCAAGAGAGTAAGCTCAGCGCCGTCGAGAGCCGCTAAAAGTGAATGTAAGTAGTTGGGTTTACGCTCCATAGGGGATTGTAACACAAAGTAAGAATCTTCCGATTCTTGGGTTGATTTTACACAATTGAATGGGTATTTTTGTATGGTACACAGGGGGACAACGAAAACTTATCGCAACAGCGCCGTTTTCGGGGTCTTTTTAATAATTTCACAACAGCACATTCGCACTGGCTTTCCGGAGTTCTCCGCGGCG
This sequence comes from Kapaibacterium sp. (SeqCode), assembly GCA_038229915.1. GTDB lineage: Bacteria > Bacteroidota > Ignavibacteria > Palsa-1295 > Palsa-1295 > JAFDZW01. The sequence goes on along the minus strand of JBBRNY010000044.1, from coordinate 16,872 downwards.
TTTGTCCTGTGTACAACCCTCTAACGACGTCGCGGTTAGCTCTGGGCTTTGCAGTGCCCCAAACATCTGAATTTATGCGACTACAACGAATAATCTTATTGCTCGTTCTGAGCTTTATTACTCTATCTGCCAATGCTCAGGCTCCGAAATGGAAAGTCGAGCTTGACGAACCGGTAAAATCATACGAGTTTGTCGATAATGGCAAATCGCTCTTTCTTGCCAACGGTAAATATGCTTGGGGTTACGATGCAGCTACCGGTGTAAAGAAATGGGACTTGAAAATTGCTGATTATAATAAAAAGGGTCCGCATCAGCTTGTCGGCGATTCCTACCTCGTTTCAAATGATGACAAGGTACAATTCTACAATGCCATCACCGGAAAGCTGATATGGGAGCATCAATACAAAGACGTCGATCAAGACGATTTTATGGAGCTCTCGAATCTTGACCAAACAACTGTCCTGCGATACAATAATACCCATATCGGTGTCGATCTGGCAACCGGCAACGAGCTTTGGCGTGCTGATATTCGCTATAATCAAAAAGCACTGGAGAAAGCCGGATATAACTATACTGTCTCGAAAAAGTATCAGAAGATGCTGGTATTCTCGAAAGACGATGCACTCGATATGTATGACGTTCGTAGCGGGAAATTGCTTGCCCATTTTGAAGACTGCGAGCCAAATTATGATGTGGGCGCAAAAAAGAAGGAATGGTCTTATAAAGATGAGTCCGAACGATATGAATTGTTCATTCTTGACGGCAGTGTAGCCGTGATCGACCTGAAAGAAAATAAGATGGTCACCAAACACGAGATGAAGGTTGACGAAGATCGCGTTTTTATCGTCCCGACCGTCTATGGCGCGGCAGTCGTTGGTAAGAAAGAAGTAGCGAACTTCCGATTTGAAAAAGGTACTGTTTCATCGGTGCCGGTTGATATTAGTGCTTACCGCAGTTTCTTTACATTCCGTGCATCGAACAAAGATATTGCGATGATCAGTATGGACGGAGAATTAATTGCGATCGACCTGACCAACGACAAACAGCTCTGGAAAGATGCGGATATGAAAGAAATTGAGGACGGTTATGCTCACCGCCTTATCAAACAAATAGGTGACAACGCGATCTTTACGTTTGCCTATTCGAGTATGGGTCAAAAAAGCCGCATTCATGCCGTGAGTGTCAATCTGATCACCGGAAAAATTAATTATGACATCCCAGCAGCGAAAAGCGATAATTACTTTGGCTCATTCGTCCGTGCGATTACCGCTTTTAGTTTGTCGATGAACAAACAAACAACACCGTCGAACACCACCGGCAAAGGCACCGCATTGGTCGATCCTGGTTTCGATAATATCGGCTTTACCTATGAGACATTCGATTACAATGGAAATATTATTATTGCCATCAGATCAAAAGCAACGATGCGCAACCCAGAAACGAATGACCGCGGTGGCGAGGGATTTGTTTCGTTCAATCCCGAAACCGGTGCGGTGGCTTACAAAGATTATTTCCGTTTAGCCGATGATGGTGTTGGTGGTGCGGATATAAAAAAATATGTACCACAAGGAAATGTTGTTTCCAATGGTAAGGGCATTGTCTATCTTTGCGGCAAAGAAACTCTTGTTGCCTTTGATCTCAATAAAGGCAAACGAGTCTGGACACAAGAAAAACTTGATGGCAAGCCAACACAACTTGCGTTGATCGATGGAACACTCTATGTACAGTTTGGGGCGCAAGATTATGATGTCGTGCTTCAGAAAAATTCTATCAAGTTTGACAAGTACAACGATGATGATCCGTATGGCTTTGCGGCGGTCGATCCCGCAACCGGAGCTATCGTATGGCGCATCGAGACCAAACACGCTTGTGGTGTGAATATGCCGGATTTTTCGATCATGAATTACTACAACCCGAAAACAAAACAGTTGTATCTTAGTGATGATGAAAAACTCTATGCACTAAAGCTCACCCGCGAAAGCAAGGGGGCATACGATTGGACAATGGATCTTGACGATGCAAAGATCGGTGAGATGCCTTACAAAAAAACGTATGCCGTTACAGAGTCTTTTATCGGGACTAAACCAAGTACCCATACCAGCTCGACCTCTATTGGTGGCGGTTATGTCATCGAAAGTACCTCGACCTATGGTGGTATCGAACCAGACAAACAAATGGAATTCCTCGATGCCGCCGGCAGTGCTGACCTCTCTACGGTCTATACAAGCTTCTGGGGAAATATTTGGGGTGTTAGCGCAAAACGTTGCTTGCGTATCGTTGCCGCCAACGGAAGTATCTTAGCACTCGGCACCAAAGGCGCTTCATTTATTGATGGCGCAACCGGAAAGCAGATATGGAAACACGAATATGATTATGATCAGGATGCTGTACAATACACTCCCCGTATCGTTGGCAAAAACTTGGTCTATAGTTTTAATCGTCAGCTTGCTTGTGTCGATCTCGAAACGGGAAAGACGGTCTGGCAAACAAAAGAAGGAAAGAAATCGAAATTCTTTACCTCACCTGATGACAAGTATTTATTCTCGATCAACGAAGAGGTTGTATCGGGATATGATTTGAAATAATAGGAAGAAATAGCATACTGTCATTGCGAGAAGTCCATAAGTTCTCGCAATGACAGTATCTCAGTATTATCGTTTCGATCCTGCACCCAAGAACGGGAAACGAAAAACTATTTTATAGCCAGTAGTTAATTCTTTCCGAAGATAGTCTATTGTCGTACGAAGCTCAGAAAGATTCGCCGCATCGAATGATCGTCCGTGAGTCCTGCGAACAAGCCACATCAATCGGTCAGCCGGTGTGACTCGATAATTCACCACATACATCGTTACGTGCATCGCATCGGCAAGTTCACGAAGACGAGTGATACCTGTTCCACTAACATTGTCTTCGCCATCAGAGATAATAAGCATAATATCTGTTCGCGATGAATCCCCGCGCTGTCGCCTGTCGCGGATATGTTCATACGACTTCCACATCGCATCATACAATGGGGTGTAATCGGTTCTGATCGAATCATAAAAATGCCAGAATGACTTAATGCGCTCCCGATCAGTCGTCGCTTCGATCGATGCAAGAAACAATGTCGTTCTCGAGGTACCATCATAGGTTGGTTTGCGCTCGATATTGTCAAAGGTGATAGCCGCAATAGTTGCTCCGGCATCTATTGAATCAAGAAACCCATCGAGATGCTTGGTTAATGAATCATAAGAATGGAACATCGAAGCCGAGTTATCGAGCACAAAACTTATTGAAAGTTCTTTAGTAGAAAGATGTGAAGTAGGTTCGATACTTATTATTTCAGCCGTATCCACTCCTCGCCAGATAAGAATATCAGAGGAGTCGAGATGCTTGATGACGCTACTGGTTTTGTCCCAAGCTCGGAGATAGAGCGTGTCATTGATGAATGTTGGAAGAAGCTTGATGCCGCTTCCGGTTTTGAGGTTTACCGTTGGGTCAAGTTGAGGTTGTGCCGAGAGTCGGAATGAACAGAAAAAAAGAATACCAATAATGATAATTCGGTATTGCCACATATAAATTTACTTCAACCAACGCATCGGGTTTTGTTTTGACTTACCCTTCCATACTTCGAAGTGCAAAATATCGCCGAGTTCACTATTGGTGCCACTGCGCCCAACAACATCGCCTTTGGAAACTGTTTCGCCACTTGAAACCGAAACACTACTGAGATCGGCATAGACCGTAAGTATGCCACCGCCGTGACGCACGATCACCAACGTGCCATAACTTGGCAGTGAGCTGACAAGCGCAACCTTGCCATTTGCCGATGCTCTGACCGATGAGCCTGATGAAGCACCGATGTCAATACCAAGATTCATCGTGACCGTGCCAAGTTCTTTATTTCGTTGTTCGCCAAATGCTTGTACAATATGGTGCGAACTGACGGGCCAAGAAAGTGAGTGCGGTCCGGCGAGATTTTTTTCTTCTTGCGCGTCAAGTTTTTCTTGGTGCTGTTCGCTGGTCGTGAGTTTCTTTCCTGCTTTGCGTTTACTGCGACGTTCGGCTTCTCGTTTTTTCAGAATTTCTTTACGTCGCTTACTCTCGGCTTCTTCTTTAGCCGCAAGGTTTGCAATAATTGCTTCAAGTTTTTTTGCGCTTTGCTTGCGACGATCAAGCTCTTTCTGTAGTGCTTGCTTTTTTACTTCAATGGTTTGAAGTTCACGCGTTTTTTGTTGTTGTGCTATTTCGGCGCTTTGTTGCTCTTGCTTGGTCTGTGAGATCGCCCCAAGTTGATCGCTGAGTAACGAAGCGACTTCATCGCGATCGGAGCTCAACGAAGTTTGTGTCGAATCGAGGGTCTGTTTATTGTGATGGAGTGCTTTTGTGGCGATAGAGGTAAAATACGCATTGCGCAGTCGAGCGGTTTCGGTTGCAGGGTCATCTAAGCCGGAGCCGCTGGTTACTGATTCACGAAAAACACCACTGGTGTATCGGCGAATGGCATCGGTCGCATAGGAGTGCTTGAGTGTGTCAATAGTAGAAACTGTTTGTTTGATCGAAACATCAAGATCTTGTTTCTCGGCACTGAGTTCATCGGCTTCGCCGCGGAGCTTTGCGATCTTCGCACGAAGAGCTCGGGTTCGGGCATCACCAACCGATAATTGTTTTTTCGTCAGTTTTTCTTTTTTGATATGCGCGTTCAACTCCCGCTCGGTCGCAGCAATTTCTTTTCTGAGTCGCGCGAGTTCTGATTGTTTCGAGAGCCGCTCTTTATGAACGGCCGTTGCTTTGTGTTTAGGTGGAGTTTTTTTTCTTGGGCGGCGAGAGTCGGCGCTACTCGAAAGCAAAGCGATCAATAGAACAGCACACAAAACAACAAGCCGTCGCGACATTCTTTTTGAATAACGATGTGCAAAGAAGGTTTGTCCCGCAATCAGGGAAAAGAGCGACAGGTATTATTTCTCTCCGATATGCATCGTGACGATACCGGCAGAAAGATCGCGCCAACGGGCATTTTTGAAACCGATGGTCGATAGCGTCCTGATGATCTCCTCTCGTTCGGGAAACTTCTGAACAGAGTCCGGAAGATAACTATAAGCTTCACCATTCTTTGAGATGCCTTTGCCAATCAGTGGCAACATAAACCTACTATAGAATGAATAGAACTGCTTCATCGGAAAATGTCTCGGCTTCGAGAGTTCAAGATTGACAAAAATACCACCGGGTTTCAAGACTCGATAGATCTCGGCGAAAGCGATCTCGAGATTTGTAAAATTTCGCGTGCCGAACCCGATCGTCACGGCATCGAATGTGTTATCAAGAAACTGCAATGCTTCGACATCACCCTCGGCGATCGTGATGCTCACACTTCGTTTAGTGATCTTCTCTTGAAACACATCGAGCATTGGTTTTGCAAGATCGATTCCGGTAATATGTGCCGAAGGGACTTGGCGCAACGCTTCGAACGAGAGATCACCGGTGCCACAAGCAATATCGAGGATCTGTGGCCGAGCTACGGTCTTGATATGCTTTTTGACGATGCCAACGGCAATGCGGCGCCAACGATAATCTTGCCCAACGGAGAGAAAATGATTGAGAAAATCATATCGCCCGGCAATGTTCGAGAACATCTGGCGGACATATTTTTTTTTCTCGTCGCGGCTCGTGAAGTTAAAATCGGTTTTGTTCATTTGCAGTACAAAAATACGGTTCTATTACGTTGAATCTCCTCAATGGAGATTTTTTAAAAAGAAAAACCAATATCCCAACAATATTTGTAAGGATCATACGTCCTCACTTTTAGAAACGGAAATCTTAGGCTATTTTATCAATTAGTCATTAATTTTCAGAAATAATTTGGAATCAGCTAGAAAATGATGTATCTTTGCACAATGAATGACTGACCGTCAGTTATTTTATGCTGAAACATTAAAAATGATGACGCGTAAAGAGGCTAAAAACGCATCGAGAATTCTTCTTAACTGATTCATTTACAACAATATGGGTATTATCGAACGTAAAGAGCGCGAGCGCGAAGCCCGAAAGAATCAGATCCTTGAGGCTGCTCAAAAGGTCTTTGAAGACCGTGGTGTGGGCACTGCGACGATGGATGAGATCGCAAAATCAGCCGAATTAGCCAAAGGGACGATCTACCTTTACTACAAAAACAAAGAAGAATTGCTCCTGGGGCTCATTCTTCGTGGCTTCGAAGTCCTGCATGAGATGATCATCACCGAGACGGATAAACATCCTCGCGGACTTAAAAAATTAATGGTTATCGGTGATGCTTATCGCATGTTCGCGATGCAAGAAAAGTTTTTGTTTGGTATTATGAATGTATCAGAACCACCGGCAAAATCGAACATCAGTCAAGAGCTGATCGATGAACTTGGGATGTTTACCGGTAATATTTGGTCGAAATTTATTGAAGTAGCTGAGCAAGCTAAAGCTGAGGGAGACGTCAAACCTGAAGTCAACGGGTTTACATTCGTCATGACGATGTGGCTTTCGGGTACCGGTGTACTCAGGATGTACAATAAATGTATGTGCACCCAGAACTCTGTATTTTCAGCTCGAAGCGGCGGCATACATCTTGAGTTGCTTGATTGGAATTACATTTATAATCTTACCGAGCGTATGCTTCTGGAAAATGTCGTGACCGAACAAGGCCGCGCTCATCTTGATAAAATCGAATGGAGATCATTCGAACAACTGGGGCTTGAATTTTCGAATAAGACCGGAAGCTTCACCAACAACCCCGTTATTGAAGAAGAAGCTATCATTTCATAATAACACAAGTTTACTATCATCGCTGAATTCAAAACAATGAAACGTACCACCCTACTTCTGAGCCTTATCGTAATAGCATTTGCCGCCTCGAGCAGCGTTGCACAACGAACGGCAGTCCCGGATGCACTGAAAAGTTATATCGAAACAGCACTCTCGCAAAATCCTGATGTGATGGCGACTCGTGCTCGTTGGAAAAATGCTGATGCGAAAGTGGATGAATCAAATGCCGCATTGATACCCCACTTAGATTTCGTTTCACGCTTTACACAATATAGCGGCGGACGCACGATCACCCTGCCAAATGTCGGCTCGTTCAATACGACCGGTCTTGGTATCGTGCCGTGGGATAACAAATTCGAATTTGTATGGCCTATCGGAAATTATGCGATCTGGCAAGGAGCCGATGTCTCGAAATCATTGCGCGATGCTTCGACTGCCGAAGTCAGCGCCAAAGAACTCGCGGTGACCTATCAAGTGAGTGAAGCATACTATAATTATGCAAAAGCAAACGAGCTTGTTGCTATTAGGGAAAATGCCGTCGCGCTTGCTTCTGAAAATTTGAAAATGGCGCAAGCACTTTTTAGTAACGACAAAACACCGAAGAATGACGTGCTGCGTGCCGAGGTTGGTGTTGCCGTTGCGCAAGGCGATGTGCTTACTGCAAAAAATATGGAGCAACTTGCAAAAACGAATTTTAACAATTTGCTCAAACGAAATTATGATTCGGATATCAATATACCAAAAGCGGAAGATCTTTCCGCACTCGTTGGCGGAAGCACTGATATGGCTTCAACCAATGGTAGTCAATTTGGGAGCACCTTACCGGCCTTTAACGAAGATGCCGACAAAGCATTTGCTACTCGTCCAGAGCTGATACAATTGATGCGCACCGAACAAGCACTTCAAGGAGTGAAGCGCGCCAACTGGGGCGATTTCCTCCCGAGTATCTCGCTGTTCGCGAGTTATGGCTGGCAAGAAACGACGCTCAAGTTTTCGAGCGACGCCGATCTCTTGCTTGGCGGAGTGCAGTTGCAATGGAATTTCTTTTCGGGTTTTGGTACGACCGCAAAAGTACACGAAGCCGAGGCGCAACTTGAAGAACTACGCTTTCAAACAGAAGCAGCAACCAATGGCATTAAACTCGAACTCGAAAGTGCACGACTTGATAAAGTCAATGCCGTCGAACGAATTTCGATCGCCCGTAAACAGCTCAGCAGTGCCGACGAAAATTATCGTATCGTCAAATTGCAATATGATAACGGAGTGACAACACTCATTACACTTCTTGATGCACAGACGACGCTTGCAAACGCAAAAGCAAACCTGACGACAACCACATTCGATGTGATGATCGCCGATGCAAAATACAAAAAAGCACTTGGCTTGCGTTAATCACCAACAACAATTTTAAACTGTATTCACCCGTACAACTATAGTATTTTATGACTACTTCTATTAAATCATCCGCTATCGCAACGCTCGCTCTTGTTGCCGCATTGACACTAAATTCTTGCAACAAATCAAATGGTGCAGACACTGCACCTTCTGATGTGTTCACCGTGAAGACTGGCTCGGTCGCGATGGCTCCTGTTGCCGCAACGATGCGTGCCACAGGTACACTCGAAGGTATTCGCGAAGCGACCGTCAATAGCGAGACCAACGGACGTATTCTTTCGGTAAACGTTAATAATGGCTCGCGTGTCGGTGCTGGTTCGGCATTGGTCACCGTTGACAACGAACTCAAATCAATTGCCGTCGAGCAAGCCGAAGCCCAAACACTTGCCGCAGAAGCCGCACTCGAAAAAGCTAAGATCGATCTTGGTCGCTCGAACGAACTTTCGAAGACCGGAGCCTCGACCAAGAGCCAAACTGAACTTGCAGAATTGCAAGTAAAAAGTTATCAAGCCCAGCTCAAAGCCGCTTCGTCAGCAACAAGTTTTGCAAAACGTCAGCTTTCTGACGCAACAGTCAAAGCACCGTTTGCCGGCGTGGTCGCGATGCGATTTGTTAATCAGGGTGAGTTGCTAAACCCTGGCAACAAAGTAGCAATGCTAGTCGATGACTCAAAAATGAAGTTGAAGATCGGTGTTGGCGAACTTGATATTCCATTATTAAAGATCGGCGATGGAGTAAAGATCACCGTCGATGCGATCCCAGGAAAAATTATTGAAGGGAAGATCATTACGATCTCAGATAAATCCGACGCCGCAAGGTCATATATCGTTGAAGTGGAATTGCCAAACAATGATAAATCACTCAAGAGTGGGATGTTTGCTCGCGCTGAGATCAAACGTGAAGCCGAACATAATGCGATCACCGCGCCGACCCAGGCTGTGATAAACAATGGTGCTCGTACTCAGATCTTTGTTGTGGATGATAAAGGAATAGCTCATCTTCGCGGTATAAAGATCGGGACTTCGAATCCTGAAATAACAGAAATTCTTGATGGACTGAAGCCAGGTGACGTCGTGGTCATGTTCGGGCAATCACAATTGAAAGATGGCGCAAAAGTAAAAGCCAACTAATTATAAATATTTTTGAACCACCAATTTTCAAAAAGCGATGACTATTACAGAGATTTCCATTAAACGACCCGCCTTAGTTACGATCTTCTTTATCGCCCTTGCGGTGTTGGGAATGATCGGATATTCGAAGTTGGGTGTCGATCTCCTACCGAAAATGGATTTTCCATTTATTTCGGTCATTACCGTTTACCCTGGCGCGGGTCCTGCCGAGATCGAAGATCTTGTAACCAAGCCAATCGAAGAAGCCGTTGCCGCGACCAGCAATCTCGACAACGTGCGTTCATTTTCGAACGAAGGATTTTCGGTTGTGCTCGGACAGTATTTGCTCACAGCAAATGCCGATCAAGCTGCCGCTGATGTTCAGCGTCGCGTCGATCAGATCCGCTCGAAATTACCGAAGGATGCCGATGTACCGAAGATCCAAAAGAATGATATTAGTGCGGCGCCGATCTTGCGAATTGCACTGACATCGACCGTTCTTTCGCCGACGGAATTGTATCAACTTGCAAAAGATAAACTCAAGGCACGTCTCGAATCGACCGAAGGTGTCGCACAGGTTGATATTTCTGGAGGGCGCGAACGTCAGATCAAGATCAATGTTGACAACGACAAACTTCGTTCGTACAACCTATCGATCTTGCAAATACAGTCAGCTCTCACTCGTGAGAATCTCGACTTCCCGACCGGCTCGGTCAAACAACCGACCGACCAGTATGTGGTTCGTGTAAAAGGCAAATTCCAATCACTCGAGGAAATGAAGACCTTACCGATCACCACACTTGCAAACGGCTCGACGGTGTATCTTAGTGATGTTGCAAATGTTGAAGACGGTTTTAATGAAGATCGTCGGCCAACACGTCTTTCCGGCACTGATGCTGTTGGTGTGAACATCATCAAAACCTCCGATGCGAACTCGACAAAAACTGCGGATGGTGTATATGCAAAGATGGCAAAACTCACGACTGAGTATAAACAGTACGGCATCAAATTCGATATTGCCCAAGATGCAACAACGTTTACACGCTCTTCGATCAGTGAAGTATTTCGTGATCTGCTGATCGCGATCTTTTTGGTATCGTGCGTTTTGTTCTTGTTCTTACGTTCGGGTAGAAATGCGTTGATCGTCTTGGTTTCAATTCCTACCTCGCTTGTCACCACATTTATTTTTATGTGGCTCTTTGGGTTCACATTAAATATGATGTCGATGATGGCATTGTCGTTGGTGATCGGTGTACTTGTCGATGACTCGATCGTAGTGTTGGAAAACATTCACCGAAAACTTGTTGAAGGCCAGTCCCCTGTCGATGCGGCGATCAATGGTCGTAATGAGATCGGCTTTGCGGCTATCGCTATTACACTTGTTGACGTGGTGGTGTTCTTGCCTATTTCGTTGGTCAGTGGCTTGGCAGGAAAGATCTTGCGTGAGTTTGGTATGACCGTTGTTGTTTCAACGTTGATCTCGCTCTTGGTGAGCTTTACACTCACACCGATGCTTGCGGCTAAATTTGGTAAGGCACATGAAGAGATCAAAATTAAACCCCTACGTTGGATCAGCGATAAATTCGAAGCATTCCAAGATTGGGTAACGGTAAAATATACCAACATTCTCAGTTGGTCGCTTGAGCATCGTTGGGTGATCCTGACTACTTCGTTCTTGCTCTTCCTCGGGAGCTGTAGTTTGGTGATCACCGGGCAGATCGGCGGAGAATTTATTACTCAGCCTGACCGTGGTGAGTTTGCTGCAAACTTTGACTTCCCTGATGGGACAAATGTAGAGACAACCGATTCGCTCGTCCAAGTGTATGAAAAATTGTTAGCGCAAGATAAAAATATCGAACGCTACCAAACGTTAGTTGGCAAACAGGAAAATGCTTGGGGTGCAACAGAGCGCCCAAGTGTCGGACAGATCTCTATTCGAATGGTGAAGCCGGAAAAGCGCATTCGGAAGACTCTCGACGAGATGAAATACGTGACCGATCTTGCGGCGAAAGTACCCGGATTGCTCGTTCGCACCCAACCCATCGGTATCTTCGGAACTGCGAATGCCGCACCGATCCAGATCGAAACTGGGGGTGACGATCTTGATAAACTTTCGGCATACTCCGATGTATTGATCGATAAGATCAAGAATGTACCGGGGCTGAAAGATCTCAAGAGTTCGTACGAAGAAGGACAGCCGGAAGTAAAGATCGTGTTTGATCGTGATCGTCTTTCGGCCAATGGTATGTCACTTGGCGAGGCAGCTCTTGCCATCAGAACCGCGCTTGCCGGTAATACCGATTCAAAGTATAAAGAAGGCGAGACCGAGTATGATATCAATGTCATACTTGACAAGGTCAATCGCTCGAATGCAAAAGATGTTGCACAGGTGACTCTGCAAAATCATTTTGGTCAGCAAGTGAAAGTCTCCGATGTCGCGACACTGTATTACGGCAAAGGACCTTCGCAGATCGGCAGAAAAAATCGCGAACGACAGGTTATTATTTATGGTAACCTCAGCGGCCGAGCACTTGGAGATGTTGTAAAAGACATTGAAAAGATCATCGCTACGATCCCTCGCCCGAATGGTTTAAGTGTACCATACTTTGCAGGTGATGCCGAAAACCAGCGCAATTCAAATAGTGATATGTTGATCGCGTTTGGTCTTGCTATCTTGTTCGTGTATATGGTCATGGTCGCCCTGTTCGAAAGTTATGTCCATCCATTTACGATCATGTTCTCATTGCCGGTCGCACTGATCGGTGCACTGGTGATGTTATGGCTGACTGGAAAAACGCTATCGCTGTTTACATTTGTTGGAATGATCATGTTAATGGGGTTGGTAACGAAAAACGCTATTCTTATTGTTGATCGAACGAATGCCCGGCGAGCATTGGGACACGGTATAAAAGAATCGCTGATGGAAGCGGGTCCGACTCGTCTGCGTCCGATCATTATGACGACCGTTACGATGATCTTGGGTATGTTGCCGCTTGCGGCAGGTGTTGGCGAAGGCTCGGAGTTCCGTCAGGGTATGGCGCTGGCTATTATTGGCGGCTTGTCCAGCTCGATGGTATTGACGCTTGTGCTGGTGCCGGTGATGTACACGTATATCGAATCATGGCGCGAACGCTTCCCGAGATTTTTCAGACGCATTAATATCTTCTCGAAGATCAAAAAACCGCGTCCTGGTTACGTTAATACGCTTTAAGAGAAATCCGTTCGTGATATTCTTTGCGTAGTAATAATAAATCTTGCTCGTGCATATCGAAGTGATGATGGATGATGATGATGGATAAGGTGAAAACGATATGTGCGGGCAACTCCCGAGCCGGCTGTAGCAATACAGCCGGCTTATTTTTTAGCAAGAATCTCGTCCGGATTTGATGAAGTGAATACGGTGAAATTGATGGAAGAATATCCCGTAGGGGCATGCCGCTGGCATGACGTCTCTGAAGATTTACGTAAAACGAGTTTCGGGCAAGCCAGCGGCTTGCCCCTACGAGCAATGTAGGCGAATTCTTAACCCACCTTAATGTTTGGGTGCCGTTTTACCCTCCCAAAAGAGAGTGGATTATTCTGTAATATTGGTTGTTCTTTTATGAGCTATAAGTGTAAGGTGATCATAGTCTCGTGAGGATGGGGCACACCGTAATATGCTTATAACTAATTGAAATTTTATAAATTACACCTGTTGCTTCAGTGATATAGGGTCGGTCGGTCTTTAGATCGGCAGACCGAGTAAGCAAGCGATGCGAGGGTAATATCGCAAGCGCCGACCGTGTGAAAAAGTTGTGTTAGAGTTCAGAGTTCTTTTCACCGATAGTGCGCTTTGTGTCAATACCATCGCTCAGGAATGAAGCCGGCGGGCCAAGGTGGCTCGTGAGGTTTCGCAACGAATGATTTCACGTCCTGTTTTTTTTCGCCATCGTGCACGTGCTTTTGCCCGTTATGATCTTTGCTGTTATTCTCGGCTTCGCCGGAACAGGCAATGCATCATTTATCAGAACCACTTTCCGCGTATTCTTCGCGCCGGTCGCTCTTGCGCCCAGCTCGCGGAGCCTGCCGTGCTGTACGACCGATCACGAGATTCACACTCTCCTCAGGACATCCGATCTTGCCGATACTGCCTACCGAAGAGCCTCTTCGCGACGCATACTAGCAGACCATCTCATTCGCACCTGATAGCCTCGTTTTAAAAGCAAACTGAATCCGCAGGATCGTTCAAACGAGAATTGGTATCTCGCGATGATAACTGATAGCGTAGTTACATCCGACGAGCCAACATTTATACTGCTATGTTTCCATTTCGCAAAGAAATAATTATTAACGCTCGCGGCGAAAACGAAGTCCGGATCGCCATTACCGAGCAAGGTCGTTTAGTCGAGCTCTTCGTAGAAAACCCCGAAACCGTTCGCCACGTCGGCGAGATCTGGATGGGCAAAGTGGCGAAAGTCATTCCGGGAATGAATGCCGCTTTTATTGATCTGGGTTTACAGCAAGACGCTTTCCTTCATTTTTCCGATGTCGGCAATTCCTACGATGGTTCGATGTCTCTGATGTCGAGCGAAGGTGTGGATATGCGCGACGACGACGATGAATCTGAAGACGAAGATTATGAAGAAGACTCAAACGAGCTTCCTGATCTCCAACTCAAACCACGCTCTGCATCCCCAGCACCGCACGTCCCACGTGCACCGCGCAAACCATTTTCAACGATGGAAGTGCAGAACGTTGATATGGAGCCGGGTCAAAATATCATCGTACAAGTGACTCGCGAGGCATTCGCCAACAAGGGCGTTCGCGTCACGAGCCGCATTTCCCTTCCGGGTCGCTTCTTGGTACTCGTACCGTTCGAGCCGGGTATTGGTATTAGTAAAAAAGTGTATTCCGTTCACGAGCGCCGTCGTCTTCGCCGCATTATCCGCTCACTCAAGCCGCGTGAAATGGGCGTAATTATCCGTACTGTTGCCGAAAACAAAGAAGACGCGTTGCTTCGCGAAGATCTTGAGATGCTGCTGAACCAGTGGCGCGACATTCAGAAAAAGATCAAAGACAAGCAGCCTCCGATGGTCTTGTATCAGGAGTCGAATATCACAACCACGGTGCTTCGCGATCTATTCTCGAATGACATCACCAAGATCGTCGTCGATGATAAAAAAATGTATAATGAAGTGCTCGACTACATCCAATGGTCAGCACCAAATCTTGCCGGCGTCGTCGAGTTCTATAAAGATCAAACACCACTTCTCGAAAAGCGCGGTGTCGAGCAAGAGATCGAGCAAACGATGAGCAAAAAGGTACCACTACCATCGGGTGGGTATCTATTCCTTGAAAAGACTGAGGCGATGGTCGTGATCGACGTCAACTCCGGTCGGTATGCGGCACGTCGCGAGCAAGAGCTCAATTCGCTGAAGACCAATCTTGAAGCCGCACGCGAAACCGCACGACAATTGAGATTGCGTGATATCGGCGGTATTATTGTTGTCGATTCTATCGATATGATCGATGAGCGCAACAAAAAGAAAGTTTATGATGAGATGAAAAAAGAGCTTCGCCGTGACCGTGCGAAGTCAAGCATATTACCATTGACAGATTTTGGTATTATGCAGATCACTCGTCAGCGTGTGCGCCAAGCGATCGGTGATACACTATCCGATCAGTGTAGTGCTTGCAACGGTTCGGGTATGCTCGTCTCGCAAAAGACCGTTCTTCATCAGATCGAGCGCTGGCTTGACCGTTATTCGACCGAGGCCGAACGCAAAGAGCCACTTATTATGCGAGTGCATCCTATTTTAAATCAGGAGTTGACGAACGGGTTTTTCTCGTTGGCTCGAAAGATGAGTTGGAAGTTCAAAACGAAATTCAAAGTTCGTATCGACGATGAAATGCGAGCTGATGAATTTAGAATGTCCCGTGCTTCTGATAATAAGGAGATCACCAATCAATACATCGGACCACGTCCTGATCCTATTGCAGAAGAGGACCCTGCAATGAAACTACAACCAAAGCACCGCGAAGAAGATGGTGGGCAACGCCGTTTGCAACAACAGCAACGTCGTGGTAACAGTAATAATAATAACGGTGGTGGTGGCAACAATCGCGGCGGTAACAACCGTGGTGGCAACCCAAATAATCGCGGTGGTGGTGGTGAAAACCGCAACCCGAATCGAGAGGCTCGTGAAGGCGCATCCAATAGCGGCGGCAATCAACGCCGCCCACAACAACGACGTCCGCGCCCGGCAAACCGTCCGGAATAACAGTATCTCTTTTTTATTTGATGGGATCATCACACGATGATCCCATCACATTTTTCAACCTGCCTTGAACACTCGCATAAAAAACATCCTGTATATTATCGTCCCGATCATCTTGGCGGTGTGGCTTCTCGGGTATGAGTTTATTTGGCGCTTCGATTCGAGACTGGATGTTCTGCGAAGCATACCCATCATTACCCACTCGGGTGTAAAACGTACTCTCTATATTCATCAGCAAAGCAACTCCAGTGTTGATACCATCAGACGAGTGTTTGCTGAAGTGAAGAATGGAAAGACCTATTGTTCGTTGTGGCTTGATGGCTCAACCGATACATTGCATACCGAAGCAACGGGGCGTTATTTTTCTGAATTTCGACCAGTGCGACTTGCAACCGATACATCGGTTCAAGTCATCTTGATCCCAAATACCGAACACGGCTTGCCGACCGGATGGGGCGAGATGGTTTACCTGACGCCTGATGATTCGCTTCATGTTATTCAGCTGATCAATAGTAATATTGCTGATCTCAATAACGACGGCAGACTCGAACTCTATGACCGCTCGCAACAAGCATGGGCAAAACTTGATCTTCAGACTCGTCAATGGATCGCCGTGCCTGTAAAAACACCTCAGCAATAGCAGTATGATGCTTCATTTACTTTCGATCGAAGGAATCACGTATGTCTATTGGGCATCGCTCTATATGCACTTGTTTAGTGCTGTCGGGTGGCTTGGCGGCATTTTGTTCTTGACAGGAGTTGCGCGTCCGATATTCGAATTTTATGGTGCCGAGCAATATACACTCCAGCAACAACTCAAAGAACGCTTCCTCGGGTTTTCTTGGATGCTGGCTATCACGACAGCTGTTACGGGTATTATTCTGGTGATGTGGTCAACCCGTTTTTTGTTTTTCAACTTCTCTTCCTTGTGGTTGATCCTTGTTCACATTAAAATTTTAGGATTTCTGATCTTGGCCGGAGCAACATTTATGTTGCGTTCAAGTTATAAAGAGCTCCATAGTGCTCGCGCCGAAAAAATAGGCACCGAGGATCTTTCGCCGCGTGATATTGTATTGTGGCGGATCAGAATTGTCGAGCAGATAGAAGTATGGATGGCAATTATTATCCTGCTGGTCGTTTAGCTAATGCAGATCAATTAAATGAGTAAAGATCACTCATCACTCCCTCATTGGAAGACAACAAGCGAACGCCAGCTTGTTCATACCAAGATTTTTGATCTCGATGAAGTCACTCGTAGCGAAGAAGGCACTGATCGTGAAGGCGAGTTCTTTGTGCTCAAAGCACAAGATTGGATAAATGTCATTGCCATCACTTCTGAT
>JBBRNY010000043.1:0-19838 GCA_038229915.1 Kapaibacterium sp. (SeqCode) | reverse complement strand
TCTTATCCCATAGAAGGATCTTTTGAGTTGGATCTTTTGTAAGCCGACTATCGGTGTTATACCGGCAATATTTTTCGTTGAGTTTGCCTTTTGATTCCGCTAGACGACTAAACTCTTCATAAGTGATCTGTGGTACAATGACACCTTTCTTTTCAAAAGTCTTCAGATCTTTCGATATTGCCAATGCACCTAAGGCATTGACTCCATCATACGCTGTATAGGTAAGATAATATAGATCATCAATTTTTACAATACGCGGATCTTCAACTCCGTGCGATTCGTAATCACTTTGCGAAAAAAGGATCGGTATCTCCAGTCGCTCTTCAACTTTCAGTGGCCCACTCAATTTGCAATATCCGATGCTTGAATAATTACCTTTGCTTACTGCGCGGTAAAAAAGATGGATCCAGTCACTTTCGCGTATCGTTGCCGGATTTAAAACACCCTCGTTTTCAAAACCGAGTTTTGTTCTCTCTAAGATAATACCTTCTTTTTTAACTTCAATCATTTTATGGTCCAGAGGGCTTTAATTCATCGTAAAAGTACATCATCGCTTTGACCCTATACATACATAGAAATGACCAATGGCTCTGGGCAAATCCAGTATTTTTATGTCAAAAAACTTATTACTCCAATGTAGCAAAATTACGGAAATACTGATATAAAACTATTACATAATTATGGAAATCGCTTGCATGATTCACATCTTCGTGACTGACGTGACTGATATAGGTACCACTTGAATTATCCATATTTATCTGAAGTGGGAATAATACAACACAATTATAAAATTCTGTAAGAGTACGGTTAGTCAACCTGCTTATATTTGTTGTATGATTTTCACCCTTAAATGTAACATACTATGAAAGTAGCAGGCATGATCCTTCTCGTTGGTGGACTATTGCTGACCATTTTTACTTCATTCAGTTTTTTCACAAAAGAAAAAGTTGTCGATCTAGGAGCGTTGGAAATTACGAAAGACACACCGCATAGCTTTAACTGGTCGCCGATCGTCGGCATCGCCGTTATGGGAATTGGCGGAGTGATGATCTGGCAATCAGGAAAAAAATAATATGAATATCAAAAGAATTTTCGGAGCACTTCTTACTCTTTCGGGAATCGGTAGCTTGATCTATGCAGCAATAGTATTTGCTAATACAGCGGGTGGGAATCGTGATGTGAGGGCACTGATAATATTCGGTGTGCTTGGTGCTATCTTTTTTATTACGGGTATTAGCTTAATACGGACGACAAAAGACGAAGCTTAAGGTTCGGTCGTACATACTGATCTCAATATGTACGACTCACGATCGATCTCTAAAGATCTTTCGATTCCTTTACTCTTGTCCATAATTCATTGACAAGATCGGTGATGTTATGACCCGCTACAGCACTGATGAGCATTGGCTTTTTGCGATCAAAACGCATCTTCGCTAATGTTTTTGTTTGTTCATCGGTGAAGGTATCGCTTTTGGTGATAGCAAATAACTTTGGTTTTTTATTGAGCTTCTTTCCGTGAAGCTCTAACTCATTTTTGAGAATAACATACGCTTCTTCCGGAGTTTGCGTATCGTCGGAGCCATCAAAGAGAAACAGCAAAATAGCGCTACGTTCGATGTGGCGTAGGAATTGCAACCCGAGGCCTCGACCTTCACTCGCACCTTCGATAAGACCCGGCAGATCAGCAACGACGAACGAACGATGTTCTTCCGGTGCTTGAACGATACCAAGATTAGGGACAAGTGTCGTAAAAGGGTAGTTGGCGATCTTCGGTTTTGCCGCAGAGATACGACTGATGAGCGTTGACTTTCCGGCATTAGGAAAACCAACGAGCGCGACATCGGCAAGAAGTTTTAGCTCAAGTGTTAATTGTAATTCTGCACCTGGCTTACCATCTGTTTTTTTGCGAGGTGCTTGATGCGTTGCGGTCTTGAAATAATTATTTCCCATACCGCCTCTGCCGCCTTTTGCGATGACGACTTGCTCGAACGGTGTCACAAGATCTGCAACGACGTCCTGGGTTTCAGCATTACGAACAAGCGTACCGACAGGCACACGAATGATCTCATCAACGCCATTTCTGCCGGTCATATTATTCTGCCCGCCAGCTTTGCCGGGTTCAGCAAAATATTTTTTAACGTAACGGAAATCCAACAGCGTCGAAAGCTGTGGGTCGGCTTGCATAATGATCGAGCCACCTACACCGCCATCGCCGCCTGCAGGTCCTCCTTTGGGGACGTATTTTTCACGTCGCCATGCGATAATGCCATCTCCGCCCTTGCCCGAGGCAACGAATATATTTGCTTCATCAACGAATTGCATCGGTCGTGTTGCCCCCTTCAAATTTCATTTTAATTGCGTTTTCAAACTTTGTCAGTAATTTTTCCGAGCGACTTGCTTTTTGCAAATGCAAGGTCGTTTCGAGATTCAATATTGATTCGAGATAACTTCCGGCGTGGTTGATCATTGTCAGCATTCGCTCATATTCATTTCTATTCGAATGAAAAATATTTTTTATCAGCTTGTTCTCTAACTTCGAATCAATAAATAATTGTATCGGCAGCGTACGCTTTTTTACGATTGGTGTCTCTGCTTGCCTCATTGCGCTCGGAAGTGGGAGGTGGACTCCTGCTTGCTTTAGCTCGTCAATAAATGCGGTGTAATCTTCTTCAGTAATGTCTTGCGCATTCGTTGATGCCTGTTCTTCGAATACGATCTCTGTGCGGTCGAGGTGTTGCTTAAGATATGTGGCAAGGGTAAAGGCAGTATAGTCAGTAAGATCGATTTCGGAATGTACTCCTTTATCATTGACAAAGCAATTGATCAGGATATTACATTGCTCCGCGGTGATCTCGGCATCGCGAAAGTAATTAAAGAATGATTCGAGATACGTTTCTATCTGCTGTTCCGATGAATTAAAAATTATTAACCGATCTATTTGTCGAGTGATCGAACGAAGATCATCAATAGAAATAGGAGCAGTTTGAAGCGTGAGCCATTCGCTTAGAAACTCAGCATAATATGAATAATATTGCAGTGTCGCCAGATCATTCTGTGCAATTGCAATATCGCTTATTGATCCTGTGCCTTGAGTTAAGAAGTCAGGGGTAAATACATTCGGAGCTGACAAAAAAAGTGAGCAATGCTCAAATGATTTTTTAACAAGATCACTGATCTCTTCGGGAGTTTGTACTGTGTTCTCAACCGGAATAGCTCCTAAAATATGCCTTGCAAAACCTTGTACCTGTGCTGGAAGTACGGTTTCATTAAAAAGCAGGGAGAGCCGAAAAACAGCAGTATCAGCCGGTTCCTGCTCATAGAGCCACCGGAGTACTTTTTCTGCTTTAATACGGGAAATTTCCCGTATGATCTCGATCGGCGTCATATTGCTCGAAAATGGTTGATTTGAAGTACGTACAACTATGATATGCCCCAAAGTATTTCAAAATGCTTAGATTCTCTTTTTGGAGGGTTTTGCGATCAAAACGATGCCCGAATCTCGGCTCGGCCCGTGTGGGTGATGTGACGATCGGATGAAAAGCTCTGCGGCTCTGAGCGCCCTTCGTATTTGACGTTTAAGAGTACACCGCGAGTAATCTCCTGATCGGCACCGAGTGACCATTGCCAAGTAAGTCCCGGTTGAAATCCATCAGAAAGACCATACGGTAGAAATGCGTTGTCTTTTGTATGAGCAACAAATTCATTCCTACCTATTTCGGCTTTCAAGCTGAGTTGGTTCGTCACTGAATATCTTGACGAAAAAGAAATAGCATCAGTAAGAGCATTTTGTGCGAGCAAATAGATCGGATCGGAAATGCTACCGACCGAAAAAGAACATCCAAAACTTATTGGTGAAGCAAATGGGATGAATGATAGTATGCTCTGAAATTTATACTGCTTCGTGTTCTGCGGTCTGTTTGTTGATTGTTCGCTTGAAGAAATGATCTGTTGACTGTATGAGAGTGTTTGTTCGGTCGATAGTTCTGACAGTGGATTGATCTTCGCGCGAAGAGTTACTTCTCTGCGGTACGACCGTTCAAGACCGGTATTGTATTGTGCAGCCGAAGTCCGCTCGAACCATCTGAGACGGTAGGATTGAAATGCATTGTGCTCAAAGAGATTGATGTCTTGCTGATATTCTTTCGATCCACTGAGCGTCAGAGAGTCATTGAGGAAATGCGATAATTTTAATAAATAGATATTCGAAGTTGTGGGGTCAGTGCTGTTGTCTTCAAAGCGAACAACCGTTTCGAAAGATAATGGCGAAAAGAAATGAAAAATATTTGAATCACCAAGCACAGCTGGATCAACTCGAAGACGAAATGATGTTCGAAGATTAACCGTCGGTGTGAGTTGGTCTGTTGGTATCGTCAGTAGTATGTAGGTGCCTTGATCGGAATACCGTGATGGTTGAAATTCTTCGGGGTCTTGTTTTTTATTGCCATTGAGATCACCTAAATAGGTATAATTTCCTTGCCCGGGTTGTACGGCAAAAAATAATCGTTGAAGTGTCGCGCTTCGTAACTCGGAAGCCTGATAGTCCGCTTCGACCGTAATAGAATTATTTGCGTTATGGTAACGCGGAGTAAAATGCATTAATAAACTCGTGTTATCGCCCCCGGCATAACGCTTTGAGACCGAATCAATAAATGTTCGTTTATGAAAGCCAAAATCAAAACTACCGCTGAATCCATTGTCAAGACGAAGTGTCGTCGCAACCTGAAATTGCGATGATCGAGAGATCGGGATGAACAACCCACTTCGCGAACTGTCGTCACTACGATACTGATACGAAGTCGTCATTGAAAGTGAACGATTGACGTTCAGTGTTACTGATGGAATTAACTCAAAGTAGCGAAAACTTTGCAACAATAATGAGTCGGATATTACACTGAGCGAATGTCCAGTACGGTCGCCATAATTGAATGTGAACGACGGTGTATAGTTTATTAGTATGGATGTAAAGAGCTTGTGAGCATTGAGCGTAACCAGATGCCAATTTGAAGTGCTGTTAGAACTTGAGTCTGTCGTTGTCGTAAGATCATAGCGTGCACTCACATCGGGAATACTAGTATTTGAGCCATCGAGACCCAAACTATACTGATAATGTTGAGCTTTGTAGAATGATGTTCCTAACTGGTAATCTCCGAATGTATAGCCTATACTAATTCTATCGAACTCAACTTGTGATGCAATAGCATTCTCTTGTTCAGTTTGTAAGAGCGCGGTAGTGCCAAACGAATTACTTTCGAGCCCGTATTGTCTGATCGATTCGACTGTACGAATCCTATCAAAAGGCGAAAAATCTGAAGAAGTAAACTTTCTTAGAGCAATGAGATGTAACCGAAGATAATCATTTGTTATCTTAAATAAAGAATCATTGTATGCCGCTGAGATAGTGTATGCTTTACCATCGGTCGCTTGTGACGAAGAAAAACGATTTGCTTGCAATTCACTCGCTGCGCCTTCGGCACTCAGTGTCAATCCCGCAAACGGTTTTGCTTGTAATTTTGCAGAAAGCGATTGATGCAACTGTGGCAACGGAAGATAGATGAGCGTATCATAGTCCCCATTGCCAAATCCGACATACGCATATTCACCGATGCTTTTTCGAATATATTGTCCTTTGTTTGTGCCTGCAAAACCAAAAGCGATGGTATATACTGCGTTGAGAGTATCGAATGGTTGATAGCGGTAGAAATGAATCGGAGCCAGATTAGAAATAGTGTCTATCGCAATATAATATCCTCGTGCTTTGCCATTGGCATCTTTGCCAGCAAATGACACGCCATTTTTTGTGGCTTTCGATGGGTCATTGCCTGCTTGAGCTAAAATATTTTTATCAGAGTCGCTTAGTGATAGATCACGCGGATTATTTTGATCATCACCTTCACGCAAATATGTTGTCGTAAATGAAAGATCATTGTCGAAAAATGAAGAAGCCTGTTTGACGGCAAGAAAATTATGGCTGTATTGCTCGTCGGTATATTCGTAATCAACGGTGATTCGTGAAGCTGACGTGATGATTCGCTTTACTGTAAATCGGATCTCAGCGAGTCCATAGTCTATTGTGTAGTCATTCTGCTCGCCACGAGTAAGGAGCGTGCCGTCAATATAGATATGCTCAGTGCCTGCGATCACTATTATTGCTTGCTCGCCATTTTTTCCGGTGAGCCGGTATGGTCCTTGCACACCGTCTATACCTTGCAGACTAAGACTATTAAACTGACCTTTCGTGACCGAGTAACTTGTCAGGAGTGCTGTCGGGCCAAGTTGAAATATTGTCGAAGCTCCGAGTACTTTCCGAGATATATTATCATATATCGTCGGAATAAAAACTGAATCTAATCGAATGTGTTGAAGCGTAAGAGCATAATCTCCGATCGTGGCAGCGAAGTATTTTTTTGCACGAAGCTCAATATATATTCTATCAATGTCTCGGAGTGTCTGGGTATTGCCTTCCGGTTGTAATGGGGTTGATTCTTCGCTGAGGGCTCCTTTGAATGCGAAGTCATCGCCAAGTGTACCCGAGAATGTGAGATTAAAGCTATTGGTAAATGTTGCATCTTGTGACGACCCAACTTGCAAGCCTCGAGAAATACCACCCGCTTTCGTAAACTGAAGATCAGACGACGGCTGGACGTTTGAACTTCGATTAGTATCAGAATTAGTAAAACGGACGTTGGTTTCTTTTCTATTGCTATCAGTATCGCTATGAAAAAAAGAATATGTTCTACTTAATGTTGTGGGGAAGAGATCGTATTCGAGTTTAATCGTATGATGAGAATTTGGAATTGTTCCTTGGAGCGTATTGGAATAGAGCAGAGAACGAATTGATTTCGATAGAACAATATAGCTTCTCTCGGTTGTATCGACGATCGAGTAATCTTGTGGTTGAGTTAATACTATTGTAGAATCGAGCTGAAGTGTTATTGTTGATTGGTCGATGAAGGCATTGGGTAATTGTAAGAGAGAATCATTTAAAGAATTGATCTCATATTGCTGTTGCAGGTGTTGCGAATACGCCTCCCCGAAAGAGAGGATCGATCCGATGAGAGAGATCAAACACGATATGACGCAACAATACCACACATTATTACAACACGGCTCAGAGGATTCTCGTCAATGTTTTCGGTGTTGATTGGCAGTCAATTTCCGGTCGCCATTGCCGCGCAATATCACAACAAATTCACCCTTAAACGGGGATGCAGTAAAATGTTCTTTTATTTCCATAATAGAGCCGCGATGGATCTTTTCGTTTGGCATCGTGAGATTCGTGCAAACGACGCACTCGCGTTTGCCGCCAATGCCGTCATCAAGATCGCTCAGAAGCTGGCTCAGTCGGTAAGGTGCTTCGAGAATGATCAATGTTTCTGGTCGGCTCCGGAGCGCCGCGGCGGCATGCTTGCGTTCTGATTTCTCACGCGGGAGAAATCCGACAAAAGAAAATTTGTCAAGGGGAAACCCACAAACCACCAGGGCAGCAAGAATACTTGATGCACCAGCGATAGCAGTCATCGCGATGCCACGATCAACGCAAAGTGTAACAAGTCTTCCGCCGGGGTCTGCGATCAACGGGGTGCCGCAATCGGAGATGAGCGCAATATTCTTTCCATTTTCAAGTTCGGTGATGATCTCATCTTCTATTTCAGTGGTCGAGTGCTCATTGAGGAATATAAGGGGCTTCTCTATTTCATAGGCTCGAAGCAGAGCGCGAGTTGGCTTTGCTTCTTCAGCGACAATAATATCGCATTCACGCAAGATCTCGATCGCACGTAGGGTAATGTCTTTGATATTACCGATGGGCGTAGAAACGATGTACAGTTTTCCGTAAGCGATCATTCAGTGATAGGGGTCGTCATCAAGGCTTGGCGGTACTCACGAATAAATAACAAGATGATACCTGTGAGCGGCACTGCAAGGAACATTCCGATGATGCCCATAAAATAGCCGAAAATAAAAACCGACATAATAATGAGCAGTGGTGGAATTCCAACACCCTTGCCAACAATTTTCGGACCTAAGTAATAGGTTTCGATAAGATGTAAACCGATAATGATAAAGACACCTAACAAGATATTACTTGCGGTGATCGGCATCGTCACGATGATAACCAACTCGACAAAGACGATACTCAAGATCAGCCCGATCGTCGGGACAAGATCCATAATAGCGATCATCACCCCTAACAATCCTGCATACGGGACTCCGGCTACCCACAATCCGATGCCGGATATTGTGCCAATAATAGCGGCGACAAGTGATTGACCTCGAATAAAGCCAAAAAGGATATGGTCAATATTTTTGAAGGTAATCTTCCAATGCGGGCGGTTCTTTGGTGGGATAAGCCCCAACAAACTGGTGCCGATACTTTCCCAATCTTTCAGAAAATAGATCGTGACGAGCGGAATCATCACGATGTCAAGTACTCTTGTCATCACCGATGGGATCGCTGATACCAATGACATTGCGATAGCCGGTGTCGATGCCGCAAAATTCTTCATCGCCGGAAAAAGTTGATCATTTAAAAAACTGGTAACGTACTGCTTCGGAATTCCTAACGACACCAAGAATTTTGTGAGCTCTTTTTCATTGAGGTTAGCGGAATTGTTATGGATATAATCATATACGACTTCGAAGAGGGATGCTATTTGGTCGATCATTACCGGGATGATCAGCCATCCGGCAAAGCCACCGACTGCCACTATTATCAGGACAATAAATATTGAACTCAGCGTCCTCGAAATCTTCCACCTTTTATGTAACATCGTTACAAAAGGATTGAAAATATAGGCAAGCAAGAGACCTGCGACAAAAGCAAACAACAGCCCTGCAAGAGAAACGACTAACCAAAAGATGAAGAGACTTCCGACGGTAAAGAGAATAGAGCGGGCGGCTTTGTATTGTCGAAAGGGAAATAACAGAATAAAGATCGCGGCGACAGGAAGAAAGGGAATGATGTCTTTGCAGATAAGATACACGACTGCAATCGCCCCGACAGCACCTGTTATTATAGCAATCCCATCATACCGAGACAACCTTCGCTCTTGTAAAATGGCGTTCTCTTCTTCTTGATGATCTATAGTTGACAAGTCCGTGTAGAATAATTATTATTCAAATATACGGGAGAAATGCAGTGACACGGCGGTTATCGCGTAGTGGTGGTACGACTACCGATATGATATGGCGGGGATTTTGAGATTATCAGTTAAAAATTCCGGCGCTTGGTTTTCTGATTTTATGTTCGCAATATCTTTACTGATCACTTGCAAACGAACACGAGCTGTGCCTTTGTCCTGAAAATCGAGTTCTTGTGCTGCCGCCTGGGATAGATCAATAAGGCGATCACGAATAAACGGTCCACGATCAGCGATCTCGACGATACAAGACTTATCATTATCCAAGTTGGTAACACGAACGAGCGTGCCGAATGGCAACGAACGATGAGCCGCCATCATAGTATGAGTATCAAACTTTTTGCCTGAAGCGGTCTTACGATTGTGAAAACGACCACCATACCAAGACGCTGTGCCTTCCAATGCTCGGGCTTCGGTCAAGGGTTTGTAGTGCTGTTTATGACGTTTCGGCTTTTGGATCCTGCGCTCGGCAGAGGATTTATCTTTACTCACCGATTTCGCAACGGCAGTCGTCACTTGTACGCCGACTGAAAGAATTGTGGTGAGCCAGATAAAAGAAGTAGCTAAAGCAACACGAACGATAGTACGGACTCTGCGCTGGAGGCGTTGCTCGGCAGTGAGCATAAAACGGGGGAGATCTCGAACAGCTTTTACCGAGTGATCGGCAACTTCTGTCGTAATTCTTCGGATGTCGTTGATTGTTCTCAAATGGTGTTGTTTATTGTGCCCTAACTACGTTCTTCGGGACTCTTTAGTTTCACAAAAGACATAAGCAATTATTGTGCCAAACTAAACTGAATATTGATCTTTTCTTCTGTCGGAGAGAATATTATTGAGGTCGTTAATGTTTTTTGTACGAGCTTTTGAAGGATTTACATCGGCATAACATATTGATTCTTCAGCAGTTGAAAGAGTGGTTAACACTTCTCCATTATAGTCAATAATAGCACTTTCACCTCTGAAAATTAATTCTTGATCGCCAATATCAGTACGTAAAACCTCGGTCCCCACGCGGTCGGCAAATACTACAATAACTTTGTTTTCGAAGGCTCGAACCTGTAATGTGCTCTTGAGCATACCGGTCGTGGTTACAATATTCGATGGAATAGCGATCACTTCGGCACCCGCAAGAGCGAGCGATCTTGTGGCTTCGGGGAAGCGCCAATCATAACAAATTTGCATACCAAGTTTGAACGATATACCGCTTTGTGTCTGAAGATCGTAAACCGGGAAGCCTAGCTCGCCGCCTGAAAATACTTTTTTCTCGTAGTAAAACAAATGGACTTTCCGATAGAGACCTGCTATGGAGCCGTCAGAATTGATCGCAACGGAAGAGTTAAAGAGTTTGCCATCTGTAATTTCTATGAATCCTAAAACGAGTGCGATCTTCGATTTTTGGGCTAGTTCTTGAAGGTGAGACATTTCAGGAGAATCAATAGCAATTGAGAATTGCCTTGCTTCATCCGCGCTCGAGAATGTGTATCCCGAAAGTGATAACTCGGGGAAGACGAGGAGATCAGCATCCGCACTTTCGATCATCGAGGCGATCTTTTTCAAATTTGCCGGAATATTCTTATGCTCGGGTGCAAATTGTACCGCGCCGACTCTTAGTGTGATATTATTCGTAGTATCAGACATTTTTCTTTTGCGCGAGGCGCTTCATTGCTACTCTGATATAATCTTGGTTGAGTTCTATTCCTGTATAATGCCGCCCAAGTCGTTTGGCAACAACCGAGGTTGTACCCGAGCCACTAAAAAGATCGAACACCCGATCGCCTTTCATACTGGAAGCTTCGATCATCCGTTCGATCATTGCTTCAGGTTTTTGGGTTGGATGCTCGGTGTTTTCCGGCATCGACCAAAAGGGAACGGTCAGATCCGTCCAAATATTTGATGGGTGCGTTAATCTTTCTGCTTCGCCGCTATCATTAATATACCAATCTTTCGGTTTGCCGTTAGTGCGGTAAGGGGCGATGACATTTTTCTTGACCTTTACTTGGTCGATGTTAAAGGTATAATGTTTCGGATCTTTGACGGCAAACCAGACATCTTCCATATTTTGCTTCCAGTTGCGTTTTGCGCCTCTGCCTTTGTCACGCTTCCAGGTGATGCGATTGATGATATGCAAACCGGCAGATTCAAGTTGTTCTTGAAAAAAACCTGAATGAATCCAATCACAGCAAATATAAAACGACGCTGTATCTGTTGTTACTCTCGGAAGAAGTTGCACCCATTGTCTTACCCACTCTCGATAATGAGCTTCGAGTTGTTTATCACTTCTATTACCAAAATCAACTCCATTGTTATAGGGTGGATCGGCAATGACCAGATCAAACGAACCGGTTGGAAATCTCTTTAGTGCTTCAATAGCATCGCCGTGGTAGATTACATCGGTAAGTTTCTTTAAACGCAACGGTAGAGGCTTCACGGCACCCTTGCGATCAGCAGCAGTTAGTCTTATAGTTTTATTCAGTGGTGAAGCCATTGTTTAGAATCCCAAACTAACCGAAAGTGAAGTGGTGAAATAATTATAGGTGTACTGTTTAATAGTAGATTTTATGCTACTATATTGAAAATTAATTTCAGGAGTGATCGTTTCAAAAATGCTGATCAACCGCTCATCAAAAAAGATGTCGCGCGAAAGATCGATCACTATTGAGGTACCTTTATCTGTTCGAGCCTGAACCGTCGTCGCTACTCTTTTTGCATTGACGCCTTTCCCGTATTCATGGTTTTCGAATGCAAGGTCAGCACTGATGTCAATGTCGAACAGTGGTCGGGTGGCGACGTAGAAGAAATATTTTATCAAGTGATATGAATAGTCATCATCTGATGCTTTGCCGCCGACAAGACTTCTGCCGACGAGTGCATCGAGAAGATATGAGCGAAGCTGGGGTGATTTGGTAATAGCAACTCCAGCACCAATATTCAATTTGCTTGTAATAAAGAATGTTGAAGTAAGTCCGAATTGGGTTTGTGAAAAATTCTCTGTTGTTTTGGTGATCTTTAAGACATTGCCGCGAGCACCGAATGTTGTATCAATTAATGGGTGGCTATAGTCACGAAATCCGACACCAAATTGCGCGCCGATGACGACGAATGAACCGATCGCAAATTTCCCATCAAGACGGATACGGTGTTCTCCGTATATAAACAATGAATCGTTTGGGTAGTTGTAATTTGTAAAACCATATTGTGCGCCAAACCCAATGTTCGAACTTGGATAAAACGAGAGCCTTGGTGTGGTAACGAACTGAGTATAGCTAAACTCATTGTATTTAGGCTGATTCTTTTGTGACTCAAGACTGACGGGAATACTGAGCAGCGTAGCAAGGGTAAGTGATGTTTTTGGTAAAAGGTCTTCGCTGATGGTGGCATCACCTGCGCCAAAATCAGAAATATTTGTTGTGCTGTTGATCAAGGTGATGATCGGCGCATCCTCTTTTACAGATACCATACTTCGTAAGTCAAGTCCATCGGTCTTGAGTTTCTCAATAGTTGTCGCAGGGAGTGGCTTGGTTTCTAATGGACTTTCGGGGAGAGGTATAAGATCAGGATTTGCGGTCTGGTCTTGCAGAGATTTTTTTGCAGAAATTAATACTGACTGAAAGCGGTCTTTAATAACTTTCGGTAGAGGTATCTGCGCCAATAATAGTTGGTCGGCTGATAGCTCATCAACAATAACCGATTGAATACTTTCGGAATAATTTTGCGAAGCAAGGATCTCGGAGAGTGCTAATACAGATTCGGAGAGTGAATCTTTCAAGTCGCTTGCATCATCAATAGAATCTTCATCTTGAATGATCGTCGTATCAATATCGATAGAGTCGAGACGTTCGCTCATTAAACTCAGTGAAGAAGCCACCAGTGTAATATTATCTGTCATGGTTGCCTGCTTTATTGCTGGTGGTGGAGGTGTTGATTTTACACTATCCTTTTTTATAGTCGGTGGTGTAGCAACGGGAGTATTCACCGATTGTTTTTTTTCAATATCTTCTGATAGATAGAAATTGCCGCTTGCAGAAAAACCGAGTTTGGTAAATGATCGGTCGGTTGATGCAGTGTACCAATAGGGACTATAACTTGCCTCAAGACTGATCGATGATAGTTTTGAGAGTTCAAACCTATAGGAAAGATCAAGACTTGGGGCAAAGGCTTTGTCGGGCGCACTGCTGTCAGTACCGGTGACATTATTGGAAGAATTTCCGCTCAAGAGCAATGAGCCGGAAAATTGGGCTTGGCTTTTTTCTACAATAGCACAGAGCAATAGTGCAGTGCCTATTGCAATAAAAATCGGTTTGAAAAAATAGTGTAGTGATCTCACGAGTTCAAATTTACGAAATCGTGACGCCGTAGCCAATTTTATTGCATCAATACGGAAAATAACTTTGTATAGATCGGGTCACTACTGAGGGTGAGTAGGAAATATCCGAGCCACATCGTCAGTCCAACCGATGAAGGTACAGAGAAATTATCATCGAGCTTCAGCCTTACGCTCATCGCTTCGACAAGCGTACCAACCATGGCGGCAATACAGCCGATCACATATTCAATCGGAAGACCCATCGCTTTGGGCGAAAGAAAGACGACAATGAATGCACTGAGAGCAAAACTCGTCGAACCAATAACCGATTTATCCAAAAAAGGGCGTTTGCCAAAACGTCTGCCGACCAAAGCACTGATCGCATCGGAGATGATAAGAATAGCAAATGCGGTGATCGCAATGACTTTGGGGAAAATGATAATACAAAGACAAGCACTGATGAGTACGTAGGAGCCGCCCGAGATCAGCTTTTTGCTATTGTCTTGTTCGTGCTCGCGGAGGATGCGACCGAAGAGCGACTTGAATGACCGATCTACCCAAGAAATGTAGTGTCTGCCATAATCAATAAAAACTGCAAACAGCGTGAACGGCACGAGAAACATCAACATATCCGTTTTCGTGAAATAACTATAGAATATAGGTATCCCCAACGACGAAATGTGTATCCCCTTTCGGAATACCTCGCCCGACATCGAAATTTGCTGGTTCTCTTGGCTCACTATAATAAATTAAAAACGCCCACGACTATACATCAGGCAACAAAAATACGGGAGTGTTAGGTGCAATGTATGAAATTGACTCAATTATTAATTATTGATTAACAGAAACAGAGAATCGGTATAATAAAGTTTTTTTGAGTGCTGATAAGTCAAACTTAAAACATCAACTAATATGGGAATCATTCTGAAATAAAGTATGATGCAATAACTGGTAGTTAGAAAAGCCATTAAACCTTATGAAATCAAACATAGGCATCGAAGTTTGTAATGCATTACAAAAAAACAACAAAATATTTCCAAAGGAAGAAATAATGGATCTCGTTCAAGAAGCACTTACCCTCTATTTTGAAAAAGCTCCTGAAGAAGTGAGGGAGAATGAAGCAAAAACTTTTGTTTGGATATATCATACCTCCATCTATCTTCATAAAAATAATTTGAGACGCAAGAAGAATAGCGTTTCTCTTGATAATTTATATGCAAATGGCAAAGATCTAAAATCCACAGAAGAATTAGAAAAGGACATTATCACAGTTGAAACTATTGAAAAAATATTAATGAGTCTTTCGAAAGCGGACTCAATTCTTGTTAAAAGAAAATATATAGAAGGTTACTCCTTGGAGGAAATAGCTAAAGAAATCGGAAGCAATGTAAAAGCAACCCAAAAAAGACTCGAAAGAGCTATGAAAAAGGCTAAAAGTTGGGGGGGGGGGATAAGCATGTCGCTTTTTTCGCTTTAAAGACATTTATTCTATTAATTAGGATTTTTTTTTATTTAATACTTTTCATAAGCAAAACCTATTAATAAACTAACCAGTTTACCCAATAAGACATTGTCCATTGTGGCTATATGTTTAATAAGTCTCATATTGATTTCGACAGCATGGGGGCAGGAACCACCACCATGCGGCTCACGTGATTGTGAAGGGAAAACCAGTGGGACCGTTTATGAGAATGTAACACTTCCTGGTTATCCTAACTGTACTGTTACTTTTTTTGTTGTGTGGGAAAAATGTCCAGATGGTGTTATAACACTTTCATTTCCCAAAGTATATTGGGCGACTCCCACAGGTTCTGGGTGCCAGGCGTTGAAGCAACGTTTATTTCAAGGAGGTGCTGTTGATTGGGATTTTGTAAGTTGGATTTATGATGCTGGCTATTATGCCATCATTCAAAAGTATTTTGACAATCAATATGCTAACGCACTGCCGTGGGATAAATATAAATATGAATGCCCGAACGTAAGCTATTCAGTGTATAGAGGAGTTTTTGAGGCATGTGTGGATTGGGTATATTATGATGATCCTGTACAATATATTACAAGGGTTGAGAAACAACCTTGTTCTACTCAAGTGTGTTGCATTAAACGAACTACTATATGTTATGACACTCAAACACAAGCGGATGTCATTACAGACTCATGGGAATCTCAACCTTCCCCTGCGCCTCAGTGTACTGATGTTATTTTGCCGCTCCCTTCAGGTGCTATAGCTCATAGTGGATGTCGTGTATTTTGTGGACTGTCGACGGCAGGGCTACATTAAATCACAAACACAAATTTCTTAAACGAGGTATATGATGAATAAGAATTATTTTGTGCTTGCAATTCTTATGATGATTTTAATTGCAACTTTGGTTGGGACTGGTTTCGCTCAGCAATCGTATTCTTTAACTCAGAACATCCGACATGTTCAAACTAATGGTAAGGTCTCCGTTTCGGATGACTTTGGCACAACATGGCATGAACAAATTAGCTTAATGCCGTCAACGGTTACTAACCCTGATAATTCTTTGCAATCTATACTTCGAACACAAGTCATTCCTGATAATCCACCGGCTCTCTTATTGTGGCAGCGAACGTATGCAGGTTTCAATAGCTTTGATAGCAGTGTAATGGTACCTTTTGCAATCACCAATGCAAAAAACGGGGGGTATGTTCTTTGTGGGGATATCAGTTATATCAATTTGTTTCTGAAAGTAGATGAAGATGGTAATGAATTAAAACGCACTCGCTATGGAAATACTGATACGGCAATCGATCTTTCGATTGTTGAACAAACTGCCGAAGGATATACGTTTTCCGGCAAGAAGAACAGTTATTTTCTTGGGGCGAGCGGCTACCTTTGCCACTTGAATTTTGACGACAATCTCACAATGACAGGTATTCAGTATACACTAAGCCAGCGGAGTAGTTTGTTTAGAGGATATTCATATTTAATAAAAGGGGACAACGGTTCATTCTATAGTACTGTCTCAAATCAATTAAGTTCTGCGAATGCTGATACAATCTTTTTGACAAAGACGAATACAGAAGGATTAATCACATTTGAACAGCCATATTATGTTGAAAAAAATACCGAGTGTACAGCAACGACGATAACACAACTTCGTGATGGCTCGCTCATTTTTGCTGCAAACCGCTCCCGAAAAAGTCTGCAAGGTGCTATCATAAGTGATTGTATCTTATTTAAAACTGATGCCAGTGGTAAAGTAATATGGAGTAGAATATTGCAGAGTAGTCCGAGCCTTTTTCTTCGGTCAATACTTGAGACGAAAGATAATAATATCATTCTTGTAGGTGAGGCATTCGACGGATCGAGTAAAAATAATATTTTTGTTGGATCATATAATCAATATGGTGACCTCAACTGGCAACATAAATATGAACATGAATCATATTCCTATCTCAGCGGTCGTTGTGCTACACTAACGGCTGATGGAAGTATTATCATTGGTGGTGCTGCAGGTGATTATCATAAAAGTATTGTCGATAGGGAAAATACAGGACTTGATATGTATCTTGCAAAAATTAATGCCCAAGGTGCACTTCAATGGCAATTTGTTTGGGGCGTTGAAGGTGGGGAAGATATTATTAATAAGCTGTTGATTTCGAACGACAATAACATTATCGTTCTCGGACAAACCGGCGTGCCTAAATATAATCTAGGTGGAACAATGTATATGGCAAAGATTGCTGATGTTTCCGCGAGTGTCAGTGAGAATTCTTCCACGAAAGACCTGAATATTACCTTATATCCTAACCCTTGCTCAACTTTGTTGAATGTGCTTTGTTCAACCAACGATCCTCAAAATGTTCAATTTGCCGAGGTCATTGATATTATGGGGAATTGCATCGCCAAATATTCTTGCAATAATTATATGACGATCAATACAGGTTCATTTCGCGGAGGTACATATTTCCTACGAGTACATACATCAAGTAATATAGTAACAAAACCGTTTACTGTATCGAGGTAGGAAGTTCGATTTTCTTTCAATTTTATGTACGATACCAGAGATGAATAACTATTCATCTCTCGCATACTATTGGTTGTTTGCTTGCATACAATGGCGATGGTTGCACAAAATGGGGCGTATTATTCTGGAATGCCACTGAAGCATTCGACTGTTATAGTGGTCTCAATAATCAATAATTTGTGAAGCGTTCAATCAGTATTTATATCGTCGTCGTAGTTCTTGGTCTGGGTAGTGCTCTTAGCGGATATGCTCAGGAGGTCCAATGGGCATCGGAAGTCATTAAATTCAGCTCTCAGGTTGGGGAAAAGGAGTACTCAGCCCAACAGGTGCTCGGGAGACCGAATAAATGTCCTGCATCTGGCGATAGCCCTTGCGCTTGGATCGGGAAAAATGATAGGCTTGGCGGCGGTGGCGAGGAGCGTATAACCGTTGGTTATGCAAAGCCGATGAAAATACAGCAAGTCGCAATTGCTGAAAACTTTAACCCCGGCGCGGTTCAGCAAGTCATTCTGTATGATATTCAAGATAAACCGCACCGAGTCTATTTTATCGAACAGCCTACACCTGCGCCGGTGCAGTCGCGTGTGATGAACGTCTTTTTTTTACCGACCGACTATAAAGTAAAGGCGGTTGAGATTGTGTTGCAATGTGGAAAAGTAAACGGCTTCAATGAGATCGATGCCATCGGTATATCCGATAGCAAAAAGCCCGTCGTTGCAGAAATAAATGTTGCGCCCGACTCAAAAATATTCGGTGTGAAAGAAAATCTCGGATATAATGTGAACTCGCAGTGGGACGAAGTATTTCCGGTGATCTCGCCTGATGGCAAGACGTTGTATTATGATCGGAAAGATCATCCATCAAATATCGGACGTTCGGATAATATCTGGTATTCGCAAATACAACCCAACGGTTCGTGGGGTCCGGCAGTAAATATGGGTCCGCCATTGAACAATGGTCGTGGTTCGTTTCTTGCTTCGATCACTCCTGATGGCAACACTGTGCTCATCGGTGGTTCATATCCCGATGTGAATGGTAAGGTTGAATTCGGTATTTGTACTTCAAATAGGATCGGCAACACCTGGAGCAATCCTGTTCGATTGAAGATCGATAGCTTTTATACTCGTCATCGCTTTATGGAGTTCACACTTGCCAACGACGGCAAGACCATGATCCTCAGTTTACAGCGTGATGATTCTTACGGCGTTCGCGATCTCTATATTTGTTTTATGAAACCCGATGGCTCCTGGAGCGCACCCAAAGATATGGGCAAGGATATAAATTCTGCCGCTGACGAAGGAATGCCGTTTCTCGCCTCGGATAATAAAACACTCTATTATTCTTCTGACGGTTTTGCTGGTTACGGAATGGTAGATATGTTTTTTACCAAACGCCTTGATGATACGTGGGAGCATTGGAGCGAGCCAAAAAATTTGGGACCAGACTTTAACACACCCGATTGGGATGCGTATTACACCATCCCTGCATCAGGGGATTATGCCTATTTTGTTTCGAACAAAAGCTCTGTTGGTGCGCTCGATATTTTCCGTGCAAAGCTTCCGCAATCGCTGAAACCCGACCCTGTTGTGCTTGTCAGCGGAAGTGTGCTCGATGCTAAAACAGGGAAGCCACTGCAAGCAGAGATTCACTACGAAATTTTACCGGGCGGAAAAGAAGTTGGTATTGCTCGTAGCAATCCGACCGACGGAAGTTACAAGATCACCTTGCCCGCCGGCAAACTCTATGGCTTCCGTGCTGAAGTTAAGGGTTACATCGCGATCGAAGAAAATCTTGATGTAAAGAAAGTTGATTCATACAAAGAAATTCAGCGCGATCTGAAACTCGTGCCATTTGAAATTGGGCAAACAGTACGGCTCAATAATATTTTTTTTGATTTTAATAAGAGTGTGCTACAAACAGAGTCTTACGCCGAGCTTGATCGCTTGGTCGAGACGGTCAAGCAATCACCAAACACGAAGCTGGAGATCGTTGGGCATACCGATAACGTCGGCACGCCGTCGGCAAACAAACACCTGAGCGAAGATCGCGCAAAAGCCGTCAAGAATTATCTCGTTTCAAAAGGCATCGACGCCTCACGAATGAAAGTCGTCGGCTACGGCAGTGAAAAACCCCTCGCTACCAACGAAACAGAAGAAGGCAGACAGCAAAACCGGAGAGTGGAGTTTACGATCAAGTAAAGAGTTGATTACGAACCGGAAAATGCTGGCTATATTATCATGAGCGTCCTACACCTGCAAACAGCACCACCTCAGCGACCTACTTTGATAAATTAATACATTATAACCGACGTTAGTCGGTTCAAAAAAATTGCTCCGACTAAAGTCGGAGCTACTGTTTAACGCCTAAACATCAAACTCTACACATCGTGTTGATGTTATAGTT
>JBBRNY010000042.1:0-20067 GCA_038229915.1 Kapaibacterium sp. (SeqCode) | reverse complement strand
TTTTCCATTCCTCATTTTTGCAAATGAGGTAAGCTTATGTTTGTAAGCGGAGGTCTTTGACATAATATGCCGAACTTCCCATTTTTGCTTGACCATCGCATCAGCAATCATAGAACGGTGACAGCGCCAGGGGAGCGCTTCGGCACACATAATGACGCTTGGCTTCTTTTTTACTTTTGCTATCAGTGCCTTGAGTGCGCTGCTAAACTCGTCTGTTTGCATGTAGTCGGCATAACCGCGGAAAGAGGCAGTCCTCCATCCCAGATTTATGGAGTCTTTTTTTGTATGTCGCAAGCCGCCGAGCTCCTGATCATGCAAATATTGGATCTTCGATTTTTTCAATCGAGCCGCTAACCTCTTCTCATTGAATTGAGGATTGTGTCGCGACCTCGGTATCGTCCGAACATCGACTAATTGTTTAATGCCATATTCCTTAAGCAAGCTTACAAATTCATCGATCGGATGAGTGGAATGCCCGATGGTATAAAGGAGTTCGTGAGGTATTTTTTCCTTTTTTACCATAAAAGTATTTTAACTGCTATGGTCGTCTA
This sequence comes from Kapaibacterium sp. (SeqCode), assembly GCA_038229915.1. GTDB lineage: Bacteria > Bacteroidota > Ignavibacteria > Palsa-1295 > Palsa-1295 > JAFDZW01. The sequence continues at coordinate 19,516 of JBBRNY010000042.1, read as the reverse complement.
TTATATCCGTATATAAGAATCGTGATGAGCCAAAAAAATCAGCTGGTAGAAGTATGTGCCATTGTGAGAAGAACGGTAGTTTCCTCAAGAGCTTCTAAACCGTGTAAAATGTCTTTATGCAATGTCAGCAATCCACCGGTCTTGAGATCGAACGACTCATTTTCTAACTTGAATCTTAACAGTCCTTCTACTACGAACAGACTGATCGGTGATTCTGCCTTATGCATCTTTATTTCGTTTCCTTGGTGCAATACCATCACTACAATACGCATCATCTCATTTTTCATGAGCGTCATAGCATTGTGTTTGTCGGATGCCCAATCCCCTTCTCCCTTCAATCGGTTAACAATATCATCGAGATCGAACTGAAGGAACGGCGCGTCGAGAGGGCGCTCTGAATCTGGTCGTGGACGCGTGTCAGGAGTTTGCATAGATTTATTTTCCATTTTATTTTATTTGTAAAAACACCAAATCACATTTCCTCATTCTTATTGCGAAGAACAAGGAAATGTGAGATCGAGCATTATATCTTTACCGTTCAATGCGTTTTGTACATTGGCACGGGTTATCCTTCCCACCGACGGTCGTCATATTTGCCGGACAGGTATTGTCACCGTAGTACTTCTGTTTGATGAAGAGCCCGGCGACCAACAGAAGTACTGTTGCCGTTATTATCACGATAACTTTTGAGTTGATCTTGCCGAACATAACTATCTCCTCACTATGCCATTTGAGTCTATAGCAGATGCAAATTTTGTCTTGAAATCCTTAAGATGTAGCGATGGTCTTTCTTGTGGTGAAAGCGAAAGTATGTACGCTACCAAAGCCCAACGATCTTCATCCGAAGTAAAGATATCCTTAAATGATGGCATCGGTGTACCATTGAGTCCTCCATTAAAAGTACGGTAAATATCCCGCGGACTGAATCCGTTCTTAAATTGCCACTTGTATGTGAGATCAGCAGTTTTGATCTCATTTTCCCAAGTATCCTTTAAGCCGATCGAAGAAGGTCCGTTTCCAACACCTGATTCGCCATGGCATTTCGCACATTGCATTAGTGTATAGACTTGTTTGCCTCGCTCGGTCATTGAAGAAAGATTTGAAGGAACTCCGGGGATCTGGAGTAACTCCGGCTCCTTTTTGGCATTCCATGAATCGAGAAATCTTTCGGAGAAAGTGATCAGATACACCGCAAGGTTGTGAATATCTTCTTTGGTAAGAAATTCTCCCCAAGCAGGCATTGTCCCACCCGGAACTCCGACTCTGATGATGTGCTCGAGATCGCCAATGGTCGGAAAGGCGCCGCCGACGGTTGAACGGAATTTATAGATTCCAAGTCGGAAATCTCGCACCGGAACTTCAAAGCCAGCGGCAAGAAATCCTCTACCATCTCCGTTAGTACCATGGCAAGGAGTGCATTGTACACGATAGATATCCTGCCCAGCTTTTGCAGCCGTGAATTCACGCATCTTCGGTGGGATAACCGGAAGTGGCGGATTTGGATTATATCGTATTGCTTTCCCTACTCCGGGTTTCGTCATCCATTTACTCGTGTCATCAGTAAATGACATCGCCATAAGATTTCCGTTTATCTTATTCTTTGCCCAACCAGCTTTACAAGCAAATCCTGGTCCATAGAGATCATACATCTGGAAGAATTGAAACGCCTTTGCGTCGGTCAGAACTTCACGAACTTCGTGGAAGTAGCGTTCGAAACTGTATTCGAAATCCGTACCTTGTCCCCCAATGAGATAGATACGTTCTCGAACAGGATCAACGACTGCCTCTTGATGGAAGAGATAACGGTAATACGGGCTATTCGATCCGCCACAATATTCAAGAAAATTAACCCACGGAGTAGGGGAACCGGTATCGATCTCAGCGAGACGATCTTTCACATTGATTCCGTATGTGCCGCCGTACTTTTCGAAGAATTCGGGAAATTGAGTGTCTTTCCATTCGTGCTCGCCGATCGTATGGCCAATCGTGAATCCGAAGCTTGCCAGTGTGTGGGTTTCCCAACGAGATCCTGGTGCCCAATGGAAGATGACTCCTCCTTTTGGACCGTCCCACTCAGTGCCACCGTATGCTTCGACCTGATGCTCTGCGAGTTTATTGTTAAAGCACCAAAAAACGAAATCGAGCCAACGTGGATCACCCGGTACTATGGTAAGCGTTTCATTGTTAAGGTCGTGATCTGGATTATAGCTCGTCCGAATTCCTTTCGTTCGTGCAGCCCATTCTTCTTTATCCCAAGCAAATCCGGAGATGACGTGGTATTTGTCAGCGGACTTTTTACCCCCATAGAGGTATGCCCCGACGCCCACAAGGATGATGGCAAGGATACCAAATCCTATGATCAATCCCATGCTAGTTTTCTTTTCTGTGCTCATATTTGTTTCGTAGATGTGTAAAAAATTATGATGTCCGGTTTTTGATACCGCTTATTCATTATGAAGGAGAGCTGATCGCTCAAGAGCTTCGTGACCGAACTCTCTTTCTATGCGAATGGCTTTCGGAAAAAGTATTGTATTCTCCAAGAAGACGTGTTTGTGTAGATCCTTTTCGAATGCTTCGAGCTCTTGATACAAAAGCCGCATCGTTGTACACGCATCGTCAGGCGGTGTGTAATCGAGCAGGAGGTCGCGCAGACGTGCCAACTCGCCACCCACCTCTTCGTGCTCAGCAAGCATAGCAGCTATGGGTCCAGAAATATCTCCGAAATGAGCCTGTGGCGGTTCGGTGCCCAGAGAGCGTGACTGCACAAGCTGTTTGATGAAAGGAAATAAAACATTTTCTTCTTTCATCATGTGGTTGAGGAGGCCTTGACTTTGAGTGTGAAAAATACTCTCAACTTCTTTCACTTCGGGATGTCTCTCGCCATGCGCACGAATCACTTTTTCCAGATGGAAATTAATAAGTGGTACCTGAGTTTTGATATAGGCATGGTGGTTGTTAACGATGTAATCGATCAGGAACGGCAACTCCCACTGGAAGTAGCGTTGAGAAGATTCTTCATACGCTACATCCGAGAGCTCCGAAAAAATTTGCTCTCTATTGAGACCTTTTTGTTTGCAAGCCTCGTCGAGTGAAATTCCTCCCTTACAGCAGAAATCAAGTCCATACTTCTCGAACACAGAAGCCGCATTGAAATTCTCAGTGACGATATCGCGCAATGTTTTGTCTTTCATTATCATACTTCTCGTTAGTGAATCACAAACAGGATGTCAAAATTTATAGAAAATTGTCAGTCGCGGAGCCAGATCATAATCCGATTTTAGATTGCCCGAGACTCCTTCTTTCTTGTTTGAATAGGCCGTATACCAGATGTTCGGCATAACATGAACGTTCTGAGCCGGCTGCCAGTCAAGCCCTGCAACCACGAAGTTCTCATTTGTCGTGTTGTAAGCTTTTTGATACTGTACCTCGGTACTAAGATAATTATTATCAGGATTGAACATATCATAACGTGCAAAAAAACCAAGCGAGTTTTCAACGATCATTCCGGTCACATAGATCGAGAGCCCGAACGGCGAGAGTGACAACGTATCGATCTTCCCGCTGGAGTAATTGCTATCTATGACGCTATGGCTTTGTGATTGAATGAATCCCTCTACGGCGATCGTAAGTTTTTTTGTCTGATAAGCAAGAAATAATTTTCCGGTCATTACATCTTTTGAAGGAAAGTCGGAACTCCTATTCAGATCACCATAAAGATTTACTACGAACACTTTCTCGAAAAATTTTCCCCACAGATCGGCATACAATTTCTTAAATTTATCAGTCTCCAACTTTTGTCCCGAGCCATTGCCAAACAAAATGTCGTAACCGTAATTCTTTTCATGATCGAACGATCCCTGCAACCCAAGTCCAAGATCCGTAGCAGCACCGAGTTTATTCTTGTCAATGATCGTTTTTTCGATCGCTCGGTATCCCCAAACTTGTTCGGTAAGTGGGACGAAAGCAGGAGTTGCTTGTGCTCCAAAGATAAGATCGCTGCCAGAGAATATATCTTTCCATCTGATATTTGCCAACTTGAGGTAAAAACTGCGCTCACCAGATCCGTCAAGCGTTGCCGAAGTGCCGCCGCCATCTTCGTAGGCAAGAAGCACATCTGCCCGGAAGGTCTGAGATATATCGTAATTATATCCGAGGTAGAGGCGCCGAATCTGGAAGTTCGAAAATGCTTTGGGTACTCCCGAATACTGTCCGACACCTCGGTTTGCGGAATCGGCATGAACTTTGTAAGAATAGTCTCCGAATACTAAAGATGTGAATTTTCCCGAGGGCTTAAAGCTGGAGTCAGTTGCAGGCTGCTGTGCGTATATGGTAGTATATACTGCCAGTATGGCGGCGAAAACGAAAATATTTACAGCTAATCTCATTATTCTCAAAGTTTTTTCTCTTTTTGGGTAGCAGGGGGATGATTCCTTCGACGATCTCCACCATGCTCCCGTTTATTCAATGAGTTTGATCGTCAGTCATTACGGTCAGACTCGCAACCCAGTCATACTGACAAGTTGCCGGCACTTAAGCTTTCCCCTCTGCCTCTTCTGAAAAGAAAAATGCGCCATAGGTTCAACTTGACCAAAGAGCACTTCCCCGTTGTCAAGAGCACAAAATCACCAGTATATTGCTTAAAAAGCTCATTGATGAAAATATTATGCCTAATCCTCCAATCAATTACAAATATACCTGACCAAGTTACGCAGATTCTATGACTTAGGTCACAATACCGAATTTTAGAATTTTTACGAATTCGAAAGGATACAAATTAACTCGCGAAAGGATTATTTGTCTGGTATCTCTGTTGAAATTTCTATGGAAAATTTTACTATTACAGAATTTATGGAGTCCGATCATAAAAGATTGGACGATCTTCTTGAGAAGTCTTTCGCAGATCCCGAGCACATCGATCACGAGAGCTATGATGCATTTCGTCAGGGGCTTTTGAAGCATATAGGCTTAGAAGAAAAAATACTTTTCCCTATGGCGCAAAAACTGCGCGGTGGTGACCCTCTGCCACAAGCGGCAAAACTACGGCTCGATCACGGAGCCATTGCATCGTTATTAACCCCGGCTCCTAGTCAACAGATAGCGTTTGCTCTAAGAACTGTACTCGCAAAACATAATCCGTTAGAAGAAGGACCAAACGGAGTTTATGAGGAGTGTCGAAAGTTGGTAGGAGAAGAAGCAGATAATATACTCTTGCAATTAAAATCAGCGAAAGATGTACCGGTGGCAACGCGAATTGAAACCGACAAACTTTGGGAAGGGGTCAGACGCTCGTTGGTAAGAGCCGGATTTAGTGAATCACTGATCGATCCTGGAGTAGCCAATAAAAGCGAGAGCAAGTAGAAGGTATCACTTGTGTTACCGGTAATGTGTAATAGACTCGTTCGACTTTCTGAAAAACAAAGGAACTGTATAAAACACAAAACCTTCGAAATCACTATTGATTCGAAGGTTTTTTGTCTTTAGTTGCCTCGCCAGGACTCGAACCTGGAACCACCTGATCCAGAAACAGATGCCATACCATTAGGCCACGAGGCAATATATTTTTTAATTCAGTATCCAAACGAAGAAACTGCGCGGAGCGGTTCCGTCAATGCTTATTTCGCAAAGTCAAAGGCTTGCGAGTGCCAACTTTGTTTTGCCGCCGTTTCCCATTTCCCTGCTTTCAGATCGGCTATCGTCGTGAGCGTATTGTCAAAGACGATCGTATCACTATCGACACTTCCTTTCTTAGCAAGCTCACCAAATTCCATTCTTGGCAGACTCAAGAGTTTGTCTCCGACTCTGTATTGTACTCTCGGCATTCCAAGAAATTCAACCCCATACGTTTCGCCAAGCATTCTGACACGACGTGTCATTTCGTCGGTCGAGCAGCCCGATGGTTGCGATGATTCATCCGCGGCGATCATTAAAAATTGGTTATACTTCATCGCACAACTTCCTGTCACTGGTGTGCCGTGAGCGAGCCACGTTTGCACAAAAGCTTGCATTTCACGAACAAGCATATCTGCTTCGGCATCGGAAAGCTGGCGATCGGCGGCAAAGATCCAAAGTCGTGAATGCTCCGGTAATAATTCAAATGGAATGTAGCTCATATAATTTGTTGTTCACAGACTCTAACAGAGCCGCGAAGACGGCTGTTCCATTTCGGAATATTGATCGATTTCCAAATATTACAGATATGTCACCACTATCAAATTACCTCGACCAACTCAGTTCGCAATACCTCACACTCCATACCCGGAAAGAAAATGCCTTTTGGGATTCGAAAATGGGTTTGTCATCCGATCCATCGCTTTCTCAGCAACAAACTTCCGAAGCGGAAATTGCGATCAATGCATTCGCTCAAGATGCTGAGCGATTGAAAAAGCTTCGTGAGCTTGCTTCGGCAGCGACGCCCACAAGCGATGAGGCAACTGCACTCAATGGATGGGAAAAATATTTTGAAGCAAATACTATTGAAGATAAAAAAGCGCGAGAACTTTCGGCTGAGATCGTAGAGCTTGAAGGGAAATTATTAGTTGCTCGTGGCGGGATGAATCTGGGATATACTGATCCTTCAACTGGCAAGTTCAAACCGACAACCTCGACAGAACTTGCAAACATGAAACGCGTCTCGCCCGACGAGGCACTTCGCAGAGCTGCATACCAAGGCTTGCAGGACATCGGGCCGTTTGTGCTTTCGAATGGATTCATCGAGATCATTAAAAAACGAAATGAACTTGGTCGTATCTGCGGCTTTGAAGATTATTATGATTGGAAGGTCACTCGCACCGAAGGTTTTTCGAAGAAAGTACTCTTTGAATTACTCGATGACCTTGAAGCTCGCACCAGAGAAAGTGGTGAGCGTGCGATGGCCAATTTCGTAAAAGAAAAAGGCCAGACTGCAAATCGTGGTTGGAATTATGAATATCTCCGCTCGGGTGATATTACAAAAGAATTCGACCCATACCTTCCGTTTGCCGAAGCACTTGAACGTTGGGTGCGTTCATTCGCCGCACTCGGTATTCGGTACAGACGTGCTACGCTGACTCTTGATCTGATCGATCGCAAAGGTAAATACGAAAACGGATTTATGCACGGACCAATGCCGTCGTTTTACGATCACGGGAAGTGGAACCCAGCACGAATCAATTTTACAGCAAATGCGATGCCCGACAAGATCGGCTCAGGTTCCGAAGCGATCAACACGCTCTTTCACGAAGGAGGACACGCGGCGCATTTTTCAAACGTCCAAATGAACGCACCTTGTTTCGCGCAGGAATTTGCGCCGACATCGGTTGCTTATGCCGAAACACAGTCGATGTTTTGTGATTCCCTTTTAAGTGATGCTGATTGGCTTACACGATATGCCAAAAATCCTTCCGGCGAATCAGTACCGTTCGGACTGATCGAGCGCCAGATCAATCAAAGTCACTCACATGAAGTGATCGGCGTTCGTGCAATGCTTGGTGTCTGCTATTTCGAAAAAGCGATCTATGAACTTCCTGAAGCTGAGTTGACTGCGGAAAATATAACGAAGATCGCGCACGAAGTCGAGCAGTCGCTCTACTTTATGGAAGAAGCACCACGCCCTATCCTTGCGGTGCCGCACATTCTTGCCGGAGAATCGAGTGCTTATTATCACGGCTATGTGATGGCAGAAATGGCTGTGCAACAAACACGAAGTTATTTCCTCAATAAATATGGCTACCTCACCGACAATCCGAATATCGGACCTGAACTTGAAGCCGGATATTGGAAACCTGGTAACTCGATCTCGTTTATGGAGCTCGTAAAAAACGTAACGGGGAAAGCCTTTAATGCTGATGCACTCGTTGATCATGTCAATACAAGTGTTGAACAAACTATTGCAAATGCAAAAAAGAAGATCGAGCTTTCAACAAATACTCCACCCTACACTGGCACTCTTGATCTCGATGCAGACATAAGGGTAATGCACGGAAATGAATTGATCTGCGAATTCAAAGACGATGCAGATTTCCCGCAAGCGAATGAGACATTCAAAACTTGGGTGCAAAAGCATTATCCGAAAAAATAAGTATGACGCAAAAAGAAGAATTACTTACAGCATTCGACGAAGCTTGGAGCTTTAAGTGGGAGTCGATCGAAAGTGTGTTGGGGGACATTTCCAATGAAGAAGCCCTTTACCAACACCCAAGCTATGCGAACTTACAGCAAGAAGAGAGCCATCCGCCACCGGGTACGATCTTAACCTTACTGGTGCATCTTACCGATTGCTATGGCTATTATCGAGCACTCATCATCCATCGCCCTGAGATGCTCAACGTTCCAGCGCCGCTAGAAGCTAGCAACATGAAAGTCGCGATGGTAAATCTTGCGCTTCGCCGCCTCGAATTACGGGAAGCAATTGATTCACTCGCTGAACAACAATTAGAAGAAAAGATATACAATCACAAGAGTGTAGCGCAGTTGATCAGAATGCTTATTCGTCACGATGCTTGGCATTCCGGGCAAATTGCTCTCATCAAAAGACTATACCGAAATCCGGTTGCCTCGTAAATAGTGGGATTACTTTTTCTGGTATTTCCAATTTCGCGACTTCCCTTCGGCTATCATCTCTAATGCTTGTGCAATACGTTTTTCTCGAGTTGCTTCGGTCTTTGCTTCGGTGATCCATTCGACATATTCTTTTTTGTGAGAAAAGGCAAAACCCTCAAACACAGTACTTGCTTTCTTATTTTTCTTTAATACAGCCTTTAAATAATCAGGGATGATCAACTCTTTCTTTTCTACTTTCTTTTTCGGAGGCAGTTTAATTCCATTGTCGGTTAGCTTCATTGCTTCTTTAATATAGGCGGTCATTTTTTTATCACTTGGCATATCCTTCATCGAAGTAAGTTTTCCGGAGTGCCCCATCGAGGACTCACTTTCTGCATTCTGCCTTAATGCGGGGTCTTTCATTAACGATGCTTTCCAAAACCCAAAAACGGCGTGAGCCTTGAATGATGCCATCGAGCACATCATCTTGCCTTTGTAACCGAAATTTGGGAAGCCCCATTTTATAGTTTCTTCAACCTCGGGGCAAGCCGTGTGAACCAGTTTCCGAATATGCTTCAGGATCGGCTGAGCAAATGGTGCTGCTTTTTTGATGTAAGCATCTACTCGTGGGTCGGTTGTTGCCATAATTTTATTGTAATTTCAATATCTCCAAAATTACAAAAAAAGTGATACACCACTCTTAAAATTTCGAAAAATGTAGAAATCAAGCACTATGAAACAAATAGCCAATAATATGATAAGAGATAACAGACGAATTCTCCGGACGGATCGTCTGTTGAAGGTAACCACAACAATATGAATACAAAAGGAACAATCCTCTGGGTCGATGACGAGATCGAGCTGCTCAAGCCGCACATCTTGTTGCTCGAACAACGCGGCTATGAAGTCCGCACTGCCACCAATGGTGCCGATGCCATCGCATTGAACACCCAGTCTCCTGCCGATCTCATCTTTCTCGATGAAATGATGCCCGGAATGGGCGGCTTAGAAACCCTCATCGAGCTAAAAGCCATTACGCCGAGAACCCCGGTCGTGATGGTTACCAAGTCCGAAGAAGAAGACTTAATGGAGCAGGCGATCGGAAAGAAAATTTCTGACTACCTTACGAAGCCTGTTAACCCTACGCAAGTATTGCTCGCTGTTAAGAAATTTCTTGAAGGGAAGCAGATCGTCAGCGAAGCCATTTCAAGAGATTACACCCAAGAGTTTGCAAAGATGGGTCGTGAATTAATGATGGCAACCAATGCGAATGATTGGATCGAGCTCTACTCAAAATTAGTAAGTTGGGAAATGGAGCTTGACGCTCACCCTGATCTTGGCTTGACCCAAACGATCATCGATCAAAAGCGCGAGATGAATTCGGAGTTCAGCAAATTCTATGAGCGTAATTATAAATCGTGGGTCAATACGATCTTCACACCAGAAAATGCGAACGAGCGTCCCGCGCTATCACCGGATATTGCCGATCAGTGGTTATTACCAGTGCTTCGCGACAACAAACGAAAAGTGGTGTTCTTGGTGATCGATTGTATGCGCTATGACCAATGGCTCATCATGGAGCGCGAGATCGCGCCGCTCTTCAAGATCAAACGCGATTTCCATTTTGGCATTGTTCCATCAGCAACACCATACGCTCGCAACTCGATCTTTAGCGGACAATTCCCGAGCGACTTTGGTAAAATGTTTCCCGATACTTGGACAAGCGGCGACGATGAGCACTCGCAAAACAAAGACGAAGCCGAAATGCTGAAGCTGTTACTCGAACGCCGGAAAGTCAAACTTTCAGCCGATCTAAAGTATATCAAGATCGTTGACCGTGATTTCGGTGCGGGTATTGCACAAAATATTTCGACATACGCCCGAAATCAGCTCACCGCTATCGTTGTAAATTTTGTTGATATGCTCGCGCATACACGAAGCGACTCGCCGATCCTAAAAGAGATCGCACCGGATGAACGTGCATACCGCTCGCTCACTCGATCATGGTTCTTGCATTCAAGTTTGTATGAGATGTTCAAGACGTTGGCGCAACAACCCAATGTCACCGTTGTCGTTACGACCGATCATGGCTCAATTCGTAGTCTGCGTGGCGCGAAGGTAATGGGCGACCGTGAAACATCCACGAGTTTGCGATATAAATACGGGCGCAACGTCAAAGCAGAAGATAAGCAAGCAATGTTTATCAAAAAGCCGGAAGAGTACAAACTTCCGTCGCGTGCGGTCACGACAAACTATATTATTGCAAAAGAGGATTATTACTTTGTGTACCCAACCGACTATCACAAGTATCTCAATCATTATAAAGATACATTTCAACACGGCGGCATCTCGATGGAAGAGCTGATCTTGCCGGTTATCACACTCGAACCTAAATGACCAATAGATATACCCGCTCGTTAGTAGTTGTGTTCCTACTATGTTGTTCAACCGTAACTTCGTTTGCGCAAGAACAAGAATATATTTCTTTGGCAAAGAAATTTTTCAAGCTATTGGACGCGAAAAGATATAGCGAGTGCACATTGCTCTTCGATAGCACACTATCAAAGGTGCTCAATGACTCAACGTTGAAAACAAGTTGGGAGCCACTGCTTAAAAATTATGGCAAACTGGTCAAACAAGACAGTGAATTATTTGAAAGCAACAAATTATATCCATCGGTCTTTCTCGGTTGTGTGTTCGAGAAAGCAACGTATGATATGAAGGTCGTTTTCAACCCTGATAAAAAGATTCTTGGTTTTTTTATGATGCCGCCGAGAACAAAGGCGCACTATAAGCTACCGAGCTATGCGCAACCCGAAAATTTGATCGAGCGAGAAGTAACCGTCACAACCGACACCTTCAAACTTCCGGCAACACTGATGCTCCCAAAAAATGTACAGCATCCTCCCCTAGTTGTTTTTGTTCACGGCAGCGGACCCGAAGACCGCGATGAGAGCATCCAGGCAAACAAACCATTCCTCGATATTGCAATGGGGTTAGCAGCCCACGGTATTGCATCGTTACGATATGATAAGCGTACATTTGTATATGGATTGAGGAGTATGCCGGATGTGAACAAGATGACTCCAAATGAAGAAGTCATCGATGATGCACTGAGTGCAATTCGGTTAGCAAGAGGCTTCAGCGAAATTGACACCGCAAATATTATTGTACTTGGGCATAGTTTAGGCGCACAATTTGCTCCGAAGATCGCAGAATTAGATCAGCATCTCGCGGGTATTATAATGATGGCAGCGCCGGCTCGCAAATTTGAAGACGTAGTGCTCGATCAAATTGAATTTCTCTTGCCACAACAAATGGCAAGGGAAAAAGCAATAGTACAGATCAAAAAAGTCAGCGAACAGGTTGAAAGAATAAAAAAACATCAATACAGCGATACAACCTCGCCATCACTACTATTGGGGTTGCCCCCTTCCTATTGGGAATACCTTTCACATGAAGATCAGATCAAAACAACAGCCGCACTTTCAATTCCTGTTTTAATTCTTCAGGGCGATAAAGATTACCAAGCCGGACCGAAAGATTTTGAAATTTGGAAAGAAGCACTCGTAAAAAATAGTAATGTATCATTTATGCTTTTCCCCGGCTTGTATCATCTATTTATGCCAGGGCAAGGCACCTTCACTGATTACCAGACCGCTTCGAATGTATCCGAGAATGTGATCAACGTTATCACCGGTTGGATAAACCATCACTAGTATTTTGAATAGAGTCTTTACATCACACTCGGCGGCAGAGACTATCGCCATCGGCAAACAATTTGCACACGACGAGCTTCTCATCGGCAATGTTGTCGTGTTGCGTGGCGAGCTTGGTGCAGGCAAAACGCAGTTCGCAAAAGGCATAGCCCACGCATTCGGAATTCAAGAGGACGAAATTTCCTCGCCCACCTTTGCTCTGGCAAACGAATACCCAGCGTTGTTTTTTGATGGGACAGCTTTCACTCTTTACCATTTGGATTGCTATCGGTTCGAAACACCGGAAGAACTTCTCGAACTTGGTGTCGAAGAGTATCTTTATCCAAAAAATGGTATTTGCATTATCGAATGGCCAGAACGAATAGAGCAATATTTGCCCGCTATGCGAATTGAAGTAGAACTTAAAACACTTTCTAATTCCGAGCGAAGTATCACTATTTCTTCAGCTCCAACACTATGATCCTCGTCTTCGATACTTCGACAAAAGATCTGCATATCGCCCTTGCGAATAATGGTGGCGAGCTCATCGCGGAATTCCATTATATCACTCCACCAAATGACCGCGGCATACATGACAGAATGCTTGCTATCGAAACTGCAAAATTACTTGAAGCACATTCTATCAAAACTGACGATCTATCACGCATTGGTTTTATCAACGGACCAGGGTCGTTTACGGGTCTGAGGATCGGTGTCTCTTTTGCAAAAGGACTTGCTTTTGGTTCAGGTGCTTCTCTTGTCCCGATGATCGCTCATGCCATTATCAAACAATCTGCCACACTTGAACAACTGGATGCGATCGTTGATGGAATTGCGCTCTTAGGATATGAAAAAAGCTCTGTCTATTTCTCGACGTTTTCTTCTCCCGAAGAGGTGACCTACGATACTATCGATCATATTATATCGACCCAGCCGAAGTATTTGTTGGGCTCAAAGGAATTGATCGATGTTTTTCAGAGAAACAACATCATCGTTCACCCCGTAGAGCTGAGTATGAAGGTGCTGATCGATTGCTGTAAAAATGGTACTCCCTCAGATTCGGTTGCAAACTTGGAGCCTTTTTACGGTACCGATTTCAAGCCTCATCCGTCAGTACTAAGCACTTAGGCGAACCTTTTTTACCCGATATTAATTTACCTATAACGTACCCCAGAATTACATTTAACGCTTTAATAGAATATGAAACAGAATCGTAAATATCTCCTGTCCGTCGCATTTGGATGCGCCGCATTGTTGGCGTTGGTGCTGGCAACGGGAAGTTTCCAACCGACTCGAGCATTTGGTGGTCTCTTTACTCCCGTTGATACCAACAAAGGACCAAAATTGACCGTTAATGAACTTGATCACGATTTCGGCAAAGTTGAGCAACAAGGTTCAGCCGAAGTCACATTTATGCTGAGCAACACCGGCACCGATACACTCGAAATTATGAGTGCGAACCCATCTTGCGGTTGTACAGCGGCCGTGATCGGTACGAAAAAAATCGGACCAGGAAAAGTCTCGACACTTAAGGTCACTTTTGATCCGCATAACAAAGCCGAAGGCGGATTTACCAAAACGATCAACGTTGTTTCAAACTCTGTTGTCGAGCCGCAAAAAACGCTTCGTATTCATGGAGTGATCTATCATTCGAAACTTGCTCATAAAGATATGATGCACCTCGATGGTGTCTTCCAAGGAAATTGCGGAAGCTGCCATGTCGATAAAGGTAAAGGCGAACTTGGTGCAAAGCTCTATGAAGCAGATTGCGCGATCTGTCACGGCCTCAAAGCCGACAACAAGCCAGGTCCGGACATCGTCAGCGACGATATGATGAACCATACTCCTGAGCAATGGAAAAAGATCATCACCGAGGGAATTGCAAACACGAATATGCCACAATTCCACAAACGCTACAAAGGACCTCTCGGCGACGAAGAAATTGCTTCGCTCGTTGATTATCTCAGCGCGTTCAAAAAGAACTTGGTTCGCGAACGTATGATGAAGTCAGGCGCATCAACAACACCGCCAAAGACGAACTAACCTTTCGAAAAAGGGCTTCCGAATAACTTCGGAAGCCCTTTTTACTTTCTCCGCTTTTACTCATTAGAGTAATCGAATGTTTTCTCCCCGACTCATCCCTCTCGTTTTCGTTGTGGTTTTCTATTCGACTTGTGTACAAGCGCAAGTAATTCATCTCGAGTCAGCCGAATCCCGCACACTCAGTGGCTCTATTCAATCCGGCGCGACTACCCATTCTCTCAATATTAATCCCTCGCAGAATTCAGCAGATTCAATTCATCCGTTTGTCATTTCGCTCGGAGTGACCCCAAACGAGCAAGGTTTAGCCGATGCATACACTGCATCAACAGAGGGGATATTCTATTCAGCAAACCTTGGGCTATCGTTTTCTCTTGGTTTTGCACAGCAACGATTTTCGGACTCCTACGCTGACGCCGAAGCATATATTGGCATCAATAGATCTTTCCAACTTTCCGGAAGTCGCACTGCATCTATCGGCACAAGATTCCGATACGAATCATTTACGTTTTCTTCTGCCTACCAACCATTAAAATTTTATTTACTCGATCTGGGTCTTTCGTTCGATCTGAATTCGGAGTTTTCGATCGGTGCGACTGCCATTAATTTACTTGGAAGTGGCTTTACCATTAGCAACGAAAAGCGAGAAGTCCGTCCGCAAATATTTCTGCTCGGAGCCTCTTTTCATCCCATTGATGTGCCGATCAGTATCTACACATCACTTGAAGAGCAAGACCCAGTTGGGCTCACGATACATTTTGGTGCTTCATACTCTCCCGTAACCTATCTTATCCTGCGTGCAGGTACATCGACCGATAATGGGGATTTTACAGCCGGTGTCGGATTGAAGTACGATGTGATCGGCATTGACATTGGCACTCGGTTTGGAAGTATATTTGGAAATACGTTTACTTTTGGGTTAAACGTCCGATGGTAAGATCACTTCTGATCTTGCTTATTTGTAGCATCACGTTGCCTTCGATCCTTCGCGCACAACAAACTGACTCACTCAGTAATACTGATATTATTACCGATGAAGAAGTGCGTAATGATTTTTTAGAGCCACCGCTAAATCCTGGGCAAGAAGACATTCTCTTAGAGCAGACACAATTATTGACTGATTATCTTGATCAGATACTTCAATTTCCTATTTCGATAGCATTTACCAATAGAAATGAGCTACTCGATATTCCGACACTAAGTCGGCTCGACCAACAGCGAATTCTGAAAGCTCGGGGAATGTCAAATACTCTTTCGTTACATTCACTAATGCGTCCCACTATTTTTCAAGCAAACAAACCCTATATATCATATAGGCCGACTTCAATACGCAATAGGATAGCACTTCGAACGCGGGTTATTTTTGATCCAAATGCTTTGAATAACCCAGAATATGTGAATCATACATACAAAGGCTCGCCTATTAAGACAGCATCTTCGATCAATATCAACGCCTCAGATATTTCTTTTTCGTTACTGCAATCAAAAGCCCCAGGAGAGCCGATGTACTTTGATCATCTTGTAGGTTCTCTCTCTATTCTTAGAGCGATTCCAATAACTGAAAATATTGTTTTGAGCAATCTTTGTCTTGGTGATTATTCATTGAGTTATGGCAATGGATTGCTCTTTAGTCGCGGAATGGCTCAGTATCCTTCCAAACAAACGCTTATCAATCCAATGTTACCTGCCGATGGCTTTCGAGCTTATCGTTCAAGCAGTTCGTTACAGTATTTCCGCGGAGCTGCCGCCGAAATTCAAGACAATGGTCTTCGTATAGCGGGTTTCTTTTCTGATCGTAAGATAGATGCACAAGTCGATTCCGAAACGATCACCTACATTCCACAAACAGGACTTCATCGTACTTCATTAGAGATCAGTAGGCAAAATGTTTCGAGACAAACAATGTTCGGAGGAAATATTTCTTTTTCTCTGAGCGATTCGGCAGAACGTGCTTTCACAATAATGTTAACCGCATTCAAAACAAGTTTTGATCTTCCCATTAGCACGATAGATTCAAACTCTTTCCGTTTCCGAGGCACTGAGCATACCATGGCTTCACTATCTTTGAGTACCACAATAGACCCTATTAGTATTAATGCTGAATATGCGAGAACATTTTCCGATTGGGTCAACACCGGTGCTTTTGCCATCACTGCATTGTTCGAGCCGTTTTCTTCTCTTCGAATAACCTTAAATTATCATGATCTTCCTGCTACATTTTACTCTCCATTTGGAAATACACTTGGTCTTTACAGTAATGATGCCCAAAATGAGCGAGGGCTCTATGGTGGCTTTTTATTGAGCGCCACAAACGATCTTTCAATTTATGGATACATTGTAAATGCTCGGAATTTGATCAATCCGAGTGACACATTTCTAATAAAATCAACAACAAGAGCGACCTTTGGCTTGTCATATACTCTCCCCAATACTGTATTAACCGGCGATTTTCATTATACATACAAATTGTCTTTGGATACCAATTCCCCACGGAGTTCAAGATATGAGATACCGTTAAAAGTAAAACAGTACTTCTCAAATAATTTTAATATTTCGGCAGAAGGACGGTATCTTATCCAAACAAGCAACGGCTTTGCTGAATATGGAAAACTTCTTCGAGTTACTACTCAGTATGTCCCAACAATAAATTTTAAGCTCACTCTCAGTGCTACGTTCTATCACACTGATTCGTTTGGATCAAGATTCTATGGTCGTGATGCTGACCTCCCGGGGAATGCCTCCTTTCTACAATTTTTTGGAAATGGTGCACACTATGCGGTACTTCTTCAGTATAATATTGCAAGCGGAATTTCGGTCGCGGCATCAATTGCTGAGTCAGCCTATGCTTATCCAATAACTTCTGGCCTCACGCACAAGACGTTACTTGGGTTCCAATGTGATGCCCGATTTTAAGCTATACCCAAAAGAACGCTTCTTCTGCATAAATACGTTATTACCAACGCTATTGATAAGCGAACATTCTACCTACTGTTATGACGAGAAGATCTTATATTGTTGCGTTACTTTTGGTGTTTGGGGTTTCCGTTACATCCGCACAGCAAATTCCTCCGCCGACTGAGCCGATCCCCTCATTCGTTTTTAATGTGAACGAAGTACGCTTCGGTGGTCAAGGAATCGGGGTGCAATCATGTATGTATGTTACCTTGATAAACACTACTTCTGCCCCCCAAACAGTAAAACGACTTTACGTTGCCGACGAGAAAAATTATGCTATCCCCTCACCGACACCACAGATGATGCCGATCACGATTCAGGCAAAAGGGCAACTGACGATCAGTATTTGTTTTAAAGCATCTGCCGTTGGTGAACACAATTCCAGGCTTGTATTACTTACTCCAGGCGATTCCGTGTCGGTTGGCGTTCAAGGCAAAGGTCTTAAGCCGGAGGATCTGGCAAAAAAACTAATTACAGACTTTAGTATCCTTAAACCTTCAAAGAAGGCAAAGTCATGGCGCTTCAAGCTACAACTTGTCGGACAATCTCGTATCACATTACAACTCTATGACGAACTTGGAACGCTCGTGCGCAGCTTCCTCGAAAAAGATATTAAACCCGAAGGAGTATTTGAATTAACTTTTGATGGCACCGATAAAGCGAAACACCCTATTGCCAGCGGTTCATACTATGTTCGTTGTGTAATCGATCAGATCGGTACACAATCACCTCAGACCATTACGAGAGTTCTCAAGGTCGGTAAATAAATTATTTGCGGCGGAAGATCATTGAGATCGGTACGCCAATAAAACCATACTGCTCACGAATCCTGCGTTCGAGATAGCGTTTGTAGCTGTCAGGTATGATCTCAGGGTAATTCGAGAAAAATGCGAACAGTGGCGGCTCCGATTTTACCTGCGTGATATAATTAATACGAAGATCGCGCCCTTGTACCGATGGTGGTGGTACTTTTTCTATCTCGGGCAATAAGAACTCATTGAGTTCTGAAGTCTTAATATGTTTTCTGCGTTCTTCAAATGCTGTCAGTGCCAGATCGATCGGCTTTGTATGACGTTGATGGGTGAGTGCACTAATAAATACTAATGGCACATAACTCAAGGTTGTGACCATTCCATAAACTTCTTTTTCAAACTGCATCGCCGTGTTGGTTTCTTTTTCAACAAGATCCCATTTGTTCACGACAATGATAGCACCTTTTCGTGCATCAACCACATCATTAAGAATATGGGCATCTTGTTTGGTCACACCCTGCGTTGCATCAACGAGGATCAGCGCGATGTCGCATTCTTCAATGGCTTTCATCGTACGAACGATGGAATAGAGTTCGAGCGAATCATCCATATATTTTTTACGGCGGATACCAGCGGTATCGATCAATGTGATCTGCTTGCCATAATAAGTATAAGTCGTATGGATAGAATCACGGGTCGTGCCGGCAATGGGCGTCACAATGGCGCGCTCTTCGCCGAGCAAAGCATTCAGGAAACTTGATTTGCCAACATTCGGCTTGCCAACGATCGCAAGCTTCATTACTGTAGGATCTTCGGGCTCACCTTCAGGCGGTAACAGCGTCAGTAGCACATCAAGAAAATCGCCGACGTATCTACCGCTCATCGCGCTCGACGGGTAGGGCTCCCCAAGACCAAGAGCATAAAATTCGGGACGCATCAGATCGCGTTTGGCATTATCAACTTTGTTGGTAATGACCATCACTTTTTTCCCAGAGCGGCGAAGCATCTCGGCGATCTCACTATCAAGCGGATGAATGCTCGCGGTAACATCGACCACAAAAAGAATAACCGCGGCTTCGAGAATAGCGATCTCGGCTTGACGGCGTATCGAACGCTCAAAAATATCATCGGAAACAGGCACGATACCGCCAGTATCGACCAAGAGAAAATCGCGCCCAGCCCAATCGGCTTTGGCGTAGATACGATCACGTGTTACACCGGAGATCGATTCGGTTATGGCTCGTCGCTCGCCTACGAGGCGGTTGAAAAGCGTGGACTTCCCGACATTTGGGCGTCCAACAATTGCGACAAGTGGTAATGACATATTGAGGAATATAACGTGATTGTGTACCGATGGCCGGAGTCGAACCGGCACGAGTGTTACCACTCAACGGATTTTAAGTCCGTTGCGTCTACCAATTTCGCCACATCGGCATGAACGCATAAGCTTCTTAACTCTTTTGTTTTAATGGGCTTATGGGTCGAAAAAAACTATCGTCCGTAGAAAAAAACCTACAGATTTTTCGCACCTCCAAACAAGATACGGGCATAAAG
>JBBRNY010000041.1:0-20123 GCA_038229915.1 Kapaibacterium sp. (SeqCode) | reverse complement strand
GATCGATGAGTTGATCACGAACATCGAACCCCGACGCTTCGGAAAGCCATTCCAACTTTCGGAGACCACAAAGCCCGTCACGGCTACATTATATATGTCCGGGCATATTCTCGGTGCCGGCGGAATTTTGATCGAGTACGACGGCAAAAGAATTTTTCATACTGGCGATACTTCGCTCCATCCTCAGACATTGATCGCGGGTGCTGAACTTCCCGAAGGTCCCGTCGATGTGCTCATTACCGAATCGACCAACGGTCGTGAAGACGCCTATCTCAGCCATTCACGCGAATCAGAACTTGAGCGTTTGCTCACAACCATTAACGAGACCCTCACCGGTGGCGGATCGGTACTGATACCAGTCTTTGCACTTGGCAAAATGCAAGAGGCATTGATGATGATGACCGACGCGATGCGCCAGAAGAAGATCCCGACGGTTGATATTTATACCGGCGGTATGGCGCGACTCATTAGTCAGATCTATGATAAAACAGCACATAGCCAATCACGTCTCCGTAATGATGAACTTCTCGGCGATATTAAGCAAGAAGATATTCCTCGTCGCGACGGTCTGTTCTCTGGTAAATTTTTCAAGACTCCGAGCATCGTGCTTGCCTCGAGTGGAATGATGCAAGAAGGGACGTCGAGCTATTTACTGGCACAGCGCTGGCTTCGTCAGAAAACGTTTGCGATCTGTTTTATCGGTTATACCGATCCTCGCACTCCGGGCTATATCGTCTCTCACGCCGAGCAAGGCACACGCATTAAATTTGGCTCGATGAAACGCGACGTCCCCGTTCGCTGCCGTGTCGAGCGGTTCCGTTTTAGTGCACACGCTCGCCGCGAAGAATTACTCGAGATCGCTCGCCGGCTAAAGCCGAAACATATCGTCCTGACCCATGGCGACACCGAAGCAATGAACACCTTCTCCGAAGCCCTCAGAGTCGAATGCCCCGATGCAAGGATCAGTGCGCCGGAAGTAGGCAAATGGTACAGACTTATTGAAGAATAATTCTTACACACGCCGCCGCATCTTGTTGTTTCTCAAAGAATTACAGCCCACAAAAATCTACACCCCCAACTCTATCTTCCCCAAAAACCCGTCATTCCGAACCCCGAGCGTAGCGACGGTGAGCAATCCCCTGAAGAAAGAGATACTGCCCACTCCAAGACGAATTAGCACCCCCCTTAAGAGATCACATATTTACACACGCACTCGCATCCTATTGTTTTATAGAAGGTTATAGGTGATAAAAACCTATACCCATCCCCCAACTCACTTTCCCCCATACGTCATTCCGAACCCTGAGCGAAGCGACGGTGAGGAATTCCCTGAAGAAAGAGATAATACTCACTCCAAGACGAGTTAGTACCCCTCTTAAGAGATCACATATTTACACACGCACTCGCATCCTATTGTTTTTCAATAAACTACAGCCAATAAAAACCTGCACCCCCTCCTCCAGCCTCTTTCAAATAACCTGTCATTCCGAACCCCCGAGCGAAGCGACGGTGAGGAATCGTCTGAAGAAAAAGATAGTACACACTCCACGACAGATAAGTGCACAAAAAGGCACCCTACAATATACAAAATAAATACAGCTTTGTCAAGGTGCTCGCCATAAAATTATCTTTATTTTTTTTTGGTATTTCTCAGCTTCCAGAAACGAACCTTTTATGAGTAACATATATGCCTCGACCTTTAAAGCGTGAGAAAGTTTTTTTAATGTCTGAATAGATAGATTTGCATCATTCCGCTCAATGTCGCCGACGTATATAGGGTGGAGATTGGCTTTTTCAGCAAGTTTTTCCTGAGTAAGAGAAAGGCGTTTTCTAAAGCCCCTGATATTTATTGCGATAATTTCCTCTAATTCCATTTGACAAACTTACAGGTACCATAAGTCAAATTCAAGAGGTTATTCCATATATTTCTCGCATATAGACGATTAACATAGGTTTTATCAACTATTTGTCGGGTAAGAAAAAGTTTTTTTGTAACGTTTCCAATTTTCAGGTGTCTTTTAGATAGAACAGTCTGAAATTGAAAGCTAATTAATCATCCAACTCTAAAACTGCTATGAATAAAAACCTTATCCTAAAAGGCATTGTGCTTCTGATAGCACTATTTGTAATCACACCGGATGTGAAAGCTCAGTTTTCATTTCCCCCTGATACTACTACCTATTGGAAAATGAATGAAGCGGGAGTAGTCTTACCATATACTCGAGGGAAAGATAGTACCATTTACAAAGGTCAAATGGTTATCCGATTTAGACAAGGTGCGCTTAACTATGAAAAGTTAATGCATACCTATTCAACTCTGTACAACGGTATGAAACAGTATCATAAAGGCAATACTATACTCAGTTGGCCCACGCTTCCATGTGATTCTAATCGTGGATTTCCGGACATTTTGCAATACTATCTCAAGACGGAGCGATTCTATATTGACTCCTCAAGTAATATTATTCTTGATACGGCTTTAAGAAACTTCCTTCATTTACAACATGGCATTTACCTTAGGAGGCTTACTACAGCAAGTCCAAAAGATATGTTTTCGGTTACTCGTCGTGGTGACACTATCGGATGCGATCATTATAATTGGATGATCTTGAAATATGATACGACAGTGAATGCTCTATTCCTTGCATATGCTTTGAACGTCATGTTTCCGAGAGATATTATTTTTGCTGAACCAGATAGACATGAAGGGGAGTTACTTCATTCAAAACCGAGCCATCCGCATGATGACCCCAATCTCTACGACAAATGTGAGTTTAGTCTCTATAATATGATTAACGCACCCAAAGCATGGGATTATGAAGTTGGCAACCCTAAAATACTGATTGCCCATTTTGATCAAGGTGCCGACTACCGGCATACTGATCTTGGAGGTCAGTTAGGATTAGGTCATCATGTTTTATTTGGTGAGCAATTTTCTATTAACAAAAATTCTGGAATGGATCTTATCAATCAGCATCAAGAGCATGGCACCCAATGTTTAGGAATAATTGGTGCATTAACAAATAGGAATTTCCATTCTATAGCTGGTGTGGCAGGTGGGTGGGGTGTTTTGCCAACTGATTCAATTGGTTCTATTGATGAGGGGACGGGGTGTAGTCTCGCAATTCTTGCCGCAGGTAATTTCACAACGCCAATAGGTTCAATCAGTGATTATGTCGCTGCAGTATTCGAAGCCGCCGCATTGAGTGATTCTTCAAATTACGGATATGGAGCAAATGTTATCAATACTTCGGCAAGAATTGAATCTTCAGAAAAAAATGCTATTCACGCAGCTATTAACTATGCTTTTCTTAATGGTGTTATTCAAATTGCAGCTGTCGCAAATAGTAAAGTAGATGAGACTAATGCTCCATATTACGATCATTGTTGGCCGGCTAACTATGATGAACCGTGGATGATCTCAGTGGGCGGGAGCAATCCAAATAAAGTGAGAATTTTTAGTGATAAAGCTGGTTCTGACTATGGCTTTACAATGGATTTACTTGCTCCTGCAGGGGACCCAAATGCTGGTGATAGTGTATGGGTTGATCAATATGGCCCAATAAAATGTTCAAACAACAATACCAATTGGAATGAATCATTTACAACGGCAAATATCACTCAGTACGATGAACATAATCCAATGATAGAGATTGACTCGCCGCGATTTACCTATCGCGGTCTCGGGGGTAATTCTGCTGCTGCCCCTCACGTAGCGGGTTCGGCAGGATTGTTACTGTCGTCGTTTCTGAGAGATACGAGCGTTAAATTAGAGCCTGAAGATGTTCAAGGTATATTAAAGGCATCCGCTTGGCGAGGTGATAGCGATAGAATCGCACACGATTCTCTTAATTTCTGGAGAACAGAAAGCGGTTGGGGGCATCTTGATATTGGTCATACTTATGAAATGATGGATCCAACTCCGGGATTCTCGACTGGAAACATGTATTTCTTAAAATATTTTCATTTCGATACAGGACTTGATTCAAGTAATTGGAGCAGGGTAAGACTGAATTCATTTCAAATTTGCTGGGATTCAAGTATTTGTGGTTTTGCAGGATTCAAAAAGAAATTTAAAAATAGAGAATATCTGCTTAACGATAGTGCAAGCCGTCAAGGTAGCGGGCGGGCTTTTGTTTATAATGCACGTTATCGAACTATTTCAAAAACAGTTACAATAGATAGTATGTGGGATGTTTCAACCGACGCCCCTCTATTTGCCTGGGGAAGGAGCGGCGGTCTCAATGAAAAAAGCGGTTGGAACTATGATCAAGAAAATTGGCAAACAGGATGGAGCAGATTAACCAGTTCGACAGGTGGAAATGATTTAAACGAAGGAATATTTCATTCTCAAGGAACAACCTTTACCATTATTTCAGTACAATATGACGTCTGGGGATGGAGTGACAGTGCTCAAGGTTATACTAACTACATAGGGCATATCCCTGATGACAGTATGATTGGTGTCAACTTCTCTGTCTTTGGAAGGAAAAATCTTGGGTATAGTACTGTTCGTAACGTCGAAACTTCCAATAACGAAGTATTACTTGTCCAAAACGAAAATGATCTTTCGAAAATGACAATACGCTACTATGCAAACAATCAACTTAACCGTCCAAGATTTGAAATTTACGACATTCTTGGGAAACAGTTACTCAATATCCCCTTAGAACCTGCATCATCTGGATGGAATTCAGAGAACATCTCATACAATAGACTTCCATCCGGCACATACATTTGTCGCGTGGTTGCTGAGAACTATACGCAATCCCGAGCTATACAAATTATTCGATAAACGTAATATGATGAAGTTTATTGTTATTGTTGTAGTATTGTTAATTACCCACTGTGCAGTCTCTGCACAGTGGGTGTTGACGAAAAGTCCAACATCACTCAATGCCGTTGGTGCGCATGATCAATATTTGTTTGTTGGCGGAGAGGATAATGGCGCGTTTCGTTCAAGTGACAATGGCGATACGTGGATTTCAATCAACAATGGGATTCATAGTGATAGCGACCCTTATCCACCGACAGTGCAAACTATAGATGGTTTAGAGAATAACATTTACACAACAGTGAGCTATGGTGGAACTTACAAGTCTTCAGATAATGGAGAACACTGGGCTTTATTGTTTCACCATCTTTCATTCTTTACATTAATAACCTACCATAATAAATTATTTAGTGTTCCATACGGTGTGAAAGGTGTTTGGGTATCTTCCGATACTGGAAAAACATGGGATACTGATAGTGTAGGTCTTTTTTCTGGGTGGGCACCAGATAACCAACAAATATACACTACCCCTGTTATAGTAAGTGATGAATTATATACTATCAATGCCGACGGAAAAATTTATCGTTCTACAAATGATGGCAATAATTGGACAATAACCTATGATCGAGTTGAAGGGATCTTTAAAAAACCATATGCGATTAATGATACAACATTATTTGTCTGCACATTAGACTCGATACTTCGATCAACTAATCGCGGTGTGACATGGCAGAATATTAAGCGGCATACTGGGACAGGACCTTTACTGACGATCAATAATACAATCATTGCTGTTCAAGGTTATTTAATATCTATATCATCGGACAATGGGGACACATGGAAATCTATCAACGACAATCTCTCCGATTCAACTTCGATCAATAGTATGACTATCCATAACGGCTATCTGTTCGCCGCAACATACCAAGGTCTTTGGAAACGCCCTCTTTCCGATTTTGCTACTGTTTCAGAACAACCTCAAACTCTTTCGTTTCCTACATTAAGGATTTCAATAAATGAATTTGGCGATCACGCTACTGTACAGTACTATACTGAAGAAGATATTGAGCATCCGAAATTTGAAATCTACGATATTCTTGGAAGGCTCCTTTCTTCAACAGTTGAGAACTTCGTACAGAAGGGATGGAATACGATTACAATTCCTCTCAACACATTAACTTCTGGAACATATATCTGTCGAGCATCCGGTTCAGGCTTTACACAATCGAGAACATTCCAAATCTCTTTGTAAAATGCGGAAAAACAGTTTATATATAGTCATTTTGTTATTGTCATTCACCCACTGTGTAGCAAACGCGCAGTGGGTATTGACAAACTGCCCACAAGGACCTCAATGTCTTGAAGCCAATGAACAATACATTTTTTCAGGTGGTGAGGGCGGGGCATTTCGCTCCTCTGATTATGGCAATACATGGGAAGCAATCAACAAAGGATTAAAAAGTGATCTTAATCCATCCACAGTAGTTTCATATTATACCATAGGAAATTACGTTATTTCAGCTTTAAGCTATGCGAGCGGAATTTTTCTTTCCACAGATAATGGCGATCATTGGATAAAAAATTCTTACTCCCACTTAGCCTTTGGCTATTTTTCACATCACAACAATTACCTTTTTACAACTTCAGGAAACACTTCAGGTGTATTCAGATCTTTAGATAGTGGTAACACATGGGCTTTAGATACAAATGGGATATTTCCATTCGGGAGGATTAATTTAAAGGCATATTTTAATCCACCTGCCGTTGTAGGTAATGTGGTTATTGTAGCGAATTATGAGGGGCAAGTATTTCGTTCAGAGAATAACGGTGACTATTGGCATTTGATATATGATAGAATTGCGGGAAGATTTTTGAGATTCTATGCTATTAACGACTCTATAGTACTTGCAACTATGAGTGATTCAATTTTACGCTCCACTGATTTTGGTATTAGTTGGAAGAATGTTAAACAAGGTATAGGAAGTGGAAAAATATTAACAGTAGATAACAAAATATTCGCCGTTCAAGGCTATAATTTATTTATTTCCACAAATAATGGAGATTCCTGGGAGTCGGTGTATGACAATTTACCAGACTCGACGGTAATAGACGCGCTTGTAGTTAAAGACAATTACTTGTTTGCAGGTGGATATAACCAAGGTCTATGGCGTCGCCCCCTTTCCGATTTTGCTACTGTTAATTCCTTCACCCCATCATCAATACAAAAGCTCAACTCTGTCGTGGCTTCGCGTAATCCATTTGGCAGCGAAACAACATTGATAGTTGATCTGAATGATGATGAATATATGAAGCTCGAAGTGTATGATGTTTTGGGAAATAAACTCTACTCCGACTCTAAGTTATTTGTCAAAGGCAAAAACGATTGGCAACTTAACGGAAAGCTATTCGAGCCAGCTACTTTGTATGCTCGGGTCTCGACTATGGGCGGTGAAGTAATGACGATCAAGCTATTGCATCAATAACTCAAATAAAAAATCGCGTTTTAAAAATAGGGTCACCGTCTTACTGACAAAAGCAAACACTATTACTTTTGTGGGGTAGCAGTAACAGCCGGGGTATGCGGAGTGGTTGGGGTAGTGCGAGTTGTTCTCGAGCGTTCTTCTTGTTGTGCTTTGATCTCGTGCTTACGCTGTTCGAGTCTTTTAGTCAGCTCGTCACGTTTTGATTCATCGGTCTGCACTTTTGTTTTTACCGCAGGGGCTGCAGTAGTTGCGCCGACAGGTTCTTTTTGTGTTGGCTTTTCGATAGGAGGTTGCGCCATCGCCGTTGTGGCAAACAAACAGAGCCCGAATGATATAATAAGTGCGCGTGTCATTTTCTTGTGCAATCTCAACAAGAGAAAAAGGAAATTCAGTCCGGCAATGCTGTTAATAATTATTCATTTTTACTTGCAAGCGGAAGCGCAATGATAAATTTTGCGCCTTTCCCCGGTTCGCTCTCTACGGTGATAGTGCCGTTATGCGCCTCTATGATCGATTTTACGATCGTCAGCCCAAGCCCGAGAGATCTGGCAACGTATTCTTCGCCCTGATGCGACCGCGCCGATTCTGTGCGATAAAATCTCTGGAAAATTTTTGACGATTCTTCTTTGTCTATTCCCTTGCCGTTATCGGCAACACCAAATCTTGCTTGTGATTGATCGCCATCAAGAAAGATCGTCACCACGCCACTTTTTGGGGTATATTTTAGTGCGTTATCAAGCAAGTTCATCATCACTTGATAGAGTCGGGTTCTATCGGCATTGACAACAATATCGTTGTTTGATATTTGTGTTTTGAATGCAAGTCCCCTATCAATTGCCAAAATTTCTGCATCTTCGGAGATGGAATGCAAAAACTCTGAAAGATCAATTCGCTCGAGTTCAAGCGGCAATCTTCGATCATCGGCTTTGGCAAGAAGCAACAGACCTTCGACAATTCGCTGCATCCGTTCTACTTCTTCGGTCATACTCACGAGCAATTTATTTGCTTGCTCTGTTTCCCAAATTTTTCCGTTAGTAAAAGACCGCTGTGTTTGTTCGATCTCACCACGAAGAATCGCAAGTGGCGTTTTCAATTCATGTGAGGCATCACTCGAAAACTGAGCGATCTGATCAAACGATTGCTCAAGTCGCGAGAACATCGAGTTCAGCGTAGTTACTAACAATTTCAATTCCCTATCCTGTCTTGCAGGTATTGCAATACGTTGTGAAAGATTTTTTGCGCTGATCTCGCGTGCCGTCTCAGCGATCTCTTCGATCGGCTTCAGGGCTTTTCGTGAAAGAACAAACCCGCCGAGCGAAGCGACCAGCAAGGCGATCGGCAAGATCAAGAGATATGTTCTCAAGAGACCTGAAACGCTGTCGTCAATATCGTTGGTCGAATAGGCAACGATCACACCATATTGGTTTGATGCCGCAAACACCGCTCGTACTTCATCGCCAAGAAAATATTTGCTTCCGAGTTTGATAAGCGTATCGTGTTGGTTCTCCAGAGATTTTTTAAACGTAGTTCGCAACGACTGAGAAGAAATATTTTTTGTACGAAATAATACCGTAGACTGTCGTGACGAATCAAGCATCATCGTATAGACCTCAACCATATTATTTCGACGGCTCGTCAGCGTTCGTTGTACGATAGCATCTAACGGATCGCTGGCGGTGCTATCTTTCCCTGAAAGCTCTATGAGCATCTCATTCATTAAATAGGAGAGCACTCTATCGGTCAAGGCATCACCACTTACCGAATCAGGCGCTTGCGCCAGTGCGTCATCGACAAGGTCTTTGAGAGATTCGTGACCCACATTTGTGCGAGGGCGAGCACGGCTTCGCGAAAGTTGTTGTGCCGAACGAGTTTCGACTAATCGAAGTGTCGCTTTCGCATCGTCGAGTAGCGAAGTATCAAGTTCGTTGGTGAGTGAATTATACAACAGCGCATACTGAACCGCACCGACAGTGGCGATCGTGAGAACGACCAAAAACGCATACCATAAAACGAGTCTGACTCGAAGCACTTATTCTTCGGATGTATCGAAGTGATACGACAACGAAATCCACGGCGCAACAGTTGATATTTTTAGCGAGTGTTCTTCGGTGATCCCAACAATACCGAACTCACCAGATAGTGTTTTACCAAAAATTCTGATGCCGAGCGAAAAAGCATCAACACCGGTCTCGCTCACAAACCAGTTCTCGCTCACGAGTGTATTATGCGACGAGATCGAATACTCGCCACCGACCATAAAAATAGCGGAGTTCGATTCACGTGAAGACGAGTAACCTCCGCCAAAGCCAGTAAATATTCCAAACTTCGAGGTTGAATAGCCAATCACACCAAAGCCATATAACGCAGGCTCCCAATCGCGGCTTGAGCCGGTGATATCAGTAAACGCAACACCCCCAACTCCGCTGAAACCGCTATAATCAAACACTTGCAGACCAAGCATTCCGAAATACAACGTATGTCCTGAAATAGTAAACGGCGTGATACCTCCGCGCACGATCAATTCATCAATAATACCATAATTAATACACGGCACCGAAAGCTCGGCAAGTTGCACTGAGCCGTGATTCGCAGGAAGTGTCAGCGATGTCGGAGCAAGTAATAAACGGAAGTTATCGTTATCCGGGGTTAGGTGAATGCTGTCGCTCTGTGCCAACGCAAAAGACGCGCTACAACAGAGGACAAACAGTATAGTACGAATTCGTGTCAGTGCGATCACTCCTTAATACCGTAGCCGACCCCGCGTTCGCTGATGATCAGGCGTTCTTCTTCAGGGCGATTGCCGTCCACTTTTTCTCGAAGACGTTTCACATACACATCAATAACATTCGAGCCCATCGTAAACGTATATCCCCAGACGTGCTGAGTGATAACCGAGCGCGACATTACCCGTCCTTTTGATCGGAGCATAAACTCGAGCAATTCATATTCCTTTACTGTCAGCGGTATCTTTAGCTCTTCGGTCGTCGAACCGGATTTCAAACGCTTTGCCGTGTGAGTCACTGTATCGAGCACCAGATCGTGTGTTGAAAGAGAAGTTTTCTTTTCGATATCTGATCGACGAAGTAATGAGCGCACACGCGCCGCAAGCTCTTCGAATAAAAATGGCTTCGTCAGATAGTCATCAGCACCGGCATCAAGCCCCTCGACCTTTTCGCCGATCTCGGTTTTTGCTGTCAGGCATAATATCGGCATCCCACGACCGGCGTTACGTACTTCTTTGATCACTTCGATACCCGATTTTTTTGGCATCATCAGATCGGTGATGATCAGATCATAGGTCTCAGCAAGGGCACGAGCGATACCCTCTTCGCCATCGAAGGCAACATCGACATCGTACTTTTCTTCGCGTAGCCCTTGTTCGAGAAACTTGGCTACTTTCTTTTCGTCTTCGATCACTAGAATTCGCATCGTGTAAATATCGTTTATAGTCAAATGGACGACAAATTGTTTGCCGCACTCCTTACTCTACAATATACCAACAAGAATGTTTCTCAAATCAACTCCCTTTGGCACAAGATTTGATTAATATCTATTCATCGTATCGTTCTGAACACAACGCTTTTATTTAACTATTTTATCTATGTAATAATTGTTTCGGCTGTACTCGAAAGAACTCACTTCCTCTGCGCAGCATAGTTATACCCTTTGCCCGAAAGGAGCATTATATGTATAAGATCAATCGCATTCACCCCTACCAACTATGGCACCACAGTACCGCTATGATGCCGATACTTGCCTCGATCACCACATTCACCGTTGGTTGCGCCAGCGCACCACCGATGGCTGAATATACTCTCTGGTTTGATACCACCAATACTGTTGAGACAAAGCGTGAATTTTCTCAACGAGAAAAGGATACGCTTACCACAGCAATAAAAAAACTCATCACTGAATACGGTGCTGGAGAAACCTTTGCGGAAAGGATCGATTCAACCGACCCGTTAGGGACACTCTACCGGATCGACCCATACACTCGGGCGTATGATGCAACTGAAACCATTACGCAATCTCTTGCAGGCGATGAGCGCTACAACGACAACCCATACGGCTTGATGCTCGAGCAAACAAGTAACGGAGCAAAGATCGTGAACATCAAACGCTCGCGTAAATGCAAACTGCAACTCGCTTGCGGGCAGACCATCAGTATGATCGGCTCGAAGACTGTTGCGGATCTTTCTTCAGATGAACTTGCACTCGCGCTCTACCGCGCCGCAAGCCATGGCGCGAAGATCGAAGTATTGTATGGCTCGGTCGGCAAACGAAAAGCGAAGCTTCCGGCGGTGACAGAATTTTCGCCTTCGTTTATTACTTCGACCATGCTTGACGATAGCACCGGTTACGTGCGGTTCAATGAATTCAGCACGAAGATCGATGAATGGATCGAACTCGTTGTCGCAAATTTAGAAAAGCAAGATATGAAATATCTTGTACTTGATATGCGCGGCAATCATGGCGGATATGTCGATCAGATAGTTAAAATTTCCAAACTCTTCAGTCTCAATACCGGGAAAGATACGATGGATGTGGGAAATTTGAATGAAGCACAATACTTAAAAACGCATTTCCGCGAAACTCGCTTCAACAATATCTCGCTACTAGTATTAGTTGACAAAAACACTGCAAGTGCAGCAGAAGCAATTGCGGGTGCATTTCAAGATCGTGACCGCGCCGTGATCATCGGCGAGCAAACATTTGGCAAAGGCACAACCATCAGTGAGTATGAACTTCCTTATCGACAGATGCTTCTGATGTCAAATGGGCTAGTTTATCTCCCGAGCGGCAGATGTATCGAGCGCCCCTATCGCGGCAGTACAAGATGCGATAAACGCTTGCGTTTTGAAACTGTCGATAATTTCAATCACGAACAAGAAACGCTCTTCAATGATACACATTATTGTGACAGGTATTATAGTCGCAACCTGCGCCGTAATTTATATTCACGTATGGCTATCGTGCCGGACTATATCGTCGAACAAGCAAGTGATACTGACTCAGACATCCAGTATCAGCGCGACTTTATTCCGAGATGGCTCGCCTACAAATATTCTACAAGAATGTTGGACGAGAATCAGCGCGACTCGATCACTCACTATTTCACGCCCGATCAATTCGCTGCAAACTTTGTGGTGCCTGATGATCTGATGAAGCAAGTTCTCAGAGCAAAAGACCGCTACAAACTCAGTGGCGACGTCAATGCCATACTCGAATCCGAGCTTGAGATTCGCCGTCAATTCCGGATCGCGCTCACCAAAGAACTCTACGGGATGCGCTACTACACTCAAGAGCGCCTCCTCGCCGACCCAGTAGTTCGCGAAGCATTAAAACATCGCGACGTTGCAGGTGAAATGGTGAAGTAATGTTTGAGTTTTTTATCTGGAAATTGTGATGGTCTCGATAAGAGATCATCACAATTTTTATATCAAGAAATGAGTTTTAATGTTGACGATAGGCATCCGATCAATGTACCCTAAATATTTCAACGGAACCTGAACACGATTCAATTTATTATCATATTAGTAGTTTTTACTAATCAAAACAATGTCAGAAGTTATCGAAGTACAACACGACCGCGCCTTTATTACCGCAGAGGAGTTTTCTTCTGTGTATAAAGATCGCAAGCCACGCATTCTTTCGGGAATGCGACCGACAGGAAAGCTCCATTTGGGGCATCTCGCCGGGGCGTTGGAGTCGTGGGTAGCACTTCAAGACAAAGCAGAAAATTTTCATTTGATCGCCGACTATCACGTCCTCACGACCTCGCGTGATACTTCGCAGATAACAGCGATGTCGATCGATATGCTTATCGACTGGATCGCTTTTGGGATAGACCCCGAACGGTCACCGATCTTTCGCCAATCAAAGGTGAAAGAGCATACCGAGCTGTTTCTTATTTTTTCGATGCTCGTGACCAAAGCCCGTCTCGAACGCAACCCCGCCGTGAAAGATCAGGTACGCGATCTCGGTATCGGCGAAGGGATGACCTATGGACATCTCGGATATCCAGTCTTGCAAGCGGCAGATATTTTGCTCTATAAAGGCGAACTCGTTCCGGTCGGTGAAGATCAAGTGCCGCACGTCGAGATGACTCGCGAGTTTGCACGAGATTTTAATTATCTCTATGGCAATGTCTTTCCTATTTCGAAAGCGTATGTTTCGGATTATCCAAGACTGCCCGGGCTCGACGGCAAACGAATGTCAAAGTCGGTCGGCAATACGATCTTGCTTTCGGATACACCGGACGACACGTGGATAAAAATGAAATCGGCAGTGACCGATCCGATAAAAGTGCGAAAAGGCGATCCCGGCAGACCCGAAGTCTGCTTGGTCTATACGTATCACCAAAAGTGGAATCCGACCGAGCTAACAGAAATTTATAGTGGCTGCACCAGCGGTGCATTGGGTTGTGTCGATTGCAAAAAACGCGTGACCGAAAAGATCAACGAGTCATTCTCCGACGCGAGAGAAAAGCGCAATGAACTTGCAAGCGATACCGATGCAATGTTTCGCATTCTCGAGCGCGGCGAAGAACGTGCTCGCGGTGAAGCTGAAAAAACAATGACCGAAGTACGATCCGCAATGAAATTCGGATGAAAAAATTGATACTCGTTGCCCTCTTTGCCGTTTGTGTGTTCACACCACCCATCGCACAAGCTCAGCAAGGATGGCAACTCCAATTACCGCCAACCCTCAAACATCTCTATGATGTTGACTTTGCGAACCCGAGCGTTGGCTACGCTTGCGGTGATGATAATTTATTATTCACCACCGATGCGGGCAATACTTGGACAGAGCAAGAAACCGGCACGACCAATAAATTATATTCGGTCTCGGTACTGAACCCTGCGTGTGCTATGGTTGTGGGTCGAGATGGTATCATTCTTCGCACAGTCGATAGTGGTTCGCATTGGAAAAGCCAAACAGGCGTAAGAGTAATGCCGCTCAAGGGCACCAGTTTTATCGACCCATTACACGGTTGGGCTGTGGGTTGGTATGGCACTGTTATTCAAACTTCAGATGGCGGAAACCAGTGGGACAAGATCAATAGCAATACGACATTATTTTTGAATGCTATTTGCGCACAGGATAACTCGCCTGTTGTTGCCGTCGGCGAGCGGGGCATTCTGATAAAAAGTAGTAATGATAAACGTGGTTGGACCATCATCCCAAGCGAAACGAGTGAAGACCTGAATAGTATTTGCTTTGCCGGAAAAACAACACTCTATGCTGTCGGTGCAAAAGGAACGTTGATACGCTCTATCAATAGTGGTATCAAATGGGAATGTCTTGAAAGTGCTACGAAATTAGATCTATTCTCTGTCTCTTTTTCTGATGAGAATCATGGTACGATCGTCGGTGAACGCGGCACGATCATACGCACCGACGATGGTGGCAAGCATTGGGTATTGCAACCGGCTCCGGTGCAGACGCATTTGAGTGGTGTCTGTCAGATCGATGCAAAGAATATCGTGATCGTTGGAATGAACGGTACAATATTCCGAACGTCAAATGGCGGCTATTTGAAATAATATTTAAAATAAAAAGACCGGCATGAAGCCGGTCTTTTTATTTACAATAGATCCTTTACTTCGTCACTTGAAGTGATCTGATCACGGTCTGATCTCCGTACTCACATCGGACGATATAATGTCCCGTCGAAAGTTCTTCTGTTGAGATAGCAAGTTCGTGCATCCCCGAAGAAAGCTGCCCATCTGCAACGGTCACACGAAGTCTGCCAAGATCATCATAGATCGTCACCTTCAAACGTCCTGGCTTTGCCGAGCCGATTCGTAATGTTGATGCAGTAACAGCAGGATTCGGGAATAACTCAGCCGTGACTTGCTCGCCAAGTGAACTACTATGCACTGCATTGAGGGCATTCGATTGTTCGATCCAATACCACGGTGATGATTGTTTCAAGGTGATCGAGAAAATATTGGAGCTACTCTCTTTAACAGCATCATAATACTGTTTCATTGGAGTGCCATTCGAATCTAATGAGTGGTAAATAACTCGCGATGAATCCGAAGCAATAAAAAATTGCAACGTTGGCATACTATAAAGTGTAGGGCTCGTACCCCAATTGTTGCCAATGCTCAGCGAATCTGGTGACCACTTCCAGCCCGTGTTTTGTGAACGGGTTCCGATGTTCATAAACAGATCAGAGCCTGAGGTAGTGACCGATGAATCGAGCGATTGAAGTGAAATAGCAATTTCATCGTGAAGCCCGTCGTGTCGGGCAAAACGAAGACTTCCGACGGCAACAGTGTCATTACTAAAAACGCCGATCGCCGATTGGTATTTTTTTGAATTTGCTGTAAACCACTTGCCCGTTTGGCTCCAGCGAAGTTCTTCGGTACCGGATATTTTTGTCGCTGTATCGGAAATATAAGGATACTCGCTTGCGATCTTATGTTTGGTCGCACCAAACGACATCCTCACTTTGTACAGCGCTGCAATGTTCGCATCGAGATTTCCTTCGGCTCCGAACGGATGGTAAAAATGATTTGCGATAGCCCAAAGATTCACATCGTCATTGTCATGGGTGATCGTTACACTCTCAGAAGCAGGCGAGATCTTAAAATCACGAAACGCACTACTCGATGCAGGAATTGACGAAAGCACCGAGCCATTACCTTGGATGTTCCACCAGTTCTGATTTAGAGAGTAATTGACATCAAGATCTTCACGATTATCGGCATACGGTCCCATAAAAATACCATCCCAATCTTGAAGCGAAGCATACGCAACAAAAAAGGGTGTCAGCTCAGATTGATGCTGGTTCATAAATGGCGTCAGGAATCCTGAGAGAACAAATGGTTTGCCCTCGAGACTATAAGCGGCATTAATGCCGAGCGAATAATTACCAATATCGCCTAAAATCGAATTATTACTGATGATCCAGGTAGAATCGGTATATGGTTGATTTCGTCTGTTGCGAGGATAATCAATATTATTTCCGCCACTTGTATAGTCAGCATTTCTATTGGTGTAAGTATCGTTGTATGTGCCCCACCACGTCGGACTGTAATTATTGATTAGTATCGCTGACTTGATCGTATCGCGGATACATCGTTGTACTCCGGTAAAATAAATTGTTTGGAGTGTATCATAAAACGTGTTCATATCACGGTAGCGTTGATATGGCAAAAGATTCGTAGAAGAAAATGCCATACGCCCGATTGTCGCAGTAGCCGTATGCTCACCGGGAAGCAAACCATACTCTTGTTTATGTTTGACACTCACTCCGTCAAGCATCACATCAGAGAGTGAATTACCAACGGCGAGATAAATAATTTGTGAGCCTGCGGTGAGCGAGCGGAACGTAAATGAATATTTTTTCCAAGTCGTATCGATCGTTTGAGTGGTCGATAACGCATTGGTCCCACTTTGATAATCATTAATGACTAATGTAATATTTCGAGAAGTAGCACCCGAAACATATCTGATCTTTGCCCAGAAAGACAATTCATATAAACTGTCTTTACCCGTTTTCAAACTCGTATTCAATAAATATGCATCGAACGGTTGTGGGTTTGGGCTGAGCTTTGACAATGACATCAACAAACAGAATTGAGAATCTATAGCGGGCGCGAATAAGGTTTTATCTCCGGTTGCACCATTTTGAATCGCAAACGACCACGCCGAAGATCCTATCTGCTCGAAGCTTCCATTGTCGATCAAGTTCGCTGTGCTCGGAGTATTACTTCCTGCCCAAGCCGAGTTGATACCCGATTCGCTGCCATACTTTTGTAAGAGATAGGCACTAAACAAAGTATCAAGTCTGCGAGAACGATTGAAACCGATCGTTTGACTTCCATTTGGATACACATTCTGATCATCTTTCCAATTGAGGTAGCCAAAACGCCATGCAGCCATCAGACTAAACTCACCACCGGCAATTTCAATCGCGGCAATAGTCGGGTCATCGGCATAGCGTTTGCCTGAGAGCGGGCTCGTATGCCCAAGCAATGCTTTTGCCCATTGACGATGAAGCTGTGCTGCACGAGCATCAATAAAATGTACGTATTGAGAACTCGAGTGGACAGTGTCCCACTGCGCAACGCCGTCGGCGGCTGTAAAAGTATGATTTGAGTGAAGTGTTAGAATTGCGTAAATACCTTGTTGGCGAAACTCATTTAATAAGGTATCTAATTTCGCAAACGATTCAGGATTTGAAACGTACGAACCGGAGGCATCAGGATAGTTGAGCAACGTGCCATCTGGCCAATAAGGATAGTCGCTATAATTTAATCGAACGGCATTAAAGCCAAGTTTCTTCAAATGCTTTGCAAGATCACGAGCTTTTTCAGAGCTTAACAAATATGAAGTGTATTGAAGCTCTGTTCCGAACAACCGGATTCGTTCAGGATTGCTGGTCGTGGCATTAATATAGAAATGTCCGTTCTGTGCGGTCAGCCTCGAAGTGATAGGAAGGTTTGCAGGCTGTGAAGGCAACTTCGTTGTTTGCACAGTATCATAACTATCGATCGTAAATGGATACGAAGTGACCAATGGCTGAGCGAACGAAAACGAACAGCAACACAGAAGGAACGTAGCGACAAACGATAAAGTGGTACGCGTCATTATTGTATGGTAGTAAGTCGTCGTGAAAAAGTCTGATGGGGTGTTGTAACGATCACCGTATAAATTCCACTTGCAAGGTTACGGGTATCGAAATGAGTTGTAAAAATCTCCTCATTCGCAAAGTCATTATATAGTACAGCCACAACATTCCCCAACATATTAACAACCCGAACCGACACAAATTCCATTCCGGGATGATATACTTTGATATTTGTGTATCCGTTTGCAGGGTTGGGTATGAGCGAAAGGGAGGAAACATCTTCAATATTATCCCGCCCTCTCACAGCAGTAACCGCCATATCTTTTAATGCAATGGAGTACCACGGAGATGCAGCAACTTGTTGGTCGAGCGAAAAGGTTATGATGTTTTCACCGCTTTGTCTAACACCTACGATAGGCAGTCCTTTTGGCTTCCCGGTTCCGTCAAGAGGTGTAACGATCACACTATCTTTTGAGGTAACAAACGAAAAGGAAAGTGTCGCCGCCGAAAGCACTGTTGGGCTAGTCCCGAAATTTTTTCCGAAGCCATTACTATCAGCCCATTGTAGTCCACTATTTTGTGCTCTTGTAGTAACGGCAAGTAGCATCTGGGTTGCTTTTTCGATCGGAGTGCTGTCGGCACTCATCAGGTAGAGTGCGAGCATTTCTTTCGACGCCGCCGCATCGGTTCTTGCAAAAGTAAAAGTTGGGTATTTTGAGGTGTCTCTGCCAAATGTTCCCGCCGCACCATAGAGTAATGGGGTGGTGATCTTCATCAATCCGTTGGTCTGATCCCAATACAGTTCTTGTGTATCGCTACGTTTTGCTGATGTATCGGCAAGGTAAGGATACTCTGCCCCCAATTTGTGACGAGAGCTATTAAAAGATTGGCGGAATTTAAACTGCGTGAAAACATTATTCTCCAATGGACCTTCTACACCATACGTACCCCTTGAAGAGACGAACGCAGGAGAAAGCCACACATCTTCTGCATCATGAATTAATGAATCAGTAAAATCTGCTTTCTTCACCAGTCCCTCTCGGAACAAACGGCTCGCCATCGGCGCTAACGAAAGAACTGCCGGATTATTGGCGATCGAATTAAAACTTCCGGCGACTTTATAGGGGTTAATAAGACTATCGGCAAATAATTCACCTCGGGCAGTAGCATACACCGAAAAGAATACACCGTCCCAATCCTGATAGGCTCCCCATGCTGGTAAGAGCATCATTTCTTCGGCTTGATATTGATTCGCCCAAGGAATTTGGAAATCACCAAAGATAAATGCTTTGTTCTTCACTGCCCCTGCACTTGCAATCGGAATGACCGATCCGGACTTACTTCGAAGCATAGAAGTATTTCGCACCATCCATGTTGAGTCGGAGTTTGGCAAACTTGGTCTCGCGCCGACAAAATCATTATTATTATGAACGTCTATTACATCACCGCCCGAGGCAGTATAAATATCAGGTAACTGTTGCCAAAATGAATGCTGACGGTGATTGACAAGCCCTGAAAAATGGAGCGTATCTTTGACCAGTGAGTTGACATTATTATAAAATGATCTTTCTATGCTGTCATAGAACATCACCAGATCGCGTGTTCGTTGGAGCGGTTTAGATCTTAGAGTACCATCGTTATGAAGTCGGAGCACAGTCGAGCTTGCAAGATGTTCAGGTGCAGACAATCCTATTTCGGGTTGCATCTTCAACGAAACAGCATCGAACCACACATCACCTAATTCACCGCCCATTTGAAGGATCAGTTGTTGCAACCCACCGATGGCACAACGGAATGTATAAGTATATTTCGTCCAAGCGGTATCGATCTTCACTGTTTGCGAAAAACTTCTCGTGTTAGGTGTGCCGACTTGCTGAAGAATGATATTTATATTGCGATTCAGTTTCGTTGGTGAAGCAGAGTTAAATCCCATCTTCGCCCAGAACGAAAGACTATAGAGTGTATCTTTTCCTAATCGTGCACTAATATTACTGTAGGTAATGTCATTTGGATTGGGATTAGATGCGAGGCTATTGATCCTGATCTTCACATAATAGAGAGAATCGATTCCACCATCACTATTGATCACTACGGAGGTTGCGCTATTTCTGTTTGCCAAACTCCATGCCAATAGAAACGGATTTTCAAAACTACCATCGACAAATTGATTCGTTGTCGTGGCAACGATCGAAGCGCCCCAAGCATTTTTCAAATTCTGTTCACTACCGTATTTTTTCAGCAAGTACTGATTATACAACGTATCAAGACGACGGGAATAATT
>JBBRNY010000040.1:0-20176 GCA_038229915.1 Kapaibacterium sp. (SeqCode) | reverse complement strand
TTACTTCGCTACGACGAACTTCTGCATTGCTGAGAAGCTGCCTGAGGTTACTTGGACGAAGTAGGTGCCGTTTGAAAGGGTATTGGCATCAATTTGCAGAGAATTCTTCCCTATGTTTGCAACAGCGTTCGAGAGGTGACGAACATTCTGTCCGAGTGCGTCGATCAACACTACGTTTGTTACTCCTGCCTCTGGCAAGGTATAGGTAAGTGTTGTTTTGTTCGACACAGGATTTGATGAAAGATGTATCGGAGAAATATCAGCGCTCTGATTCTGATGCACCGCATTGGTGAATGTAACTGAATACCCACCGGCTTGAGCATTTGATAAAGGTTTAGTGCCGACATTAATAAATGCACTGACGTTATCTTTGGTGATCCAATCGTATCCGTAGTAGGTTTGAGTATCAATTTTTCCGTCAGCTCTTTTTGAGATAAGTAAACTCGTCGTTCTTTTACGAAGGGCATCATGCGTCCCGCCGCCATTCGGGAGAATGAGTTTCCCGAATCCATCAATGATCACCTCGTTTCTGGTGGTTGTGGTTTTTCCCTCGGTCGTATCAAAACTGGGGCCAAATTCTTGTGACATTCCCACCCAACTTGACTGGTATGTCATTGGAAACTTTTGATTGAGAAAAGGCGGTACGAAGGAATAGTATTTTTGTGCAGGCGTGGTCGAATCCAAAACTACAACTCCGCAGCTCGAAACTTCAGTCGGCGTAATTACAAGAAACTGATAAGCCTCTGTTAGTAAACTATCAGCATACGCAAACTTTTCGATAGTTGTGGAAGGGCTAAAATCTGGATCATCCGCTAATGGGGCAGCGTTTTTCGTGAATGGGATCAAACTGAAATTGAGTAGTGGTGTCCCGGGTGCATCTTGGGTGTAATTCACAGTAGAGAAATCCCAGGTTTGATCTGCGCCACTCTGAGCAACGATGGCATTTAACCCGTCAACCGCATTCGCATCAGCAGAGTAGGATGTGCTTATTTTCGAAGGTGATGGGGTGTTGTTCAAAACATCAGCCTCGGTGATGGTGATCTGCGCATTGCCGATCGAAACAATACCAGTGAGTAATAACAGTGTAACAAAGAATTTCATGGTAGTTTTAGTTAATGAATGATACAAAGATACGACACAACAAACAATAGAAACAGAGACAAATTCAGAGTATTTTTACTTTGCATACAATAAGATTGTCCCATAGTATAGTAATCCCACTATGTCATCCTGAGCTTGCGAAGGATCTTCACTTTTGGTTTTTTCGCACACTTTTATCTTGCCATAACCTTCGAATTTAGATTCTTCGCTCGTCGCTCAGAATGACAGGGTGTAAGATATTCGTAAGCAACCAACATATACTGAACATTGTCATCCTGAGCTTGCGAAGGATCTTCACTTTCGGGTTTTCGCACACTTAAATCCTGCCGCAACCTTCGAATTTAGATTCTTCGCTCGTCGCTCAGAATGACAGGGTGTAAGATATTCGTAAGCAACCAACATATACTGAACATTGTCATCCTGAGCTTGCGAAGGATCTTAACTTTCGGTTTTTGGCACGCTTAGATCTTGCGGTAATCTTCAAGTTCAGATTCTTCGCTCGTCGCTCAGAATGACGGAGAGGGGAGGATTTTGGATGATAGAGTATAATATTACGACCTATCATTACTCAGCAAGGAGAATCAGAATATGGACTATATTGCCACTTTGATAAAAAAAGCTGCTAAATTCCGTATTTTTGCATATTCAATAAGTTTACGATATGATTCATACGTTTGATGTGGTGATCGTTGGTGCAGGCGGAGCTGGTCTTCGTGCTGCTGTTGAGATTCCGGCAGGTTATAGCTGTGCTGTGCTGACTAAAGTACATCCGCTTCGTTCGCACACCGGTGCGGCACAGGGCGGGGTGTGCGCGGCACTGGGCAATCTCGAAGAAGATTCGCCGGAGTGGCATGCTTTCGATACCATCAAAGGCTCGGACTATCTTGGCGACCAAGATGCGATCGAGGTGATGTGCAACGATGCGCCGCGCGCTATTATCGAGCTTGAGCACATGGGTATGCCGTTCTCGCGTACCGATGAAGGCAAGATCGCACAGCGTCCGTTCGGCGGACACACCCGACCACTTGACCGCAACGACCCGGACTCAAAACGCGTACCGGTCAAACGTGCTTGCTACTCGGCAGATCGTACTGGTCACGTTATGCTCCATACGTTGTATGAGAATTGCATCAAAAACGAAGTAAATTTTTTCAGCGAGTATTTTGTGACGGAGCTGCTCTATGAAAATGGGGTATGCTCAGGTGTTGCCGCGATAGATATTCTTTCGGGTGAAGTGCATATTTTTCACGCTAAAGCTGTGATGTTTGCCACTGGCGGCGATGGACGTATTTGGCGTATCACCTCGAACGCTCACGTTGGTACGGGCGACGGATTTATACTTGCTTATAAGAAGGGCCTGCCGCTCGAAGATATGGAGTTTATGCAATTCCACCCGACAGGGCTTTGGAAACTCGGAATTTTAGTATCAGAAGCCGCTCGCGGTGAAGGCGGAATCCTCCGTAATAAAGACGGCGAGCGTTTTATGGAGCGTTACGCACCCACAGT
Source organism: Kapaibacterium sp. (SeqCode) (assembly GCA_038229915.1). Taxonomy (GTDB): domain Bacteria; phylum Bacteroidota; class Ignavibacteria; order Palsa-1295; family Palsa-1295; genus JAFDZW01. Next base: position 17,569 of record JBBRNY010000040.1, on the reverse strand, counting down.
AAAAGATCTTGCACCTCGCGATATGGTGAGCCGTGCGATCTTGACTGAAATTCGTGAAGGTCGCGGTATCAAAGGCTCGGACGGCACCTATTATATCGATCTCGATCTGACCCATCTCGATGCAAAGATCATTAACGAAAAACTTCCGGAGATCACCGGTTTTGCGCGTACGTATCTTGGCGTTGAGCCAACAAAAGAAGGCGTACCAATACAGCCGACCGCGCATTATGCGATGGGCGGAATCCCGACCGACATTGAAAGTAGAGTGTTGAAGAATGCTCAGGGTGAGCTAACCGTGGGATTTTATGCAGCAGGCGAGTGCGCTTGCGTCAGTGTGCACGGGGCGAATCGTTTGGGTACCAATTCATTGCTCGATCTTATCGTTTTTGGTCGTCGCGGCGGCAAGGCGATGGCTGAGTTTATCAAAACTGCAAAACATGCACCGCTTCCGGCTGATGCAGGGCAGTGGACCAAAGATCTGGTTGCTGAGATCAAAGGGCGACCGAAAGGCGATAACTGCGCCGACATTCGTCTCGAAATGCAGAACACGATGATGGATGACGTCGGTATCTTCCGTGATGAAGCAGGTTTGACACGAGCACTCAACAAAGTGGTTGAGCTCAAAAAGCGATTTAAAAATATTAGTATTGACGATAAGGGAATGCAGTTCAACACTGACGTTCTCGAAGCGATCGAGCTTGGCAACTTGCTTGATACTGCCGAGATCGTCACGAAATCTGCACTCGAACGTAAGGAGTCGCGCGGCGCGCATGCCCGTGAAGATTTCCCTGATCGTGACGACGCAAAGTTCTTAAAACATACGTTTGCCTCTCGTGGCGGCGACGGCTCGATCTCGTTGGATTATAAGCCAGCGACGATCACGAAGTATCAGCCGAAGAAGCGCGTATATTGATCGCAATCGTTTCGTGAAACGCCGAAGTATCTGCCGCGTGATCGTCGGCGTCATGATTGTCCTCGCTTGCAATGTATCGCTGTTCGGCGATGCATCTGCACAGCATACTCGGCACGAGATTGGCGCGTCATTTGCTGTGAATGGGCAATATCCATTTGCGTCTGATGGGACAAACGGTTTTTTCACAGAGCCATTTATTTGGAATCTCCGGTATCAGCTCACTACTAATTATGTGCAATCGCTTGCGTTGGTGTTCGAGCACATAGGCGAGACACGTTCGCATAGCGGGATATGGTCTGTTGATAGCGATCCGCATAACGATTACAACGCGAACATCGCCGAGCATTTACAGATCAATGTGCTCTATCTCGAAATGATGAGAACAATTGTTCGAACCGATATTTTTCGTGTCGGTGTTGGTGTTGGTCTCGGTTACGGTATCGGTACTGCTGAGGCTGAAGTCGAAAAGATCGTCGATCATTCGACAAAAGCTTTTGATGGCCAACAACTTTGGACCTCTTTTTTTCTGAGTTTATTTGCTCGCGCACGGCTGAGCATTTACGAAACCGATAAGCTCGATCTTGGCATCACACTCACCACAAGATATTGGGGACTCCCGACGTATGGACCGCAATCATCCACCAATCCCAACGGCGGCTATCAAGGTCCAAAGATCAGCTCGGTACATGAAGTTGGATATTTGTTTGGGGTTTCGGTGGGATTGAAATAGTGTATCTTCTTTTTTTTACTCACGCCCCATATTTTTTTGCATCCCAGGATGATTGTAACTTACGAAGTGTGACGATCTGTCCGATGTGATAGGCGTTGTGGATATTGATGTCACTGATGATCTCGTACCACGAAGCATTCTTATCAGTAGCGAGGGGTGCTTCGAGTTTAAGATCATCGGCGAGAAGAATTTCAGTATGAAATGTTTTCATCACTAAAAATAATTGCTGGAGGGTTTTGTCCCAGTCGGCAGGTTGTTGATCGAACGTATCACTGTTCTCGATCTCAATAGGTGGAAGCGGTGATCCTTTTAGTCGGTGCAGATAACGCTCGTTCCAAAAGAGGAGATGATTGACGATCTGTCGAATCGAATGCGCGGCGTTTCCAAACTCATGGTCGGCTTCGGCGGCGGTGACGTCTTGCAATGCTGACTGTAACGGCGCGACCCAATTTTTTTTAATGTCGGTCGCTAAAAATTGATCGGCTAAGACTTGTTTGGTGCTATGGGACATTCTCTGTTGTATATTATGCCAATAAATACACGACCAGAAGGAAATTTGTTTCCGAAATCACGTTTAATGATGAGAGTAAAAATTGCGGTTTCGCTTCTGTTTATTCTTGCTCTAAACACGAGCAACATCCGTGCACAAACGAGTAGCCGAGATACGGTGCTTTCGATCAACTCAATTTCAGGAACTGTCAATATCATCAACTTTGAGCTCTATGGCAATGCTGTGTTACTCTCACTTAATTATGAGCATATTTTTAGCGATCACTTCGGCTTCAGGGTTGGGTTGGGGTTGACGCCGTATCGTACAACCCGCGATACGTTTCCAAGAGCATATACTCACATCGAATATGGCGGACTGCTTATCTTGATGGCAGAATATCATTACCCGATCTCAAACACCTGGTTAATTAAATCCGGGTTGGGAACAATGGTCTTAACAACATTTGCGAATCAATTGCGTTGGGAGATCGCGCCGGACTCAAGCAATGTATTGCCTCTCGCGGCGACAGCAACACTTGGGGTAGAATATATTGGGAAAGGATTTACTGCGTCGTTCGTAACCACACCATCGTTGACAATTTCACCAATGTATTTTGAAGAACGCTTCGGGATTTCGGTCGGCTTGGTGTTATGAGATAATCGTCTTTACTGTTTGTTGCCTCGGTCGTATGCCATTTTCATATACATCCGAACTTCTTCGTTCACATCTTCGATGGCATAGATTCGGCAATGATGGTTGAAAAGATTGGTGTCAGGCAGTTGTGCTACTTTGATAAAGCAATAGTTATCATTGAACGGCTGATCGAACTGGAACACGAAATGAAGAAAATCTCGTCCGAGCTGATTGATCGAACAAAATCTGGTTTTATTGGCAAGAGCAATTCTTGTTTTTGCTGGATGTAATACAAAATCGCCGATCTCAGAATAGACTTTCAAGAAATGGTCGTAGAGCGCGAGCGTGTGAGCAGATTTTCCATCGAGAAAATCTTGCACCGTGCGATCGTTGCAGGAATGACGCTGATTCGTGTGAAGAAATTGCTGTCCGCATTTATCGCATCTCCACATCATATATCTAAATTCAGCGAACGAACACCTTTTTCGTATGGGCGAAGGTTCATTTCTAAAAGCTTCACAACTTTTTTGATGCGCTCGGCGCGACCATCTTTGCTTTTGATGGCATCGATTTGATGGATGTATGCAAATTTATTAGAGTTTGCCATTGATTGAAAGAACTCCCACGCTTTCTGTCGTCGTTGCATTGCTTTGAGAAAATCTTCGGGAATTTCTGTTTCGCCTTTGAGTGTGTATGGCTTATGATAATTTCCCGATGCTTTGCCGTCTTCGATCGCTTTCAATCCCGCCGGTTTCATTTTTCCTTCGGCTATCAATTTCTCGACCCGATTAGTATTGATCAGCGACCACATACTTTTTGGTTTTCGTGGCGTAAAGCGCATCACGTAAGATTCTTCATCACGAGCATTGCGAATGCCATCGATCCAGCCGAAACACAGCGCCTCTTCGACCGACTCTTCGTAGTTGATCGTCGGCTTGCCGGCTGCTTTTTTGTAATAGCCGACCGAAACTTCGGTGCAAGTCTTGTGATTTTTTGTCAGCCACTTGCGCCAGTCGGCACGAGTTTTAAAAAAGAGGGGAGTCATCTTTAAATTAGTGAGTTTCCAACAACTTTTTTAATCCCTCGAACACTGACATCCAATTCGACGCAGAATGCTCTTTCTCTTTTTCTGTGGCAATACCTTCTTGTGTGATCGTGAGTGTTGTGCTATCACCATGCGTAGCAAGCTTGTAGGTGATGGTCGCATAATTCTCCGGAATGTCTTCTTTGCCCGACATCGAGCTCCAATAATCGTACTTCACAAATTTATTTTCTTCGATGTCAAGAATGGTCCCTTTGTCTTGATATTTCTTGCCTTCCCATTCACCACTAAAGGTGATCGGGCTACCTTTTTTCCAATCGGATCTGGCTTCGGTACCAAAAAAATATTTTCTGATCATCTCGGGATTCGTCAAGCCGTCCCAGACTTTTTCTGCCGAGGCGTTGATGTCGATGCTAGCTGTGGCGATAAGATCGTTGCTCATATTCATTCTATAATATTGGTGTGGTATTTATTGATAGGCACCTATCAATCTCTAATTATAAAATCGTTAGGACAACGAGATAGTTTCGAGCTTGATAACTGGATCGACAACACACGTTGAAATTTTATCGGGTGAATATTGACACTCTGGGCAGTGTGAGCGGTTTTTGCTCAGTGCGGTGAGGCTTTTTACTTTGCCGTCAGCGACGATAGCCGTGACAATTCGTATCAACTCGGCTTCAATAACATTAAACTGTTCTTGCGAAAAAATATTCGTGATCGTTTCGCCTGTTCGCGAAAAATAGAGATGCGTTTTGACTTGCGATACCGAATGTAAGCGGCACATCAAATAAGCATAGACGCTGATCTGGAATGAATATCGCGATATGTCTTCGGGTGTAGGGTATGCCGTTGTTTTATAATCAACAACATTCCACATCCCATCACTACCGAGATAGACACGATCGATGATGCCAGAAATAATGCGATGATCGTCAAGCGCGTATCGAAGTTGTATCTCGGCGTTAGTTTGTTCAGCGGAAATAATTTCTTTAAAGAGCGTTGTGCTCTCAAACAATCCGATCTCGCGCTCCAAGCGTTGGAAATATTCCGGTGAGTGCTTCGTAATATGAAACTCGGCTTCGAGTTTGTGATAGAACGCTCTCAGTTGCTCTTGATCTATCTCGTTTTTTGTGATAAGACTGCCGATGCGTTCTAGGGTGCGATGCAATACTTGCCCATATATTGTTGCTTGAATATGCTCGGCGTAGTCGGCGGTATCATAATTATTGCTACTATTACTGCTCACATGTTCTTCGGGCAATCCGAGTTTGTATCGCAAATAATATTTTGTCGGGCATTCAAGATAACTCAGTAACTGCGTCGGGCTATAACGGGTGATGCCCGGCGATGACGGATACGTCCGCAGATCAATAATCTTGTCGATAACTTCGACAGTAGTGGCTTCTTCGGTAGTTGCTTCGATCAACGCTGACTCGCGAATGATCGGGATGTTCGCGCTGATCGTTCGTTGTTCATATTGAACATCAGTTGCGCTTTCGTTATAACATTCAATATCACGAACGAGGGGAAAACTATTGAGTACAAATAATTCTGATTCGGTAAGATGCAACGCATTTGTGATCGATGCAAGTGCGGATCTAGCGGCGATCTCCCCGGCATTGAGTGTTGCCGAGAGCACGAGATGATCGGCGGCGCGAGTGAGCGCTACATAAAGAATGCGACGTTCTTCTTGTTCTTCTTCGCGCTTCTCGTTGATCTTCGCAAGTGCGGTGATCGGATGATTTATCGTTGTGAACGTTCGCTTGTCACTGTTATAATATTCTTGTTGAATGGCGATGTACGGTTCGTCGCGACGGAGCATTGACGATGAATCATTCGGTTTTTTGCCGTTGTCATTTAAGTAGGGAAGAATGACAACCGGAAACTGCAATCCCTTGCTTCCGTGAATGGTCATAATACGAACAGCGTCATCGGTCACTTCGACAGCGGCTTGCTGTTCGCGTTCGGTGCGTTCTTGCAAGATGGTTGATTGCTCGACAAACTCCCACACGGTTAGATCACCATTGGATGCGAGATCGCAGAGTTTGCGAATGTTCGATACTTTTTGATCGCCGTCTTTGAACGAGTAATACACCAACTCGATCTGACTTTTGGTAATCACGTGCTCGAGAAGTGTTCGAGTTCTGATCTTTCCGACGAGTGGAAGAAGATCGGTGAGTAAACTCAGGCGATCAGCAAACGGAAGCATCAGATCGAAATTTGGCGCAGTAATAAAATCCCAGAACGAAGTCGAGCGCGCAGTGAGATGCCACTGATGAGTAATATTCCAGAGCGAACGATCATCAATACCAAAATACGGCGATCGTAGCACCGCGACAAGCGACAGCATATCGCTCGTATCAATAAAGAATCGAAGCACATTCAGCGCATCGATTATCTCTTGTTGCTGATAAAATCCCATTCCGCCGGACATTGTATAGGGAATGTTTTTTGATTTGAGCGCGAGTTCGAGAATCGGAAGTTGTTTTCGCTTTCTCATTAAGATCGCGATGTCACTATAACGATAATTCCTCTGCGGTTCGGTGTCGTCGCGATCTTTTACTTTTATTTGCGTCAAAAAACTTGATATCGACGACGCGATCAATTCTTCTTCGGTTATGGTTGGCGGAGTTTCATTTTCTTCATCGTCTTCTTCGGGCTCATCATTCTCAACTATTTCACTGCCGTCATCGCGCGTGTTTTTCTTTGGTCCATTGGCGACGAGAAAAGAAATGGAGCCGTCGGAGTCGGCAGTTCGGCCTAATACCAACGGGTTATAATAATATTGACTTCGAATTGTTTCGTCGGCGCCGAAGAGCGCGTCGGTGATGGTGTTAATGAATGCCATTGGCGCGGCAAGCATACGAAAGCTTTCGCGAAGCTCAATGATCTGCGCATCGGGTGATGAGTTGGTGCTGTCAGTAACCGAACGACGAAACAATTCGAGATCGGCATCGCGGAAGCGGTAGATAGACTGCTTCGGGTCGCCGACGATCGTTACGGTCGATCTATTTTTGAATGAATCGCTCAGCAAATTGACGATCGTGTATTGCTGTTGGTCGGTGTCTTGATATTCATCGACAAAACAAAATCGGTACGAGTCGGCAATGTTGGTGCCGATGATCGGCTGTCGCAGCAAGAGAATCGCGCGCTCGATCAATTCATCGTGGTCGAGAAAACCTTGACTGATCTTTTCGGTCGTGTATGTTTCGAGAACACTTTCGTAGATCGAGAGAATATTTCGTAGATGCGGAAGCTCGGTTTTATCGTTGTCATTAAAATCTATAAACGCCTCAAATGCCGGCAGTAATTCAATAATCTCGGCAAGGGAAGTCGCAACAATGTTTTCTACATCGCTGATAAACGAGAGTCCGTTCTTTTTTTCGAATAGTGCTTTTCTCGGAGTGTAGGTTTTGGTCAAGAGCAACTCGATCAGTATTGTGAGTCTGTTGATCTTTTCTTCGACTGTGGATGCTATCATCCACAAGTCATACGCGATCTCAATTTTCTGAAACGTCTCGTTTGATTTTTTTGCTAACGCTGAAATTTGTTTTGTATATGTGAAGAGCGTTGCCAAAGTACTTTGGGTTACTTCAGAAAGTACGACGTGCTTGACTTGCTCTAAGAAGAGGGTGTTTGAGTAGGCGATCAGTTCTGCGTCAGTTTTTTCGCGGAGTATCATCCCTGCGGTGTTTGCGGCGGCGCGGCGGAAGAGCATCCCTCTGACCATTTCCGCAATCTTGCTGCGCCCGTATTTCTTGAAGGTCTCGAATATCGTCGTTGTGTTCTCGTCTTGTTCTTCGGGTTCTTGTGCAAGTTCGGACAGTATTCGGTAGAACGTTGCATTGATACACTCATCGCTCAGGAGCGAACGCTGAACTTGATCGAGTATCGCAAATGATGGGTCGATGCCCGCTTCGATGGGATATTGCTTGAGCAAGCGCGAACAAAATGAGTGGATCGTCGAGATATTTGATGAGTCGATCGTATCGAAGGCATTCCAGAGACGATCGGTTATTTCATTCGGTGCGTCGAGCTCTTGCAATTGCGTGATGCGGTCACGGATGCCTTTCGTAATTTTTTCTTTGAGTTCGGCGGCGGCATTATCGGTAAAGGTGATGGCGATGATCGCCGAGTTGCTCAGATCGGGATTCGATTCGAGCGCGTGAAGATATTTTTGTACAAGCGTATGCGTTTTGCCCGAACCGGCGTTGGCAATGAGCGCTGAGTGAGTCTGCGCATTGACGGCTTGTTGTTGCGAAGGTGTCAGCACTGTTAATGATGTTCTTGAAGACGATGTTCGAGATCGAGCATTTCTTTTCCGATCTCATCGAGCGTGGCTTGGTCGAAATGTTTTTCGGCAAGCTCGAAATACACGGCATCTTCGGCAAGAATATGTTGCAGAAGATTGGTAATGATGAGCGTTGATGTTTCGATCACTCGTTTGACGGTGACGTGCATTGCGACGCGGTCGTTCTCGAAATCGCTGACGATATTACAAAAATCTTCAAAGTAGTCGCGCAGATATTCGTGATCGTAATTGAGAAACAGAAATTTTACCCGACCTTGTGGCACGAGGGGTTCGAGGCGCGGAAAAAAGATCTGTTCTTCTTTGACGAGATGAACATTGAGGTGCTCGCGAATATTTTCGCGCGTTTTCAGGAGCAGGGCATAGTCAGAGGTTTTGATCGCCGCTTGATAACCGTCGTGGAGCAAACGATCGACCAGTGTCTGCAACTCAGCACAAGACTCACGAAAAGCTTCGTGCTCATTGAGGAGTTGTTGAATCGGGTCAGTCGTCACTTGGCTCACAATTGTTTTAATAATTATCGATCAAGGCACACAACAATATTTTTGCAGAGGAGGTGCTCTACTTATTTTTCTAGGGTAGTCCTACGTTATGTTGAATATTCTCGTCTAATATAGAAAATGTAAATACTGCAACACATTCACAGAATTGTGTAATGATCACAGCAGTGGTCTTGCGTAATTTTGCAACACAAGGTTATGATATATTTTTTAACAATTTAAATACTACGACTATGGATAGCGAAACAATTAAGAAATCTACTGAAACGACGGTTGATGATGATGGCTCATCAAAGACTGTAAAGAAAGAAGAAAACACCGCAACCGGAGAAGATCAGAAGACGACGATCAAACATACTCCGGAAAAAACGGAAGTTACAACGGAAGATAATTCGTAAAATAAAAAAAACGCTCCGGATCACTTCGGAGCGTTTTTTTTTATTTTAGAAAATAAATCTCATTTTCCTCTTCGTCCGATGGCGACCCAGCTTGTGCCACCTCTCACTCCAACTATACAGGCGGTTGAACCATTAAAGCTCATGCTGTTGGTATAATAATTAAAACTATTGGGGTCGTATAATTCATCATATCTCTTCCATGTTTTGCCATTCCAATGTGACGCGAAGCCCCAATCGCTTGTGCAAAGAATATCTGTTGCGCTATTGCCACGTATGGTTGTAATACCTGCGTAACTCCCATCGTTAAATTTGTTTCCTACGCTATCACCATCATTAGTCCACAAACTATTATCTGTTTTTCGATACAAATACGAACCGCCAACATATACTTTGTGATGAGAAGCACTATCTATTGTCCACACTGCCGATACTCCATCACAATTAGCACAACCGAATTGTCCTAAATCAGAAAGTGGTATTTCAGTCCATTTAATGCCATCATAATGCAAAAGACAGGAAACTCCCGTAGATCGATTTAGTCCACCAGCCCAAACGTCCTTATTTGATGTACCCCATACCTTTCTTAAATCTTTCGTCGTAGGCGAAACCATATCAGTAAACGAAGTCCCATCATAGTGATGAATCTGTCCTGCATTTCCGACGACAAACATATCTTGACTTGAAGTACCCCAACAAGCATTTGCATTGCCTGGACGGTAATCGTCAAAACCTACTCCATCAAAACTATGTAATACATCACTACCATGAACAAGCCAAATATCTGTTCGAGATGAAGCAAAAATAGAATATCCACTCAAAGCCCCGCGCAGTGACGAGTGATGGGTGTCATCTCTCGCGTTGATTTGAGTAAATGAAACTCCATCATAATGCCAAAGATAATTACCAACAATGATAATATCATTGGCACCAAATACCCAGACACCCGTAAGATTCGATTCTCCCGGAATGGAATACTCAGTCCAGACGAAGGCATGAGCTAACGAGTCTTTTACTCGTTGCAAGGAATCCTGATTCAGATTGCAGGTGTCACAGGCGTGATGGGTTGTGTCGCCGCAGGTGTCACAGTGAGTGCTCGGTGGTTCGGTGACGTGCTTGTTGCAGGAGGTGAGGAGTGCTCCCGTTAGAAGAATAGTGATGATAAATATGGATATGTATTTCACTTGTATGAACAACCCGTAACTGCTACCCAGAGTTGCGCGATATTGTTTGTTGTTACACTTTTACTGCTGATCGTTTGTTGTCTTCGGCTGAGAAATGATCTATGGATAACACGTTACTTCGCCACTCGCTTTCGCGCTTAATGATGCCACGGCTTATGCTGTCGCAGTATTTGAGCGACGGTACGTATCACCAGCGGATCACTGATGCGGTCGCAAATAAACAAGTGGTCGGGTTTTGTGTGTTTAGCGGTTCGGCTGACGAGGCTCGGGCGGTGATCGCGGAGCTGCGTTCGCTCTCGGCGAATGCGCTCTTGTTTTCGTGCGACGCCGAGTGGGGTCTTTCAATGCGGCTGAGTGGTGATGTTACCGAATTTCCGCACGCGCTGGCACTGGCACAGTCGGTGTATCCAAAAGCGGTTTATAGTGCGGCGCTTGCAATAGGTCTTGAGATGAAGGCACTTGGGATCGACTGGAATTTTGCGCCCGTCGCCGATGTCAATTCCGACCGAGATAACCCGATCATTAATATTCGCGCTTTTGGTGATACGCCCGAAGTTGTCTCACACTGCTGTGAGATGTATGCCAGAGGTCTTCGTGATGCCGGTATTATCGCAACTGGCAAGCATTTCCCGGGTCATGGACAAACCAAAACCGATTCGCATCTGGCGTTGCCCGTGCTGAAGATCGGTATTGCACATTTTGAAAAGATAGAACTGCCACCGTTCAAGCATTTGATAGCTCACAATATCGAAACGATCATGACGGGGCATCTTGCTGTGCCGTTGGTCGCAAAAACGCTCGGTGCGAATGAGAGCGAGCAAATGTTGCCTGCGACACTTTCGCAATATCTAACACAACAATTACTTCGCGAGCAATTAGGTTTTGATGGCGTTGTCGTGGTCGATTCGATGGAAATGGCAGGAGTAAAAAAGCTCCACCCGAACGATGCCGATGCCGCCGAGCTTGCGATTAAGGCAGGGAATGATATAATATTGATGTCGCCTGATTTCGAGCAAGTCTATATCACGCTCCTCGAACGAGCCGAGACCGACGCCGGTCTTGCCGCGCGTATTGTGGAGTCTGCCAAACGGGTTGAGAAGCTCATCGGGAGTGATCGCACAGGCACGAAGCTATTAAAATCAGATCATCAAGAGCTTGCTCAAGCCATCGCCAAAGGCGCGATCGAGACGAGTGTCGAAAACCCGTCGTTCGATACGATCAAGCAATACACGATCATCTGCGATGACAATGAACTGCAAGCAACACGTGTTGCGCTCTTGCGGCAATTATTGCATCAGTGGGAGTATATTCGCCCCGAAGCAATACGAGCAAATGGCTGTGCGGTTTTCATACTCGAACGCCCTCGCGGGAAATTACTCGATCAGCAGGGAAGCAAGACTTCGGTTTTGAATGTTAGTGAGTTCATCGCAACGATGACGAAAAACCAGATCGCCCCCGAATGTATCTTTTTATTGGGTAATCCGTATCGCGAGAGTGATCTTGAGATCCTTTCGCCCAAGTGTATCGTGAAAACCTATAGCGATTCCGTCCCTTCGATCAGGGCACTGGCGGAGTGGATAGGCGAGCAACATTCAAATTAATTTTATAGAATGACCGTGAAGTTTAGAATTTATTTTAGCGTACTCGTTGCGACGGCGCTCAGCCTCAGTAGCTGTAGTACCGCCCCGAAAACCGCCGCACCGATGGCGAATATCACCCCTGTGCACCAGCGAACCGACACGCCTGATTTCCAGTACACGTTCTATTTCAAGGTCGTGAGCTCGCTCAATACGCCCGACGATGAGATCATGATCGACACCAATTCGCAGATGCGATTTGGCACGCATCAGGAAATGTCGAATGGCGATTGGCGTACCCCGACGGGTTTTGCCTATCTTGAAGCAAAAGATGAGGATTCGCTGGTAACCTTCATAAAACGCAATAGCTTATTCGAAGTTGAGCAAGGTGATGTTGAACCTCAATGCCCGAAGGGAGATATATTACATTTAATGATTTATCGCCGCGACTTAAATAAAACCATTAAATTGCAAACCAACACCTGTGTTTATGATTTTAACCTCCTGACAGGCGAGCAGCGCAAGTATTTTCCGCAATTTATCAGGTTCTTACAGCGTATTCGTGATGTCTATCGGCCTGCTATACCTGAGAAACGTTGATAATATAGCATTGTGAACGAATTGTACTATTAGAAACGGTGTTCTAAGCCCCGATTAAAAAACATCTAACCAATGACCACACCCGTACCAACGAAACGTGTTTCCCCATTCAAGAACGAGCTTTTCAAAGACTTTACGAATCCGAAAGAGTATGGCTCGCAAGCCGCTGCGATTCGCGAAGCAAAAACCAATTTCGGTGCTGTGTATCCATTGGTCATCGGTACGGAGAAGCCTAAAACCCAAGATTATATCATTTCCAAGAACCCGGCACGGCCGAGCGAGATCATCGGGAAGTTCTCGAAAGGCACGATCGGAATGGCACAGCGCGCACTTGATACTGCCGCCCGCACCTTCGAAACTTGGAAAATGACACCTTATACCCAACGCGCCGAGATACTCCTGAAGGCATCGGCGATCGTGAAGCGCCGCCGTTATGAGATCAACGCTTGGATGATACTCGAAGTCGGTAAGAATTTTGCTGAAGCTGATGGCGATACTGCCGAGGCAATAGATTTTCTTGAATTTTATGCTCGTGAGATGCTCCGTCTTGGCGGACAACAGCCCGTCCATAAAAACAAGAACGAGCGCGGCTACCTCGAATATATTCCACTTGGTGTTGGAGTGATCATCCCACCCTGGAATTTTCCCTTTGCGATCTTGGTCGGCACAGCAAGTGCGGCGATCGTCTCAGGTAATACGATCGTACTCAAACCATCGAGCGACTCGCCGATGATGGGTTGGTTGTTTCATCAAATTATGGAAGAGGCTGGTCTTCCGCCAGGCGTGTTGAATTACTTTACTGCACCGGGTGGCGAGATAGGCGACTATCTGATCAAAAGTCCGATGACTCGTTTTATCTCGTTCACAGGTTCGAAAGAGATCGGGCTTCGCATTAATAATCTTGCAAGCCAACATCAGCCAAACCAAAAATGGATCAAGCGTATCGTTGCTGAAATGGGTGGCAAAGACGGTATCATCGTTTCGAAAGATGCTGATATTGATGTGGCTGTCGAAGGTGTCGTCGCGGCGGCATTTGGTTTTCAGGGGCAAAAATGTTCGGCGTGTTCACGCGTGATCGTCGAGCGCCCAGTCTATGATGCATTCGTTGCGGCACTCAAGCCGAAAGTCGAAGCACTGAAGATCGGCGACCCGACCGAGAACAAAGAAGTCGGACCCGTCATTAATATTCGCTCTCAGCAAAAGGCGATGGAATACGTCGCGATCGGCAAGAAAGAAGCGACACTGCTGTGCGGCGGCAAGACAATTGCAACTAACGGCGGCTTCTATGTTGAGCCAACCGTTTTTGTTGATGTAGCGCCGACATCTCGTTTGTCGCTCGAAGAAATTTTCGCTCCGGTGCTTTCTATTATTCCTGTTAAGGATTTCGAAGAAGCATTGAAAGTGGCAAACAATACTGAGTTTGGTCTGACTGGTGCTGTCTATACCAAGAACAGATCACGTCTGGAACGTGCATCGAAAGAATTTTTTGTTGGCAATCTCTATCTCAATCGTAAATGCACCGGCGCATTGGTCGGCTCGCATCCGTTCGGTGGTTTTAATATGAGCGGCACTGATTCGAAAGCCGGCGGACACGACTATCTCAAACTTTTCTTGCAAGCGAAAGTGATAGCCGAGTATATGCCCGATGACAAAGTAAAACGCCCGACACGCAAGATCAAACGTGTGCCGAAACCAACCGTAACACCAACAGCGACACCAGACGGAGAGTGATCAGAACTTACATCGAAGCAATAAACGACGCGCTTCGGTATGAGATGGAGCGCGATAGCTCGGTGTTTTGTATCGGCGAGGATATTGGCGCATTCGGTGGGGCATTCAAAGCCACAAAAGGACTTCTCGATCAGTTCGGCGCAGACCGTGTGATCGACACACCGATTGCCGAATCAGGTATAATAGGCGCGGCGATTGGCGCATCATTGCAGGGCTTCCGACCTGTTGCTGAGATGCAGTTCTCCGATTTTATCGTTAATGGGTTTAATCAAGTCGTCACCGTAGCTGCAACAACAGCATATCGTTGGGGGATCGGTGTTCCTATCGTTATTCGTCTGCCGAGCGGTGCTGGTCTTAGTGGCGGACCGTTTCATTCTAAGAATCCCGAAGTATGGTTTGCTCATCAGCCTGGGCTGAAAGTGGTCTGCCCAGCGACACCTGCCGATGCCAAAGGCTTGCTCATCGCCGCGATTCGTGACCCAAACCCCGTGATGTATTTTGAGCATAAAAAGCTCTATCGTTCGCTCAAAGCCGAAGTGCCCGATGGCGAATATGTCGTCGAACTCGGCAAAGCAAGAATAGCACGAGAGGGCAGCGACGCGACGATCATAACATACGGCGGCACTGTGCCGATGGCATTGCAAGTAGCCGAAGAACTTGCAAGTGAAAGTCAAGGGTCTGTCGAAGTGATAGATCTGCGCTCGTTAGTACCGCTCGACCAAGAAGCGATCTTCACGAGTATCCGCAAAACCAATCGTGCCTTGATCCTCCATGAAGATAACATCACCGCAGGTTTCGGCGCAGAGATCTCCGCGCAAATATCCGAACAAGCCTTCGAATTTCTCGACGCTCCCATCACCAGAGTAGCCGCCTTCGACAGCCCAGTCCCATTCGCCCCCACTCTCGAAGTAGAAGTATTGCCAAGCAAAGCAGAGTTGAAGAGTGCGTTAATCACACTCCTAAAGTATTGAGTCCCATTGTTACAAAGGTCATAAAGCAGTCCCTATCGTAAATTTTAGAAACATTGGTATTTTCTGCCCGTACTAAAACAGGTGTTCATTAATCACAATTCACAAATGAAAACTACATCTGTATTTGCATTTCTATTTATGCTAACCATCTTTGGCTGTAAGTCTTCCACGCCAACGGCGGTGCAGGTCCCGACCGGGGAGCTTAGAGGTACTGTTATCTTGATCGATGGTTACGGCGACACGCTTGCCCAAAAGGCTGGCGTAGTTGTTAATCCGATCGGCACGACACTCTCTGCCACAACTGACGCTAACGGTGACTGGGTTATAAAAAATGTACCTGCCCAGACCTATTCGGTCAGTTATACAAAAACTGGTTTCGGAGCAAGACCGAGCGATTCGGTTACAATAAAAGGAGATGATACCGTCACGATCAAAAAACCAGGAGTTCTTTACGAAGCACTTACTTGTACTGTATTTCTTGATAGTGTGAGTGTAACATACCGACAGGAGCCGCATTACTTCGGCTTTCAAACAGGGCACATTTCGAATATTTCACTTGCTGATTCATCAAAGTTACAAGTGATCGTTTTATTTGGGTATTCACGAAATATTGTCTATGGAGATCGTTCAACGTATCTTGGTGGCTCTCTGTTTACGAACCCAAGTCGTTCAGGTAATCCGCTAACAAAACAGGGTGACAATTTAAGATTCTCCTATGATTATTGGGAGGGTTGTTGTGCTCCTGAAACTTGGCCGCAACACGAACAAATCGTCTATTTGCAAGCATTTGTGCTGCCAAAAAAAAATCTTCCATTCTATACTGATTCTCTCACCAATACATATAAAAATATAGTGCCAATACCAAAATCGAAAGTGTATTCAGTATTCATACCCTAAGACGAGAAACGAACAACGCCTCAACACTGCTACGAGACAGCAGTGTTGAGGTTGTTGGGGTATCCAAGTGAGTTTAGATTCCTTATCGTATATTAGCTTACAGTTGACAGGCACCTATCGGATGTGTTGTCTTTTTATGTCACGGTATCATTGTCTATAAGATGTTAACACTGAGCAAAGAACTACCCCAAGCCAACACGCCGCAGAGCCGGACGCAACTTGAGCGGCAGATCGCGCATACCGATAACGAGATAGATCAGCTGGTGTATGAATTGTACGGGTTGACGGAGGAGGAGATAGGGGTTGTGGAGGGAGTGGGATGAAAATAACCATCGAGGAGGCTCTTTCTTCCGTTTCTGAAAGTCAATCTATTGATTTTAAGCAACAGTATGATCCATCGAATAAAGGCATGATGGAAGTAATCAAAGACATTGTTGCTATTGCAAATTCCGGTGGGGGTGCCGTTATCTTTGGCTTAAAGGACAATGGAGAACCAAGTAACGTTGAAGTCGATAATTTCCTATCTCTCGACCCATCTGATCTCACTAATAAAATAGCAAAGTATACAAAAAAGCAATTTGGTGATTTTACAATTGAGAGAGCTAAAAAAAACGAAGCAACTGTCGCCGTTATACTTATAGGTGAGGTAGCTTTACCATTGATATTTGTTGATCCTGGTGCGTATGAAGACACTGACAAAAAACAAAAGGAGATATGGGCACGTGGAACAGTCTACTTTCGTCACGGAGCTAAAAGTGAGACCGCAAATAATGATGATCTTAAGCTTTCTTTTGAAAAATTACTTGAAAAATACAGAGGGGAATGGTTTGCAACTATGCGTCAGGTAGTCGAGGCACCTTTGGGGGCAACTGTACACATATATAAACCAGGCACAGAAGGAAACAAACCAGTCTTCTTATCAAATGATCCGAACGCTGAAGTTGTGGGTATGGTAGATATTGATGTAACGCATCCTTTTCGGCAAAAGGAATTCTTGCGAACAATTAATAAAGATTTAACCGACTTACCAAAACTTACCTCACATGATGTGATATGTATTAAAAAAGTATTTTCATTATCATCCAATATAAAATACTGTAAAACTCCCCTTTTTAGTAGCCCTAGATATAGCCAAGCACTTGTAGATTCTGTCATTAAAAAATATAGAGCTGATTCAGATTTCATTGTAAAAGTAAAATCTGCTTACAAAGATGATACTATATTTAGCTTTGATGACTAATTCAATGTATGCTGACGCTCAACAAAGACCTCCCTCAATCAAAAACGCCCCAGAGCCGGAGCCAGCTTGAGCGGCAGATCGCGCATACCGATAACGAAATAGATCAGCTGGTATATGAATTGTACGGGCTGACAGAGGCGGAGATACGGGTGGTTGAGGGGGATGATATTCCTTAAACGACTGAACACTTCGCCCTTCCATTACTACCCCAACTCCTGCTCCAAATAAAACCCGGTGTAGCTTCCGGTTTTTTTGTGGCGGGATGCTACTTCGAAGGGGGTGCCTTGATCTACTATTTTGCCGCCGCGGTCGCCGCCTTCGGGACCGAGGTCTATAACCCAATCTGCCATCTTA